>DATGIQ010000649.1:0-3517 GCA_035295665.1 Gemmataceae bacterium | reverse complement strand
ATCGCTACATGCACGTACCCGGGCTCCGGGATCTGAATATTGGATTCCGGCCGGCGCGGACTCTTGTCCCGACACCCGGAAACAAGTCATGAAGTGAGACTCTTTGGCGCGAAATTGGTTGCGATCACGCTGCGCCGAGAGGGGAGGACAGCAGGCCATGTTTTCCGAGCGGCCGCAGATTGCACGGAAGAAGGAGTGGAAGGTCGGTCTGAGAGTTTGGCTCGATCGATCGGGTCAGGCTGTTCTCGGAAGTGGACGTCTGGAACTCCTCGAAGCGATCGAGCGCTGCCACAGCATCAGCGCCGCCGCCCGGCATCTGGGGATGTCCTACCGGCGCGCGTGGTTGCTCGTGCAAAGCATGAACCAGGCAGCCGGGCAAGCCCTTGTCCTCGTGGCCACGGGAGGTCATGGAGGAGGAGGCGCCCAATTGTCTCCTCAGGGTCGATACGCCGTGGCCTTGTTCCGTGAGTTTGAGGAGCGATTGCGTCGAAGCGCCAACGCACTCTGGCCACGACTGGTCGAAAATTCGGCGAGGACCAGTATGCATATCGCGGCCGCGGTCAGCCTTGAAGAGCCGTTGGGCCAGCTCCTCGCTGACTTTGCTCTCCACGAACCGGCCGCCCAGACACGCGCGATTTTCGGGGCCTCAGATGAGCTGGCGGATCACCTGCTCGCCGGGAGCCCTGCCGACCTCTTCCTCACAGCCGACACGCGGCAATTGGACCGGCTTGAGGCGGCGCGCCTGATCCAGAGAGGCACTCGAACGCCATTGGTACGAAACACGCTGGCCGCGATTGGGCCAGTGGAGAGCTTACGTTCTGTCCGCAAGCCGCGCGACTTGCTTCGACCAAGCATCGCCCGAATTGCCGTGGCCGGGGTCAGTTCCCCATTGGGGCATTACACCCGCGCTTTTCTCGAAAGCTTGGATCTCTACACGCCCCTATTGCCGCGCGTAGTTCCCGTGGATAATTCGCGGGCCGTGCTGGCCACGGTGCGTGCGGGTCAGGCGGACGTGGGATTGGCGTACAGCAGTGACGCGGTCGCAGCTCACGGTTGCCGGTTGCTTTTCCATGTCCACCGGCTACCCATCCCGATCGAGTACACTGCGGTGATTGTCAGCCGAGGTCCACAATCAGAGCAGGCCGCTCGCTTGTTGCAGTTCCTGACTTCTGCCGCAGCCGCCCGCCGCTTTCGTCGCTGTGGTTTTCTCTCCATCGGAAAGGACCGGCGATGACGCCGGGATTGCCGAAATGGGATGAAACAAGCGAGGGCGGCCCAACCCCCATGGGCAGACCGCCCTCACACCGGGTGCCTACGAGCATGTACGCCTCGGATTCGCCTCCGCGAACCCATTCACGGACCAGACCCCACCGTAACCGTGGCCGAACCGGTAATCCCGCTCACCGTATCCGTCGCAGTTAAAGTCTGGGCGCCAAGCGTGACCAGAGTCACCCCACCTTGGAAAAGATGAATCCCACTATCGGCGGTCTGGAAGGGGTAATCTGCCGGGAGGCTGATTCCCGGATCGGCATCGCTGGTCGTCCACGTGACGGTGCCCGCATAGTTCATGTCCACGTTGAGGTAAGGATCCAGGGCCATGACCGTCACGTCGAATGCCGAACCGGTGACGGCACTCGTGGGCGCCACGATCATCAATTGGCTGGCTGGCGCTGCGATCACGGCGACGGTAGTGCCGCCGCTCACGGAGCCGGTCGTACTATCTTGGACCGTGAGCGTTTGCGATCCTGCTGTGAACAGCGTGACGTCCGCCGGAAAAGTATGCGTGCCCTGGTCGGCGGCGGTGAACGTGTAGCTCATCGGCAGTGCTGCCGGGTAGGAATCAGAACTGGCAAAAGTCACCGTACCCGCGTAACCAGGGACGACATTGCCCGAGCCATCCACGGCCGTGACCGTGAGATCGAACGGGGAGCCGGCTGTCGCACTGGCTGGCGCGGTTACGACCATCTGGGCCGCGGCGGGAGCCATGACATGGACGGTCCCTGCCATATTGCAACAGGCAAAATGAAGCGAGCAGGTGTAGGCAAAATCACCAGGGTCGTTAAAGGTATGTTCAAACGTAGATCCCGGCGTGAGAACTCCGGAGTCCCACAACCCATCCTTGGAGGTCGTGGTATGGACGCCCTGATCAAACATCCAACGGACCGTGTCCCCCATGTTGACAGTCACATCGCTGGGGGAAAAGAAATTGCTTTTCACATCGACAATGATTGTGTTGGCTCGGGCAAATCCGACCGAGCACAACAAGACTGCCAGGACCGCCACGCCCATGGAGAATCGCCGGCATCTTCCGACCACATGGCACAGCTTGCACACGTTGGGCTCACAAGGGATAGGACCGAAAACGGTAAGAGTAGGCTTTAAACCTGTCATGATGTTCTCCTGAATTCGCAATCGAAGCACAAACCCCGCCTGTGGCAGGTCCACTGCCGGCGCGGCCTTACTGAATACTTCCCTGATGGAGCAAAACAAATGGCGCTTTTCCAAACTTCTTGCAAACGGAAGGAAAGGATCGCGGAGTTCCAGCAGATTTCGTTAGCGGCGCAGTTCGGCAATGATCCCGCCCAGGCGGAGTTTTTCGTGCAGCTTGCTGAACCACAACTCGCGGCCCCATTGCAAGCCGCATTCTCGAGCCGTGTGGCGAAGATCGTTGCGATTGTAAGTCCGGCAGTGCCACAAGCGGCTACACAGGGCTCCGGTCACGGTATCTTCCGTAGCCAACAGCAGCAGTTTGCCACCCGGCCGTAACACGCGAGCCAGTTCGCGTAAACCCGGCCTGGCATCGGGAAGATGTTCGAGGACCCAGCCGCACACAATGGCATCGAAACATGCATCGGGGTAGGGCAAGCGGGTCAGATCCGCAGCAACCTGGGTGACGCGGCTGCCCGGCAATCGTTTGCGGGCTCGTTGTAGCATCTGCTGCGAATAGTCGAAGCCCGTGATGAAGGCGTCGGCATCGGCTTCCGATAGGAGAAACTTGCTGTAGCGGCCGTTGCCGCAACCAGCGTCGAGGATGTGTTTGCAGCCCCTCACGTTGAAGCCGTCGCGGCGAATCAGCCGGCCGGCCAGCGTCTCGTGGCCGGTCAACCGACCCGTCACCGCTGTCAGCGCTCCCGGCAGGCCATCGTAATGGCGCTGGATATAGCGCCGGTAATCGGCGAAGGAACCCCGTTTCGGGTCCTTCGATTCCAGCACCCGGCGCAGGCCGGTCGCTGCGGCAGACGAGGACGGATCTACAGGAGAAGTTGGCATGGCTTGCTCAGACATAAACTCGACGATTGTAGATATACCATTCTGCCACGAGAAGACCGAGGGCCAGGAGCACAAACCATTTCCACAGTTCGCGCGGCTGTCGCCGTTCTTGATCGCTCACGACCTGCTCCGCGCCGATATGGATGGCGGTGCGCGGCTCGATGTTGCTTTCGTCGGCATCGAGCAGATTGACGGCAAAGCTCCGCTGCCATTCGCCACCCCACGCCACTCGGTAAACGCCAATCCG
>DATGIQ010000648.1:0-12092 GCA_035295665.1 Gemmataceae bacterium | reverse complement strand
AAATTGTACCAAGAGATTGGTGTCTGGCATCCGTCACCTCCGGGTTCGGGTTCCGTTCTCCAGAGGCATCTTTCGCGCACCCCTTGACTCGGTCAACCCCTACGCCAACAATTCCCACGCCCTTTTGATGCGATTGCCTTGGGTCGGTGGTCAATACACCGAATTGACTCAGGTACGTGGCGTCGTTTGCGAGTGTCGTTTCAAATTGGCCTACCGTTGTGAGCGACGAGATGAAGTTAGCAGAGATTGCCGTCCAGGCGTCGGGAGAAATGAAGCTCGGACGGGCTGCGGCCAATGTGGAATTCCAATTCAAGAGCGTACTGGGTGGCGGCGGGACTAGCAGAGTGAATGTGGTTGCCGATTGAACGATACCGGCGGGGAGAGGCGGAGGAATAAAATCTAGTGCAATCGTTCCATGATAACCGGGCGGGAGAATTCCACCGGGCCCCTTCGTATTGGCGGCGTAGACGTATTTGTTGAAGGCATGTCTTCCCAAGTCGTCGACGCTAGTGATCTGTAAGCTTTGCGGTTGTGCGTCCGTGTCCCCGGCGTTGAAGTAATCAACGACCACCTTACCCGTTCGTCCCTGGCGCACTTCCGCCGTGCTGGTGATCGTTGCGGTCACATAGCCAGGGACGCCTCCGGTGACGTTAAACGCACCCGCCAAAGTAGCGACCTGCGTGTTGTCCCTCACCCGGAGGTCGTAAGTGCCGAGCGGCACATTAGTTAAATTGAGGGTCGCGAAAACCGTCGTGGCGTCTCTGTAAAGCACAGTCATGGCGGGGAGCTCGCTGCCTGATGCGAGAACAAGACTCGCCCTCGTGCTGGGAGAAAATGACGAGCCGAGCACCGTTACGGTCACTTGCCCCATGTTGCCACCGTGGTTGGGGCCAACGGACTGGATGCTCAAGGGTACGGCGCGTGCCGTAACGTCGAATGGCTTCCCGCCAGCAGATGTCTCACGGCCATACAGTAAGATGTAATACGTGCCCGCCTGCACGTCGCTCAGCTGGAGCTGCTGCTGGCTATTCGTGCTCACCACGGCGGACTGGTCGAAAGAAGTCCTGTCAGGGATGTTCGCGTAGCGAACGTAGAGCTCGCCTCCTCCTGCTGCGGCGAAGTGTGCCGTGAGAAGCACGGAGCTAGCGGCCGCCAAATCGACGCGGTAATAAATGTCTTGACTGTTGTCGATCGTTCCAGTGGTGGTGATGCCCAAGGAGAGCGGTTGCACGTCTACCTGGATGGAAGCCGCGGAAGCGAGCGTGTTATTGGCGCGATTAATATCCGCCGTCAATCCACGGCTGTCACTGACAACGATGACGTAATAGCTTCCAGGGACCACGCCCGGTAGCGGCGCTGTCAGCGTCTGTGCGTAGCTCGATTGCGGGCCGACGGTGCCGGTATGCTGTACCCGACCGATCAAGAGGGCGGAAGGATCCAGCGCCATGCTCGTGGAAAGGTAGACCGAATCGACCCAGCTGGCCGTACTGGTTGGCGTAGCCTGGAGGTTCGTTACCGTATAGCTGATGGTCGCATTTTGACCGGCGATGCCGGCAGAGGGGACCGTGATGGTGTTTACCGCCAGATCGGCTGCGTTCACAAGCGCATTGAGAACCAAACTCGTAGCGCTGAACACGGCTGCGAAGACCTGGATGCGCCCAGACGTCAAGCCGGTGATCGCTGCGAAGACTCCCGTGCTGCTCCCAAAGCTCATGATCGGGAAGCTATCGCCTGCCGTAGTACCGAAGCCATTCACCTGGCCGATGGCAAGCGTGCCGCCGAAACTGACCGCAGCCGGGGTCACCAGTCGCCCGAATAAGCCAGTTGATGAGCTGCCGCCGATCTGTACTCCCAAGACTCCCGCTGAGCTCTGACTGACACTGCCCGTTACGCTGAACGTACTTCCTGGCCCGATCGTAATGACCCCGTTATTGCTGAACGGTCCAGCAATCGCCACCCTTCTGTGGTTTTGGATCGTGAAACTGCCCGTCGCGCTGTTAGTTGAGAAATTGCTCAGGGCGTCCGTGTTCGAGTTGTCACGGTAGAAATTCGAGTTCGACCCGTCCAGAAGGACGCTTGCGGCGTTCGTGACAATACCAGGACTGAGGACCCGCATGGTGCTATTTGCGAAAACGCGCCAGGTGCCGCCGGTCAGGGTGCCAGCTGCTGAGAAGTTGCTGCTGGTGCCTTGAGCGCTGAGGGTGCCGCCGTTGAGCGCCTGCAGGGTGCCGGTGTTGGTCCAGTTGTTTCCGTTGACCAATGAGATCAACCCACCGGCTCCGTCGGCTTGGATGGTGCCCTGATTGACGAAGGTGCCGTTGATGGTTCCGTCGATGCCATGAATGGTCACACTCGGCCCCACCGTCAGAATGCCGCCTGACACGACCAGGGTGTTATTCATGTTGCTGTTGCCGCCGAAAACCACGGCGCCGTTGCCGCCTAGAGTCTGACTGCCCTGGAACGTAATGGAGCTATAGGTGGTCCCGCTGCTGTTGCCCAGGTTCAGGAGGCTGTTGAGCGTCAAGCCATTGACAATCGTCAGGTATCCTCCGAGCGAGGCCATGTCCAGCGTACCATTGACCGTCATGCCATTGAGAGTGCCCGACTGGACGATCAGGGCGGCTCCGTCCGCGGTATGGAGCGCACCGCCGATAATCGTGCCCGACATGGTCCAGGAGCCGCTGCTGGCATTCAACAGGAGCGTGCTGCCTGAATTGGTCAGCGTACCCACGAGCCTGATGGTTCCTCCATTGTTCCTGACTGAACCCAGACCGGCTGTTGTGAAGCTTCCACCCAATTGCACCGTGCCGCTATTGAGCGCCTGGATGACTCCGGTGTTCGTCCAGTTGGTGCCGTTGACCAAGGCAATCGTTCCGCCGGCCACATCGGCCTGGATCGTGCCCTGGTTGGCAAACGTGCCACTGAGGGTGCCGTCCTTGCCCCGGATCGTTATGCCCGGCCCTACGGTTAGTGTCCCGCTCCCCAACATGGTCAACGCGTTGCCACCGTTTGTGTCGCCTCCGAAGACAATCGTCCCAGTGCCGCTCAGGGTTTGATTGCCGCCAAAGAAAACGAGCGATGCATGCCCAATCCCCAAGCTATCACCCAGGTCTAGGGTGCTATTGAGGGTAAGACCGTTGAGGACGGCCAAGCTGCTATTGACATCGAGGGACATATCAAGGGTGCCATTGATCGTCACGCCGTTCAGAGTCCCTGCTCTACCGATCAGTTCGGCCCCGTTCGCCGTGTTGAGAGCGCCACCGATGATCTGGCTACCGGACACCATGTTCCAGGATCCGGTTGCCGCATTGAGCAAGAGGGCATTCCCAGTATTGGTCAAGGTGCCCGTGAGATTTACAGTACCGAACACACCACTGGCGCCGTGGGTGCTGATCGACCCGAGTCCGGCGGTCGCAAAGTGTCCTCCAAGCTGGAGCGTAGCGCCGTTCACTGCCTGCAGCATTCCGGTGTTCGTCCAGTTGGTGCCGTTGACCAAGGCAATCGTTCCGCCAGCCACATCGGCCTGGATCGTGCCTTGGTTGGCAAACGTGCCACTGATGGCCCCGTTGGTTCCGTGAACGAGGATGCCGTTACCGATCGTCAAGGTGTTCCCACCGTTGATCGACACTACGTTGTTGCCATTGCCGCCAAAAACAATGCTGCCACTTCCGCCCAGGGTCTGCGTCCCGAGAAAGTTCAGTTGGCTATAGGTGGTCCCGCTCGAGTTGCCGATGTTCAGGGTCGTGTTGAGCGTCAACCCGTTGGTCACATTTACGCTACTACCGGCGAGTTGCGTCATATCGAGCGTGCCGGCGAGTGTTACGCCGTTGAGTGTCCCCCCGTTGGTTACGATGAGCGCGGCACCATTGGCGGTCGCAAGTGTGCCGCCGATGATGCTACCGGTCTGCCAGTCCCAAGAACCGGTCGTATTGGCGTCCAAGGTCAGCGTGCTGCCGGTGTTGGTCAAGGTGCCGGCCAGCCGGATGGTGCCGGCTCCCGCGCCAGCTGTAACGGCAGCCCCCGTCCCGGCAAAAAGCCCGGCCGTAGTGAAGCTGCCCCCCAGGAGCACGAGGCCGCCGCCCGGCGTCGTCTGGATCGTG
The DNA here is from genome assembly GCA_035295665.1 of Gemmataceae bacterium. Lineage (GTDB taxonomy): Bacteria > Planctomycetota > Planctomycetia > Gemmatales > Gemmataceae > DATGIQ01. Next base: position 7,992 of record DATGIQ010000648.1, on the reverse strand, counting down.
CCGCCATTCGACCAGTTGGTACCGTTGCTCAGGGAGATTGCCCCGCCAGCGACGTCGGCCTGGATCGTCCCTTGGTTGGCGAAGGTGCCGCTGACAGTGCCGTTGGCGCCATGCAAGGTAAAGCCAGGGCCGATACTCAAGGTGCCGCTGTTAGCGGACACGGTGTTGGAGCTGTTACCACCAAAGACGATGCTGCCCGTTCCACTCAGGCTCTGACCGCCCTGGAAGTTTAGAAGCCCATAGGCGCTGCCGCTGGCGCTTCCCAGACTCAGCGTCCCATTGAGCGTCAACCCGTTGGTCACATTCACGCTGGCACCCGCTCCTGTCATATCGAACGGGCCGTTGACCGTTACGCCCGTTAAAGTGCCCGACAACCCCTGCAGCGTCGTTCCGGTCGATACGGTCGCGCTGGTTAGTGTTCCGCCCGAGAGGGTGAAAGCGTTACCAATCTGGACCGAACCTGCAACCGTGAGAGTGCCGCCGGATAGGACAAAGGTAGGTGCGAACGTCGAGGTAGTGAGACTTTGTACCGTGTGGCCGGTTCCGGCCCCGGCAGAATGGGTAACGGTGATGCCGCTCACATTGATCTGCACATCATCCGTGGCACCCGGCAGAGAGCCGGTGCTCCAGTGGGTCGTGTCGTTCCAGTCTCCAGAACCGCCAATCCAGCTCACAATCGACAGAAGTGTCCGATCCTCGAGCGTTTCCAACAAAGGTCGGAAGAAGTGGCTTCTGCGTGCCGGGCGCCCTCCAGACCATGTAGCGTTCGATTTTGTCCTCGCAGTGTTACGGAACTGTCTGAAAAACATTGCGTCAATCCTCTGAGAGAATTTGGGGACGGTCTGTCGGACAACAGGGAGCCCCACACCGAGGCGTTGGCCTGTGTACCAAAAGTGGCGAGCACCCAGCCCCAAATTGTTTGCTAGCTATACCCACGAACGAATTCTTTAAGATGGTACGGGGAGTTTCGCATTCAAAGCCTCGACAGCGGCCGCACCTTGAACCAAAACCGAGTCGTGCGGCGAGGGTCGCAGCCAATAGAAAGGGCGAGCCAGATCCTCCGTAAGGAATATGCCCAAATCTTGACCAAGCCCTTCATCCGGAACGGAGATTTGTGTGCAGGACCGACCCGGTTAGGTTCAGTGCGATGTGGGCAGACGGCAGTGCATAGCGGACCCGGCAAGGGGGAGTTGTCGCAGAATCCGTTGGAAAACAATGGAAATCCGCGTAAAATATGGAAAACCGAAAGTGGCCGGACGTGCCGCTCTTGGCGGCCTAAATAGTTGTGTGACAACGACTTCCGACTCCCCCGTTTCCCGCTAATCTAGCGGCCTACGGAGCCATAGGTTGGGGGTTCGAATCCCTCCAGGCGTAATGAGTTACGACGAATCACGTCTTCTGCCTGTCACAGAATGAGCCAAAAAACCACACAAGACACCCCGCGCTTACCGCTCGGAATGCAGAGCGTGGGCCAGTGACAGTGTGAGTTGCCAGACCTTGTTGGCATGCCTCAAGCGCAAGTTCATGAAAGTGTTCCGCCGATCCGCGAATAGGCACCGAGGGTAGCCCTGCTCCTCCCACAGGAAGGTGACGGGTGGCCCGATTGGGTAGAGCAATGGCCCCGAGTGCCATCGCTCGCTGCTGCCGATGCTTCAAATCGACGTGGCTCCGGGCCGGGACAGCTTTCCCAGGAACAGCCGAACTCGATTCTGTGGTGCGTTGGCCGTGAAGCCAACCTTGACCAGTCTGGCGAAGCTGCGGCTTGGATCACCGATTCGCTTCACCACGGCCCATTTCCACTCGGTCGCAAAAAGGCAGCCAAGAACATGAGCATCGATTTTCTTGCTTTGAATCGCTGGAACATTCGCGGGGCCGACACCAATTCGCTGCTGCACATGTACGACCTAGCGACTGAGGTCTTCCACAAGTCCAAGTCGCCACTGGAGCGCATCAGGAACGGGAAAGTCGTCCAACGCATCGCCCACGAACTCCAGAAACGAAAAGCAACGTGGTGAACCATGGATAGATGGGAAGTAAAGGCAAGTCGAAGTCTTGGACCGATTCCTGTCGATTGAGGGTGGCCCCCCGCCCTACGACAGTATGCAATCGATTCCTCCAAGGAAATAACCGATGGCCAACCTACTTAGAGATTCCATTTTCGCTCCCGCGCCGCCCCAGGAGCCGCACTCGGGGGGGCCGTAACCAGGAACCGACCGATCAGCAAGTTCGCAAGGGAGAATCTCCCTCCTGCAGTCTGTTTGGTACCGCATCGCCAAGAGACCAAACCACATGCCGGAAGGAGGCCGCGGCGGCTTCGGCTCCAATCGTGGCCGCAGTGGCGGCGCGCGGTGGCGGCCGGCGCCGCTGAGCTAAGTGGCTTGGGTTGCTCCAGCGGCGGTTTGTCGATGCAGGATCTTGCCCGGGACATGGATCTGCTTGGCGAGACCCACCCAGCCCAGCAAACGGATGAGTAGGTAAGTGACATCGATTTCCCACCACCGTAAGCCGTGCCGGGCTGAGCGCGGAAAGGCATGGTGATTGTTGTGCCATCCTTCGCCCAAGGTGAGCAAGGCGACCCACCAGAGATTCGTGGAGTGATCCCGGGTCGGATGGCTTCGGTACCCCCACAGGTGGGTGGCGCTGTTGACCAGCCAGGTCGCATGATACAGGAGCGCCGTGCGGACAAAAATCCCCCACACGAGCCAGGACAGCCCCACGCCACCCCAGACCTCGCCCACGGCGAAGAGTAGCCCCGCGAGCGCCAGGGGCAAAAGGATGTGGTAGCGTTGCAGGAAGCGGTGCACCGGGTCCTTGGACAAGTCCACGACGTAACGCTCGTAGGAGGCGGACTCGTCAAGGGCCGGGACATGGGGCATCCACCATAACAAATGCGCCCACCAGACGCCGTCGCGGGGGCTGTGCGGATCCCCCTCCGCGTCGCTGTGCTGATGATGAACGCGGTGAACTGCGACCCATTGCAAAGGCCCCCCCTGGTTGGCGAGAGAACCAAGAACGGCCAGGATATATTCCACGAGCTTGGGCGTGTGGAAACTCCGGTGGGTGAGCAGCCGATGGTAACCCATGGTCACGCCGAACCCGGCAGCCAGGTAAAGAGCCAGGCAGACCACCAGTGCCGACCAGCAGAAAGCGAAGGGGGCTAACACGACCCCCGCCTGAATGAAACTCCACCAGAGGATATGGGGCCAATTGAGCCGAGGCCAGCCAGCGCTGCGCCCGACGTTCGAAACGAGTGGTGTGGTAATGGGGAACTCCTCGGACTTGGTTCGTTATTCCTCACAGGCCGCGACAGAGAAAAAGGAACAGAAAACAGGACACGAGAGCGCGGCGCTGGCTTTTTCCTTTCTTCTGGGACTTGCCCAGAGGGGCATGGGTGGCTTCCTTCGCCCACAGCCGGGGTTCAGCCGCCGTGCTCGACGGCTGGCAAGACTGTCACCCGGTTCTCGATGATCCGCACTTCCCAGTCGCCCTGGCAGTGCGGGCAGCGAAACCAAGCCCGCTGCTTGGACGCGACCTCCGCGTGCGCGCCGCCCTGAACGAGGGAAGGTACGACACTACCCGTCCAACTACAGCCCGCATGGGGGCAGGCCACGGGATAACTGCTCAGCATGGCAGGGTCCTCTCTTCTAAGATCGGTCATCCGAGCCGAAGATCTTCTTGGATACGGCAAGAAACGGTCACACGCTGGACCGTATAGGCCGCCCCAGGCCTCAGCGCGACGACCCATTCTGGGAGGCCAACTTGCCCTTACGGATGGCGCTTTGCGTGCGGAGCTTGGCCGCCCGCCGAACCTCGCACGGTTTCTGGTAATGGCTGCGCTTGCGCAGCTCCTTCCTCAGACCGCTCCGTTCCAGCAGCCTCTTGAAGCGGCGCAAGGCCGCACCAATCGGTTCCTGATTAAAGATACGCATTCGTAGAGCCATACGTTCTCCTTCCAGGTACGGCACGAAGCAGGACGAGAGGCGACTGCGCTCTGGACACGAAGCGCACCCGGAAGGCGAGCGAGGGACGTGCGTCCACCATCTTCCTGCTTGCTCAGGACGCGAACCTCCCTCGCTTGCCAGAAACCGGAGCGGTAGTTAATAGCGCCGGCCGCCAGAACCATCGCCGCCGCGGGTGAAGCCGCCGCGGCCTCCCGAGCCGCTGCGAGCGCCCTCTGGCCTGGGCCGGGCCTCGTTGACCGTCAAGGAGCGGCCCCCGGCGTCTTGGCCGTTGAGCGCGGCGATGGCCGCCTGTGCCTCCTGGTCCATCTTCATTTCCACAAAGCCGAATCCCTTGGAGCGACCGGTTTCCCGGTCTATGATGACCTGGGCCGACTCCACCGTGCCGTGCGGCTCAAACATGCTCAAGAGATCGCTGTCGGTCACCCCGTAGCCCAGGTTGCCGACGTACAGTTTCTTACCCATTTCCTCACTCCACAAAAAAGAGGCCGCTCACCCAGACGGGGAGTAAAGCCAGTTAACGAAACAGAGAAATGCACTATTCTTCCCCGGATTCGGAGAAGCACGCAGCAGGAGCCCACCCCTCGCTGCGGACGGACAAAGATTATCACGTCAGCAACGGCGCCTCAGTTGGCGCCGTCTCGGGCATCGGTTCCTTGACAATTTGCAGGAAATGGATGCCCTTCTTCCGGGCGAGCAAGTCCGCGAGCTTCTCGTCCGCGGCGGCGCGTTGGTTATAGTCGAAGATCGCGACCTGCTTCATACTCCCATCGAAGACGCCCCAGCGGGCACGCAGGCGGGGCGGCGCCTTTTTGACACGCGGTTTTTTCGCCTTCGGCGCAGCCGGAGCCTTTGCCTTGGGAAGCCGCTTGGGCGGTATCGCGACCCGCGCGGTGCTGCCGGGAATCGCTTGGGACTGCTCAACTTGATCGGCCTGCTCGCGCAAGGCCCGTCGATTCAGAATTCGGCCTGCCATGAGAACCTACTTTCTAGTCGGGAGACTTCAGGAACGGCGTTGCTGCATGCGTTTTTGGATATCGGTTTCAAGAACGCCGTAGTTGCTTTCCTGTTGCTGAACGGCCCAGTGGAGCGCTCCCAGCAGCCGCTTGGCCGTGTAGTAATCCAACACGAGACGGTGGGTCAGCTTAATCGGCTCTTGGAGGCTGGGTGTCATCTGGGTGTTCAGGCCGAAGTCCAGAACCAATTCTTCCGGTGTCCCTGTCAGACGGGCGAAGTTGACATAGCCCGTCAGCAAGTTCGTCGTATCAACCGCGAATTCTCGGGCCGCGACCTGCTGCGGGGGCGCTTGCTGTGGCGGAGCAAAAATGGAGTCCGTAATGACATCTGCCATGGGTTATGTCCTTGGGAAAGAAGGGTCCATCTCATCTGCCTGACGGGCCGGGCCTCCCTTCAGGAGCCACCGCGCAAAAAGCGGTGGCGCCTTCCGTCGTTGCCAGCCGCCATTCACAACGGCACGTTCCGTTTCTGCAATTCTTTGGCGATGCGCTGGACTGCCTTGTTGGCTGTCGCACGCTTCTGCTGCGACGTGGACTGGTTGAAGGCTCCCGTAGCCTGGTCGTACATGCGCAAAAGCGTATTGCTGTCGGCCCCGCGGATGTTGCCATGATTGAAAGGAAAACCGTTATAGTTCATGTTTCGGCTACCTCTTCGCGATTTCCAAGGACTGTCTCCACAGATCCATATCGTTTCGTAAGCTTCGGGTTTGACGCGATGATCTTTCCATCGTGGTCCGACGTCAGGAAGTAGCTGTTGGCAATTCTGGCGGTAGTGGCATCCGCGCCGACAAAGACATTGACGCGGTAGTGATCTTCCCAGAGCCGCCACACTTGCACCTTGTGCAGGCCCGGGGGTTCGCCGAGCCTGTGCATTACCTGTTCTCGAATGAGGGTCTTCTGCGTCTCGCGTTGATGCTGCTGGATGTCTTTGTGTTGCTCGCGCTGCTCTGCCATGGGCATCACATTTCTCCCGGTCACCGCGACAGTACCCTGATGGAAATCAGCTGCTGTTGCCCAAACGGTAAATCAATTGCGAGAGTTCTCGCTCTAAGCCTCTCAGGTTCTGGTTGATCCCTTCGATCATCTTGGCAAGGCCATCGCCCCCTTGATCGGCCGCCGTGTTCAAATGGTCTTGAGCTTTAAAGAGCGCATCGAGAGCTTTTTCCAAGCCCGACATGGCGGATCCATTTCTGCCGGTGCGCCATCCATCGCGCGCCGCCGCCTGTTGTTTGTTTTCTTCTTGCCGGCTGGCCTGGTTCTGAGGCTGTCGCTCGGGTAGTTGTTCGCTTGCGTTCACGAACATGCTCCTTCGTCATGGAAGCTGGCTGCGTGCAAACGAAACGCCGGATCCCATTCGGTGTGGCATCCTTTCCGCTCCGGTGCGAGGCTTACCAACTCGCCTTGCGGACGCCGGGGATCAGACCGCCGCTGGCCAAGTTGCGGAAGCAGATGCGGCAGATGCCGAACTTGCGATACACCGCGCGTGCCCGGCCACATAACTTGCAGCGGCGCTTAATACGAATCCGTTCGCGGGGCGCCATCTTGACCTTATCGGGAGTCAGCCTGCTGGACTCCAGCTTCTTCATCTGGCGATGGAATTTGACGTTTTGTGCTTCGGTTGTCATGGTTGCAGTCATCTCCGTTGATTCTTCCGCCACCTTCTCGAAAGACGCATGAGGCGCTCACGGGCTCGGAGAGGTCAAACCCGCCGAGTTCATGCAACTGGCGCCGTAGTGCCTCTCAGCGGGCTCTTTGGTCTACTGGCAACGAGGATCCGCTCCCACACTTCCCAACGATGAACGGGAACTTCTTCATCGATATCAAAGCCCAGTCGTACCTTTCCGCCTTTGATCTCGAGCACGGTGATTTTGAGTACGTGCTCGAAGCCGTCGCAGCCTCCGACGACAACGGCTTCCTGCAGTTTCCTCGACAAGACCAACATGGTAGAACCTCCGTTATTATGACGGATTGCCTGGCCCACTCCCGCTCCAGGTCTCCCCAGGGACGCTCCGGTCGAGCAGGAACACCTGCACCACGGTGCCGGTCGCGAACATCTGCATCACGGCGCCGGTAGTCGTCTCGACTTCTGCGGTCGCTTCGCGCACCTCCACCCCGATGATTCGGTTGATCTCTTGCCGTAGCACCTGGCAGGAGTTATCGAACAGCTGGCGGTGAAACTTCTGCATCTGAGCTGCGCCGGTCGGGCTCTGAGCCACGGCTTTCTCCGCCGGCGACAAGGCCCCGCGCAGCGTAATCACCAGCGTGTCCGCGCTCAGGACCACCGTCACCGACTTGGGCGCGTGGCCCGTACGCTGCCGCTCGAAAGCGCTGGCCGCTCGGGCGATCTGCTCTGCCATGGTTGCCTTGGATTCATCCATCGGTTCGTCTCTGCGGCTTGCAACCGCGCCGTGTTGGCGAAGGCGAAAAAAAGCCGACGTGGTCGAACACCCTGAACGGTTCGACCACGTCGGCTTACTCGTCAACCGGCCCCCCGGCACAGCCGGGATGCCTTTCATCTAGTCATCCGACGACTTCGAAAAGGCGCTGGGCAGATCCCCTTCACGCCCACTAACGCTCCATTAATTCTATATTACAGCTAGGAACAAGGAAAGCAAGTGCATTATTGCTCCACGCTTGGTATTATGGGTTTCGGGTTCCCTGGCGACCAAAGACTCCGGTTGTGTCGCGCGGGGCAGGCAATTGCCCCTGCGGGCCTCCGACTGGGAATGCGGGCAGGTTCGAGGGCACCATGAAATCACAGGGAGAAATCGAAGCTGCGATCTGCGAAGGGATCACGCGCTTCGAACAGGAATACATGGGCCGCGGACCCAAGGACATTCATACCCACCTGATTGGGGATCTTCTCGTGGTCCGTCTCCAAGGTGTCTTGACTGCGGCCGAGCAGCAGCTGGTCAAGTCGCTCCCCGCTGAGAAAGGAAGAGATCTGCTCAAACAGGTCCGGACTCACCTGATCGAAGCAGCCCGACCCGTCATGGAGGCGATGGTCGAGCAGCTCA
>DATGIQ010000647.1:0-42112 GCA_035295665.1 Gemmataceae bacterium | reverse complement strand
CGGGGCGATGAACGGGCCATAAGCAACCAACGGGAAGAACGGCGTTTTCCGGGGTCGGCGACCGCGCCTAGCGCTGGAACCTACAACCATAATCCGCGCCTCCGTCCCGGCCAACCTAATCATAGATCCAGGAAACTACTGCATAATAGGATACTATCATTTCGTTCGTCCCCTCAATGGTCCATGCTCGATAAGTGTAGAAGTGATAAAATAGATTGTTGAAGTAGACAATACTAGGATTATCCAGAAAGTCTGTGCCGTTTGCGGTAGTCGTACCGCCCCCGGTTATCGGTCCATCATACCAAGGAATGCCTTGAGAGGTTTGTGGACCGTCGATGAAATAATACGTACCGTTACCCGCATCCCACACCGGCACCCCAGGGCCGTCCCTATCGTTCGTGTAAACCAAGCTGATCCAGTGCATTAAGGAAGGATCGGGATCGGTAGGGCCGGACTGCCAATTTAGGCCGATCCCGGCGCCCCCTGAATAAGCTGCATTCTCGTCCTGGTATTCACTCGTAAACACACCTTGGGTAAAGTAAGGAATTCCGCTAGCCCATGCTTCATACGTGCCGAGGCTGAATTGTCCGGACAGATACTCATATTGGATAATCCAATCGGGTTGATTCCCGCTATGCGCCACGAGATTCAAGGCCTCCGTCAATCCGGTTTGGTATTGGCTGCCGAGTGACATGGCGTCGGGTGGGTCTAACTCGGAGAGAAAGGTCCCGCCGGCAGCCGCATTGCCGGTCTGAGCGGAGAGCCCGGTCGGGTTGCCATTGGGGGTCTCAAAGACTTGAGCGGATGCGGTTGAAATCCAAAATAGGGAAGCCGTCGCCGACAAAATCAAGCCGAGGTTGAGTTGCATCAGGACCTCCATTCGAAAGAGATAACCTGGAAGCAGAAACCCACAAGCTCCGGAGCAGAACTTCCAGCAACGTCGTAAGACGTGACTATCATGGCAGGAGGAGGCCGTTTCAATGGCTTATCTGTGGCCTTTCTGTGGCTTCTGCGCGGCGCCTGAGTTCTCATAAGATTCCCAACCCCCTTCCGCCACCGCGGAACCGGATCCAGTGCTTTCGCAAGTTCTGATTGAGTCGTTTGATCGTGTCCCGCAGCCGCTGGTTGGGATCGTGGCCTGGATCCTTGGGAAGCGGATCGTCGATGCGTCGTGGCCATCCCAACTCTTGGAAGGAAGAGAGAATGATGTGCTGCAAGGGCGCCGGCCGCCGAAACCGTTTGAGCAAGATCTTGCCCAATCACAGCTGGCGGAGTTCTCGATCATAGAACGGGACCTGCGGCTGGTAGGGGGCTGCCTTAGCGCCCGCAGCGGTGAGCACAAAGGCGCTCTTCTTGCTAATCACTGCCCGGTCGCGTGGACCGAAGACGCGCTGCTTGTCCTTGAGCTTTGTCCTTTCCTCCGCATGGTGCACATAGCCTTGGCGCGCCAGCCAGCGAAGTTCGGTCGTCGTCAGCCCAACGGCCCGCAAATCCGCGACCTCGACCGCGAATTCCCAAGGGTCTGCGTGGCAATCGTGGGCACGTTCCCAGGCATGCAGCAACACGCTATAGGCGGCGGCCAGTGCGGGCCCTCGGTCCGCGCTAGAAATTGGGTGCAGCGATCCCATGAGCTTTCGTCCTTAAACGGGCAGCTTTCGACTCCGCACACGCAAAGTGCTTCGCTTGCCAGGGGCTCTGAGACGAAGCGCACGGCGGACGGAAATCACACTGAGCCGCGGATTGGGCACTTGGGAGCGCTTGGCTGTGCGCGAGGGCTACCGTGGTCCTGACGGACGCAGAGAGCCGATGGAGCCCTCTATTAGATAAGTGCGAAACGGACCACGTTTACTGACATACAATCCGAAATTTTCAGCAAAATTGTTACAAGCCACGCAGATTGTGCTCTTTGCATCATCCACGGCCGAGGGGGCCATGATAAGGTCGAGTTGGCTCTTCTAGCCGGGCTGTCTCCATTCTCATTCGGCACGCGGCGGCTCGGCCACCTCCGGCACAGCCGAAACGGCCACTTCCTCCAAGTCCACCATCTTGGCCAACTGCGGAACGCCTTGCTTGAGGATGGCACTCGCGTGCTCGAAGCTGCGGGGCGAGACGCTGACTCGGGCGGCGGCCTTTTCTCTTACCTCACCGTTACCTTCCGGCAAATCTTCCGGAGGGTCTCCTTAACCGAGTGATGGCTAGCCGTTTACAGGCTGCTTTCGCTGCCGCCAAGTTGGCCGAGCCCGCGTTCAGCGCAAGTTCCGCAAGCATAACTTTGATATGCGGACCGCAACGCAGGCTTCATGATCTTCTCCTCTACTTGCCTCTTGCCAACGAAGGAGCCTTTCCCACGCCGTGTCTCTGCGTGGCATAGCCAACGATGAGCCCTACGCAAGCTCCCGGAAGCATAATGTGCCAGTAGTACGGTTTCCCCAATTGAGACGAATTGAGAATGGCGATGGGCAATGCCAAGAGGGCGCCCACCGCCAGACCGAAGAGAATCCCCAGGATCAGCGAACGCACTCGGTAAGCGAAGTAGCCGATCAGGATGCCGGCAATGAGGCCCTTGACGGTCGACCCCAGGACAATGCCCACGATATCGCCGGACACTTCCGGGGCCGAGACCAACGCCGACAGGCCATCGAAAATGCCCAGGAAACCGCCCAGAAACAAGCCGAGAAGCCACTTTTTCATTCGTTCCTCCCCTTTCCCATCTCGTGACGAGGCGGTCGCTGGGAAGCCCGCCCGTCTTCTCTTACACCTTTCTGGCGATTCCTTTAGCTCCAACTCCAAACCAACAGCAGCATTCTCATGACCAGATAGGCCAGGATTAACGCAATTGCGGTACGATACTTCGACGCCAGACGCTGGGCCGTGTCGAAAATACCTTCTGGGTAGGCTTGAACTCGGCCGCGGGCGAGAAAGCAGGAGACATCGTCCATCAAGGCCTGAGCGCTCGGATAGCGCTGGTGCTGCTCCCAGGCGAGGGCTTTGAGACAGATCGCCTCGAGGGCGCGGGGAATCGAGCGGCGCAGCCGGCGGGGCGGCAGCAGGGCAATCGCTTCCTCCCTTCCCCGTGGCGGAATCGCCGCCGGAGACCGCCCAGTGAGCAAGAAGTACAAGATCGCCCCCAGCGCGAAGACATCGGTGCGTTCGTCGATGCAACCCACCTCGCCCCGGGCCTGCTCGGGGGCCATGAATCCCGGCGTACCAAGGACCGTGCCGTGCAGGGTGGCTGCACCCGTCTTGCCGGCTGCGGGTTCCGATGAAGATGCAGAGGACAGCGGAGCGGCGCTGCCCTCGAGGAGTTTGGCGACACCCCAATCCATCACCAGGATCTCGCCGAAGGCGCCAACCATGATGTTCTGCGGTTTCAGATCGCGGTGGATGATGCCGTGGCAATGTGCGAAGGCCACGGCTTCGCAGATCTTTTCAAATTCGCGCAGGAGTTCCGCGAGCGGCCGTTCCAGGTCCACCTTTTCATCCAGCCGCCGGCCACACACGAGCTTCATCGTGTAGTAGATTCGCCCGTCTGGTAACACGCCGAAATCGTGGATCGGCACAATTCCCGGATGCTCGAGGCGGGCCAGAATCCGCGCTTCCCGGCTAATGCAGCCCTGGAGATCCGGTTCAACCTGGCCGTTTGCCAGGACCTTCAGAGCCACGGGACGGTCAAGCTCCTGATCGTGTGCCCGAAAAACCGAGCCCATTCCGCCTTGAGCGATCTTTTCCACCAGGCGGTAGCGCGTGCCCGTGCAATCCGGCCAGTCGGCGACCTGGCAAAGATGCTGGACCACCGCATCGGAAAGCCATCTCACGGCCTGGCCCCTCCCAGCAGCTGCGCTGCCTCTCTCCGAAACTCTTCTTCATCGCCCGTGCTGGCACGGAGCACGTCCAGAACCAAGGCGCGGAGTTGTCGTCGGACGGAGGCAAGGTAGTTCGTGACTTGGGTCGCCGTCAGGCCGAACGCTTCGCCGAGCTCGGCATACGTGAGTGGTTTCTGCAATTCGGGGCCTTCCAGATCATAGCGCTCAAAGAGCTCAAAATGCACGCTCTTGTCCGACGCCTGGCACTGGCGGCGGAGTTCCTCCACAGCCAGCCCAAGTAGGTGACGGACCCATTCCTGATGGAAGAATTCATCTGGATCGGCAGCGCCGGCGCGGTTCAGCAAGCGGATTTCGCTTTCGGCCGCGTCGAAATCAAGGGAGAGCAACTGCACGGCCCCACCACGTTTGATCCGCCCGGCTGATTTGCGCTCGTTCGTGACGAAATGATCCACACAAGTGCGCAGGAAGGTACGGAACCGTGCTTGCGCAGGATCAAAGCGCGCGAAGGACTTTTTCTCCAGCATCCGGGTGAAGAAGGCTTGGGTCCAGTCCTTCGCGTCTTCGTTGGACGCCTTCCATTTGATCCGAATGTATTTGTAAATCGGCTTCCAGTAGGCCGTGATCAGCGTCGCCAAGGCCCGTTCACGCACCTCTGGATCGGGACTTGTGGCCGCGGCAATCACGGTAAACTGCGTGGCCGGAAACGCGGCCGCCGGACCACCGAGATCGGTATCGTTATGCATGCGAGACTCCTGGCAGCCCAGACTAAGAAGTCTCGCTCGATTTGGCAATCCATCTCCCGGCGGCTTGGCCTGGCGCGACCACGTCGCTGCCCTTACGGCTCGTAGCAGGGCGAAGCGTCTCTTATCGTGTCTCCTCGATCCCCAGGGTCCGCTCACTTCGCCCCTCCCGGGGGCTACTTCCCCACAATCCTTCAGCCGTCCTGCGGGGTGGTTTTCACGGCAACCTCCTTACCGGCCAGCACTGCTTTCAGGGCCTCTTCAGCGTAGGCATGGCGATCCCCGTCACGAAACCGGCCACAGTAGCGGAGCACACCGTCCCCATCGATGATGACCGTGGTGGTGGTCACTTCGGTCCCGAAGATATCCGCGGCACGACCGTCTGGATTGAGAAAGATTGGCAACGTTAGCCCAATCTTCTTGGCGAAGGCGCGTACCTCCTCGGTCGTTTCGCCGGCATTGGCATCGAGAGCAAGGACAAGAGCCTGACCTTGGTAGTCCTTCGCCAACTTGTCCAGGTGATGCTCGACACGACGGCAGCTCGAGCAAGTCGAGCACCAGAAGGACAAAAGCACCACGCCCTTCGGCGTTCGTTGGGCATCCTTCTGCAATTCACTGAACTTCACCGTTCGGCCATCCAGTTCGCGCAGGGCGAAATCTGGCACCTTCTTTCCTACCGTCACCGATTCCGAGGATGCAGAACTCGTCTTCTGAGGTTGCACGCCCTGGGCTGAATTAGCTCCGTGGTGATGACGGTTCAATTGCGGTGCGTTCTCCGTATCGGGTTTTGCTCCTTCTCTCCTCGAATCGAGGGAACGTGGCACAGCGGACGAGACTCCCGAGGCTGTTCCTTTCGTGATCTGGGGATTCCCCAGGTATTCGAGGCGGGAATTCATGCGGAGATCATAGTCGAGCCTGGTCTTCACCTGTACCCTGGCCATGGATGTATCCTGGAGTGTGACATTGGCTTGGTCGACAACGAGCTCGCCCAACGAAAGGAAGCATTGCTGCGCGGCCGAGACCGTGGCCGTCTTGGCAGATCCTTTTAGCGTCACCGTGCTGATTCCCGTGGCATCCAGCTCCAGTTTCTCGGTTTCAATTTCGCCATCCAAAATGCTGCCGCCGGTCACCTTCGCTTGGAATCGCTTGGCGGAGTGAAAGCCCTTGCAAGTGACCCGGCTATGCTGTGCCAGGCTCACTCCCTCCAGCGTGGGCAAGGAGATGGTTGCCTTCAAGGCCCTTGCCCAGAACGACTTCAGCCTGGCGTCCAGAGCGAGCCGAAGCGCCGAGCTGTCCTTGGTCGCGTGCAGATAGGGTAACAGGTTATCATCGGCCGTCAGCGCCACGCGGAACGAATCCGCTCGGGTGAGCTCAACCTGGATGGATCGGCTGACGTCAATGGTCGTGAAATTGGCGAGCTGCACTTCCTTGGTGATCACATTCCCAGAGCCCCGAATGCTCAGTCCGTCCGGGCCGGTCGCCGGCGCGTCGGATTCCTTCGGCGGCACGTCACCGCTTCGGGGTTTGGAGTTGTCCGGTGCCGGCAGTTCTCCCGAGCGTTCCGCATTCACGCGCGGTGCATCGGCGACGTTCTTTGTTCCCGCCGCGGCCCAGGCCTGGTAGGTGGGCAAACCGGCTCCGACGACCATCATACAGGTCGCCAGACAGCAGGCCACGGTGATCTTGAGTTTATGCAGCAACATACCTGTCAACACGCCTTCCGCCAGGATGGCAACCTTGGCCGACACCACAGGAACCTGGGTAACACCCAGCGCAACGGCGGTTGTGGCCTGGATAGTTGAACCGAGCAGGGACGCCGGCACATGCACCGCGGTTGCGCCTTGAGAGACCGCTCTTGCTAATACGCCGATGGAAAATGTCAGGCCATGCTTGAGGAGACGTTTCGCCAGCAAAGCCCGCCCCCGGCGCAAGCGGGTTGCAACGGTTCCCTGCGGCCAACCGAGGTAACCGGCTGCCTGTTTGATCGTTTTCCCTTCCAGGTCACACAGGACAAGGGCGGTGCGATACCGGTCGGGCAGGGCACTGAGCTCCAGGTCCAGGAGCGCTTGAACCTCCTGCCAGACTGCCTCGTCCGCTTGGGGCTTGAGCATGGCCCCGGCTTCCCGCTCCTTTGTACGCCGTCTGCGGTTCATGGCTTTCGCCTTCAGCGCGGTGTTGTGAGCCACGCCGTAGAGCCAATTGCTCACCATCCCGCGTGACCGGATCGAAGCAGCCTTGCGAACGAGTACCAGAAACGTCGCCTGGAAGGCATCCTCGGCGTCCGCTTCGTTCCCAAGGATGCGCCGGCACACGGCCAGGACCATTGCTGCGTGGCGATGAATGAGGGTTTCCAGCGCATTCCCATCCTGTCGGTTGACATAGCGTTCCAGCAATTCTCCATCCGAAAGGGCGGCACTCTCTTGTTGGAGCACGGCGCGGCGGAGGTGCTGGAGTACGCCCTGGATCGCGTTCGTCCCCATCGCTTCATCTCCTGGATGATGGCTGCTATCTATCTACTTCCGTGGGCGAAGCGGATTTATTCACGAGTTTCTTGCACCGCTCACCACGAAATGTGCGCAGACAATCACCGTCCTCTGGGAAGGTTCCGACAGAGGCAGCCGTTGATCGGTTCGTCAGCTTCGGCACCGATGCAGAGAAAGCGCAGAGTGGCGAATGGGCCCGTTGTCAGCCCGGCAGCGATCATTTGGTCTTGGAAACCGCTGCCGACGGTTGCAGGATCTTCTCCACCCGTAGCCATTCCTCGCACCGCTTGGGCCATTCGGAGCAGGGGTTCTTGCTGGGGCGCATGCCGTAGCCGTGGCCTCCCGTGGCGAAGATGTGCAACTCGGCCGGAACCTGGGCTTTCTTCAACGCGAGGTAGAGCACGGCACTGTTCTGTGGCCCGACCTGATCATCGTTGGATTGGGCCAGGAAGGTCGGCGGCGTTTCCTTGGAAACGCGGATCGCCGGGTCGAGCTTTTCGCGGCTTCGGTCCACGACGCCGCCGGGGTAAATGATTACGGCAAAATCGGGCCGACAGCTGACCTGGTCGGCATCGTCGCTTGGATCGTAGGCGCGCTTGTCAAAATTGGTAGCGGTCAGTGCCGTCAAGTGTCCGCCGGCCGAGAAACCGAGCATGCCGATTCGCTTCGGATCCATTCCCCATTCTTTGGCCTTGCTGCGCACCAGGCTTAGGGCACGCTGGGCATCCTGAAGTGGGCCCGCCGGATGGTCTGGCCGGCGCGGGACACGGTACTTGAGCAAGACGCCAGTCACGCCGAGGGAGTTGAGCCAGGCGGCCACATCCTCACCTTCGTGATCCCAGGCCAGAAACCGATAGCCGCCGCCGGGTGCGATGATGACGGCCACGCCGGTGTTCTTGTCCTTGTCCGGACGGTAGACCGTGAGCGTCGGCTTGCTGACGTTGGTCAGTTGCCGTCGCCCCTTTTCGCCGGTGAGCTTCTCTTCGCCGCTGGCTGTGGTCTCGCCCGGCACCTTGCCAGGCCAAAGATCGAGGACCAACGGCTGCTCGGCCGCACGGCCGGCCGTGAGACAGATGAAGAAAGCAAGCGTCGAGCTGAGCAGTGCGAATCTCATGGTGCGGAATTCCTCCCTTTCTGAATGCGAAACGGATTGTAACGGGCGCTCAAACCGGTTACAACCGGGAAGTTAGGGAATGATCAACGGATACGACTCACCGTCCTGGAACCGAAGCTTTGCCATGATCATTTTCGATGCCCATCTGGATCTTGCCTGGAACGCGCTGGATTGGAACCGGAACCTGCTCCAACCGGTGGCGGAGATTCGCCGCCAGGAGCGCGAGCAAAACATGACTGGCAAGGCCCGCGGCTGCAACACTGTGGCCTTCCCGGAACTCCGCCGCGGCAAGGTTGCCATCTTCATCGCCACGTTGCTGGCCCGCTCCGTCCAGCCGACCGGTGTACCGGCGTTTCAACGTTACACCTCGATGGAAGCAGCCTATGCCGCGGCCCAGGGCCAGCTGGCCTACTACCGTGCCTTGGAGCGGCAGGGAATCCTGAGCTGGATCCGCACTGGCCAGGACCTCCAGGCTCAGGTTCGGGCGTGGCTCGAACCCAACCGTACCGCGGCCCAAGTCGAGCCGCCCTTTGGTTTGATCCTGAGCATGGAAGGAGCTGACCCGGTCTTGACTCCCGACCAGGTGGAGGAATGGTGGCAGGCCGGTCTGCGCATCATCGGCCCGGCACATTACGGCATCAGCCCCTATGCGCACGGCACGGGAACGGAGGGCGGTCTGTTTCCGCCCGGCGTACCCCTGCTCAAGGCCATGCAAGAGGTTGGCATGATCCTCGATGTGACCCATCTTTCGGATCAAAGCTTCGAGGAGGCACTCGACCATTACGGCGGTCCGGTGCTGGCCAGCCATCACAATTGCCGGGCATTGGTGCCGAACCAACGGCAGCTTACGGATGAGCAGATTCGGCGGCTCATCTCTCGTGGAGCAGTCATCGGGACAGCCCTCGATAGCTGGATGCTTTATCCCGGTTGGGTGCGTGGCCAGACCCAGCCGGAAGAAGCGGGCGTCACGCTGGCGGCAATGATCGACCATCTCGATCACGTGTGCCAACTGGCTGGCAATGCCCGGCACGCCGCCATCGGCACCGACCTCGACGGCGGCTTTGGCCGGGAGCAGTCGCCGTGCGATCTGGATACGATCGCCGATTTGCAACGCGTGCCGGATTTGCTGCGTGGCCGGGGTTATGACGAGGACGCAATCACCGGCATCCTTTATGGCAACTGGGTGCGATTCTTCCAGGAGGCGTGGCGCAAAAACAACACACCAGCAGCGACCCGTGAAACTTGATGAAATTCCGGCGTCTCCGGCAGCAGAAAGCGGCGCCGGTCCGGACTCACCGCTCACCTCCGCAGCAATGATAGTTCAGGTCAACTAGCCAAAGGCCGGCAAATTCTCCCTGACCTACGCCGTTCTGGATGGACTACCCAACTTTCCTCTTGCTCAGACCCGATTCAGGCGCCATCTTATTAAGGAATTTGGGTAGCCGAGGAAGCCTACCCCGGTTCGTAGCTTCTCCACCGGACTGTCCGCATCGTCACCCTACTTTACCGAAATCGTTTCGACGCTGAGGTTCGTCTTTATTTTTGGTGTACTGTTGGGAGCGCCCGGTTGCGACCCCTGGACCTACTGATTCTTAATCCGTGCCCGTGGTCGATTGCCTTCCATCCGCTCGGCTTGGTCCACGGCACGGTCGGATACCATCGAGGTTAACCTGTATGAAGTTCACTGCCTTCTCCCGGATTCTTCGCCAAAGATCTCGGCGCCAGGGCCCCAAAGGGCAGAGCGACTTGGCAGGCCGTCGCCGGACACGCCTGGTTCTCGAACACCTCGAAACCCGGGTGCTCCTGTCCAATGACGCCCCGTTCATCGTCGCGGTGATGCCGGCGAATGGCAGCAGCACAGCGAGTGGCCAGCCCAGCTTGTCGGTGAAGTTCTCCGAGGCCGTCAATGCGGCTCAGGCTCAGAGTACGGCGAACTATCTGCTGTTCGCCTCGGGCGGACGGTCGATCAGTATCGATTCGGCCGCTTATGACAGCCTGAACCATCAGGTCACGCTGTCCTACAACGGCGGTGCTGCCTTGACGGCGGATCAGTACACCCTGTTCGTCCGCGGCGACCAGATCCACGATACCGATGACAATCTCCCCTTGGCCCAAACCAAGCAGCTGGTGGTGGCCAACGCAGGTGCGGCCAATGTGTCGCTGGTAACGATTCCGGGCGATTCCAGCGTTCAGTCCATCACCAACTATCCCAGCAACGGTGGGAATCCCAAGCCCACGGCGGCCATGGTGGCTGAGCTGCACAAGACCGGCCTGCCCGATCTGATTGTGGCCAACTCGGGCACCAACGACGTGGAGATATTCCGTGGACTGGCGGCCGGAATCTTCGAAACGACCCCATCGACCACCTTGCTCTTGCCGGATGGAGCCAACCCGCAGGCCCTGATCGTGGCCAACTTGGCCAATTCGAACGGCCCGCCGGATATCGCGGTTGCCAATCTTGGCACGAATAACGTCACCGTCTTCCTCAACAATGGCCAGGGACAATTCGGCGTGGGGACCACGTACGATGCCGGCAAGAATCCGGTCGGCCTCGTGGCGGGAGATTTTTCCGGTCATGGTGCGCTCGACCTGGCCGTGGTCGATTCCGGCACGGACAGCAACAACCACTACGATGTGACGGTCCTGCCAGCCGATCCGGCCAACAAAGGGAAATTCACGACTGGTGTCGCCTTCGACACGGGCCTCACCAAACCCTCGGGAATTGCCGCCGGTACCGATTTGAAGGACAATCGCAGCCGGCTCGCCCTTGCCGACCTCGTGGTCAGTGCATCCTCCGGTGCCCGTGTCTTGTTCAACAGCACTGCGGTAGCCGGCACGCCCAATTTTGCCCAGGGGCCAATCCTGACCACCACGGCCACGTCTGCTGTCGCCGTGGGCCAAATCAGCCGCATCGGCCGGCCTGACATCGTCGCCACCACCAAGACCAACGGCGGCCAAGTCCTGGTCTTTCAAAACCTGGGCAATGGTTTCTTCAGCTCGCCGATTCCGTTCGCGGCCAACGCCAACCCGAGCAGCGTGGCTCTGGGGGACTTCGACAGCGACGGAATGCTGGATGTCATCGTCAGCAACGATAACAATCCCATCACGGACGCCGCCCCCGGTTCCGTGACGGTTTTGCTCAACCGCACCCAGGGTTCGATTGCCTTTGCTGCTCCGACCAGTTATCGGGTCGATGCTAACCCCATGACAGTGGCCGTCCATGTCAACAGCCAAACGAAGGTGGTGGACGACGTGGTCACGGCCAATGTGACCGGCAACGACAGTTCGCTGTTGCGGGGCAAAGGGGACGGAACGTTACTCGTTTCCTCGGATATTCCTCTATCGAGTGGTCCCGGCAGCAGCATCGTCGTCGGTGATGTCAACGGCGACCATGTGCCGGACATCGTGATCGGCTCCGCCGCTGCGGGTCCGCTTCTCTCCTCCAGCACGGTCACCGTCTTGCTTAGCCAGGGATCGGAAACCTTTGCGGCGCCCGTGACGTTTAATGTGGGGACGAGCATCCTTTCGCCGACGCCGATGCCGCTGGGCCTCGCGCTGGCCGATCTGACCGGCACCGGCAAGGAAGATATCCTCGTCACCAATCCGACGGATGGCACGCTGACCATCTTGGCGAACAGCGGCACCGGCTCGTTCGCCCTGCTGCCGCCGATCGCACTGAATACCGTACCCGGCATGACGTTCGCGCCGACTGGAATCGCGGTGGGAGATTTTCGCCACACCGGCCACCTCGACGTCGCCATCTCGCACAACGGCGCCAAGAGCGGCGTGACGTTCCTGGCGGGCAACGGCGATCGGACCTTCGCGGCACCGGTGGAGCTTGCGGTACCGGCGCTGACCAATGCCGCAGCCATTGCGGCCGCGGATCTGGAGCACGACGGCAGCATAGACTTGGCCGTTGTCGATAGCAAACAGGCTGGCCAAGTTGTCGTCTTGCACAATGATGGCAAAGGCAACTTCACGCTGCTGGGAACCTTTAACGCGGGCGAGAATCCCAGTGCCATTGCCGTGGGCGATCTGAACGGCGACGGCTACCCCGATATTGCCGTCACCAATCAGTCGGCGTCGCTCACCAGCGGCAACCCGGGCAACCTGTACGTCACGGTTTTGTTCAACCAGCAAGGCGTACGCTTCAACAGCACCCGGCTTCCGAACATCCTGAGCGGGACGTTCAGCCAGCCGCAAAGCATTGCCATTACCGACCTCAACCGGACTCTCTTCCCCGCCATTGTCGTGAGCCTGAGCGGAGCCGTCGATAACTTTGTGACCATCCAGAGCCTACAGGGCGGCCAGTTCGACCGGCCCCATTTCTTTGCGACCAGTGGCGGCGGCCCCAGTGTCGGACCGAGCTACCTGGCCGTGGCCAGCGATCCCTTCATTCGGGCTACTACGTTCACGGTGACGGGCACCTTGGTCAGCGGCGACTTGGTCGATAACGGAACATTCGAGACCCCCGACCAGACCGGCGAAGCCGGCAACCTCGTCGGTTGGCAGACCTTCGAGGAGACCGGCAGCCATGGCCAGTGGTCGGTCGAGAGCAACCCGAGCAGCCCCCTCAGCGGCGTCCCCGTGCCGCCCGCTCCCCAGGGACGGTACGCGGCCATGCTCGACGAGGCCGATGCGGTCATCCCGCAAGCCAACGATACCTCCAATACGCAGCATCAAGATAATTTTGGCAACCTGTATGGCTTCAATGGCTTCTTCCAGAAACCCAGCGATTACGAAGGGATGCACATTCTCTACCAGGATGTCACGATCCCGGCCACGGCGTCGCAAGCCATTTTGTCGTTCCAGCTCTACATCAACAACCTCAACTCGCAGGTGGGCTACACGGATCCGACGCAGACGCCATCGCTGGATTATTTCCCCAGCATCACACCGCGAAGGCCCAACCAGCAGGTGCGTATCGATCTGGTCGATCCCCAGGGCAGCATCACCGACGTCGGCAGCGGAGTGTTCCGGAATCTCTTCATCACCACGCCGGGCACTGACCTCGATTTTGGCGCCTACCGGACCTTCAGCTTTGATGTGAGTGCGTTCAAAGGGAGAACGATTCGCTTGCGGTTCGCTTCGGTCAACAACCAGGGCAAGTTGATCGTGGGCGTCGATGATGTCCATGTGCAGACCGTCTTCACCGATACCGTGGCTCCGGGGGTCAACAATTTGCGCTTGCGGAACCCGGGCTTCGGCGCTACCGCCAACTTCGGCGGCAACACAACGGACCCCACCATCCTCGGGCAGGTCTCGGACGTGTTCGGCATCAACAATATCGCCTCCATCACGTTCGACCTGCGCAACAGCGGCACGACCTTCAGCAATGGCCAGGCCAGCTTTCAGCTGACCGATTTCGACGCGGAAGGGAATTTCACGACTACCCTGCCATTGAGTTTGCCGGGGATCTACACCGTTGGCGTCACGGCCACCAGTCGCGGCGGAGCAACGACCCGTTCCACGATCACGTTCAACTACCAGGGGCCGAGTCTGACGGCCTGGCAAGCGATGGGACCGGGACCCATTCGCTACGACAACCAAGGCGTCAACTACACGACGGTTTCCGGCCACATTACCTCGATCGATTTGGACCCACGCGATCCCAACGGCAACATCATTTATGTCGGCACTGACAACGGCGGCGTATGGAAGACGACCGACGGTGGCGCCAACTGGACTCCGCTGACCGATTACGTGACCGATCCCACTACCGGGCCGGTGCCGATCGCCATCGG
Organism: Gemmataceae bacterium; assembly: GCA_035295665.1. Classification (GTDB taxonomy): domain Bacteria; phylum Planctomycetota; class Planctomycetia; order Gemmatales; family Gemmataceae; genus DATGIQ01. The sequence goes on along the minus strand of DATGIQ010000647.1, from coordinate 28,207 downwards.
CGGCGTCGCGGTCGATCCGCACACCCCCGATACCATTTACGCCGCAACCGGCGTGGCCGATAATCAGCTGAGCTCACAGCCCGGCGTCGGCGTCCTGAAGTCGACCGACGGCGGCAAGACCTGGACGCTGGTCGGCAATGCCGTGCTGAACGGAGCGCGGGTATCCAAGATCGCGGTCTCCCGACCCGGCAGGGACGGCCTCACGTCGATCTATGTGGCGGTCGCATCCGGCGGAAAGTTCGGACCCGGCGTCTACCGCTCCCAGGACGGCGGGGTCACCTGGGTCGATGTCCTGGATCCGACCAAAATGTTCCTGGACACCGGCGCCGCGCTGGCGGCCGGCACGGCCCTGGCCTCGGTGACCGACCTCGTGATCGACCGGCTCTCCGATTTCGAGGAAGACCTCTACATCGGCCTGGGTAACATCGGCCTGGTGCCGGGAAGCGACACGGCCGGATTATGGAAGTCGCCCAACCGCGGGGACAGCTGGTTCCAGGTGGTCGGTGGACACGACCCCAAGAACGGCCTGGTGACGTGGTCCCCGTTGAACAATAACGGCCCCACGGGAATCGATTCAACGAAGTTGCCGTCCGCCCCGGGTTATCCCAACGGCGGCGGCCTGGCGATCGGCCGGGTTACCATTGCCCAGGCTCAGGACAATGTGGCGGATGAAGGGACTCTCTATGTTCTGATGGGCCGGCCGCCAGCGAGCCAGGGCAGCTTCGAAGATCGCCAGCAGAAATCGGAAACGGACAACGGCCTGGCCAACTCCTTCGGGTTGTACAAATCCAAGAACGGCGGCTTGAGCTGGACGCACGTGATGTTGCGCGAAAACGTGCCCACGACGAATCCCGCCAAGCCGCGTAACTGGCTAAACCTGTTTACGCTGGGATTCGAGGCGAGCAGCGTGGGCGCCCTCGCGGTCGATCCGACCGATCCTGCGGTCGTGTATATGGGCGGCTCCAATCGCTATTTCATCCCGTCCAACGTCACGCCCAACTTCCTGGAAGCGTCCCGTGCCCATGCCTTCATCCGTGTCGACACCCGCAACATGCGCGATACCGACTTCGATGCCACGGTTTATTATCCGCCGGGGCCGCTCCCCATCATCCCCAATGATGGCGATGACATCACCAAGGCAGGGGACGCCGTCGCCAACTCGGTCCTCAACGGTGCCAAGGACTTCCGCGAGCCCGGTTCGTACCTGGGCATGGGTGCTGTCAACTACGAAGGGGAAGGTGTCTTCTGGTACGATCTGCAAACGACCGATTCCGGCGTCCAGAATGATCCCGGAGCTACCAATGCCCTCGTGCCGCAGCTCCTCCTTCCGGGTGTGATTCACAGCCTGGTCTTCGATCCTCTCGGCCGGCTCCTGGTCGGCACCGAAGGGGGCATTTATCGCGGGGTCAGCCAGGGCTGGGCGTACGATACGACCAGCGGCGGCGCCGGTGCGGGCTTGGTGTTCACGGATAAATCGAAATCGTCGATCTCCATCGAATCGGATATCGGAGTCCCCACGCCGTTCGAGCCGGGAATGACGTTTACGGACCTGAATGGCAACCTCCAGATCGCCGACATGACCTCGGTAGCGATCGATCCCTACAGCCGCCAAATGCTCGACGCTTCCTTGCAAAGCAGCGGCTGGGTCCGTTCGACGGGGTCCCTCCAATGGGAGAGCACCGATGCCGGCGGAGGTCTCGGGGGTTTGGCCGATCCGTTTGCCGATGAAGGACCCTTTGCCGGCGCCGTCCGTACCGGTCCCCGCGATCCGTCGGCTCCAGCGGGCGCCACGAGCTCGGTCTACCGCGTCGTGGCCAACCTCGTCGATGTGCAAGCCCAGATCTCCGTGTCCCAGGCAAGCGGCGCCCAGGGAACGTTCCAGGGGGCTATCAAGGGAATCGATCTGGGCGCACTCGTTGCCGCGTTCCCACCCTTGACGGTGAACCCCAACAAGCTGCTCGACGTGAATGGACAGTACCAGGATGAGCTCATGTACGGTTCGGACAGGGTGTACGAGACCGATAACGGGGCCGCCCAGTGGGACCAGGTTAGCTCGATTCTGACGGCCAACGGCGATGTGATCACCGCCCTGGCGTTCGGCCCCGGCAGCGATGTCTTCTACGCCGGGACCCGCAATGGGCTCGTGTTCGTGGACCTCGCTGGCGGCGGCAACGGATTCCCCAATCGCTCCGCCGGCTTGCCCGGCGCGAGGGTCAATGGCATCACGGTCGATCCGCGCGATCCCAAGACCGCCTACGTCATGCTGGGCGGCACGGGCGGCCACGTTTTCCAGACCACCGACGGCGGCGCGACCTGGAACGATGTCAGCGGCAATTTGCCCAATCTGCCGGCCTACTCCATGGTCATCGATCCCCGCGCGTTGCCGGGTGCTCCCAACGGCAAGATTTACGTCGGGACTCAGGTCGGCGTCTATGTCTCTGTGGATAACGCGGCCACCTGGACGCGGGCCGGCAATGGCATGCCGAATGTACCGGTCAAGGACCTTCAGATCAGTTCCGATTTCCAGGAAGTCGTGGCGGGAACGCTGGGCCGGGGCGCCTTCACCCTGTCCACGCAGGTCGAAGGGCCGCGTGTCTTGACCGTGTCGCCGAATACGCCCACCAGCCCTGGACTGACCTCCGTCACCCTGGCCTTCGATCACCCGGTCGATCCGCGGACGATCACTCCCAGCAACGTCCAGCTCGCCGGACCGAGCGGACCGGTCACCATTCTGGCCGTGAACGATACCGATCCGATCAATCACATGACCTTCCAGGTCGTTTTCCTGCCGCAAGTCCTCGATGGCGTTTACACCTTGACGGTGACGCCCACTGTCCAGGACCTGGTCGGCAACAAGATGGATCAGAACGGCAACATGGTCAACGGCGAGAATCCGAGCGACGCCTTCACCGGCCGGTTCGTCATCAACACGTCGGACAACGGCCGCTTCGTCACTGGGCTCTACCATGACCTCCTGTCGCGCCAGGCCGATACGAATGGGTTCCTCGGCTTCGATAACTCCCTGGAATCGGTTCGCTTCACGTTCCTCCAGCCGACGGCCCAGGGGATTGTTACTTCGGACGAAGCCCGCGCCGATACGATTTACAATGGCGTGATCACGGCGCAGCACCCCGCCGCCACCGGTTTCTATCAGACGCTGCTGCAACGAGCGGCCAGCCCGGCCGAGATTGCGATCTGGCTCCAGGACCTCAAGCAGGGTGCAAGCCCCGAGCAGGTCATTGCCGCCATCGCATCCTCCCCCGAATTCTTCCAGGTCACCGGCAGCACCGACATCAGCTTCGTCACCGCGCTGTACACGAATCCGTCGATCCTGGGCCGCAGCTCGGCTCCGAGCCTCTCGGAGCTCAACGGCTGGCTGAGCAGCTTATCGCAAACAGAGTTGGCCGTACGCAGCGGCGTCGTCAGCACGATCCTGCACAGCGACGAGTACCGTGTGCTGTTGATCAACACCTTCTTCAACCACTATCTGCACCGTCCCGCTTCGGCGGGAGACGTGAATGCGTGGCTCGGACTGCTTCAGCGCGGGATGACCGATGAAGCGTTCCTCTCCGCGGTCGTAGCCAGCGACGAGTACTTCAACAATCACGGCGGCACGAACGCCAGTTGGCTGACGGCGATCTACAGCGATCTGTTGAACCGCCCCCTCGACCCGGGTGGGCAGACCTTCTTCCTGGGCCAGCTCCAAAATGGCGTTTCGCGCAGCCAGGTTGTCCAGATCCTTGCCACATCCACAGAGTACCGAACGGATCTCATCCAGGCGGACTTCCAGAAGTACTTGGGCCGTCCCGCCAGCGCTGCCGACGTTGCCATCTACCTGGGCGCACTGCAAAGCGGTGCCTCGGACGAAGGGATCATCGCTGCGATTGTTTCCTCCGCCGAGTACTTTGCCCGGCAGGCCGGCACGGCCACCACGCTGGCCGCCAACGATGTGAACTGGGTAAGCTCCGTGTACCAAAACGTGCTCGGCCGTCCGGCGGACAGTGGTGGCAGTGCAACTTTCGTTCAGGCCCTCAGCCAGGCCGAGAGCGGTGCCCGGGCCGGGATCGTGCAAACGTTTGTGAACAGCGTCGAATATCGCGCCCACTTGGTTACCGTGACCTATGCCACGTATCTGATGCGGCTCCCGACAGCGCAGGAGATCAATCTGTGGATGCCGCTCCTGACTCAGCCTTCCGCCGGCCCAGGCAAGCCAAGCCAGGATGAAGTCTTTGAATCGATCGTGCTCGGCTCAAACGAATACTTCTTCCGCCCCGAGCAGCGCGGTCCAGACGGTCTGCTTAGCAACACCCAGTACCTGACCAGCCTGTACAACAAGCTGCTGGGCCGGGCCCCGGACGGCCCGGGTTTGGGCACCCATCTGAACACCATCCTGGTCGGCTACCAGGCCCAGCGTCAGGCGTTGGCCAGTTCCGTCGACACCAGCACGGAGTACCGTAGTAACCTGGTGACCACGTTATTCAAGACCTACCTGCGCCGCTCCCCGTCCGCTGCGGAGAACGCCGGCCGGGTGGCCCAGCTCGCAGCCGGGACTACCGATGAGCAGCTTATCAGTAGCCTGGTTAGCTCGCCGGAGTATTTCCAGAATCCGGCGCTGGGTGCTTCCGACAACAGTAAGTGGCTCAACCAGGCCTACCGGGATATCCTGGGTCGCGATCGGGATACGGCCGGTTCGCAAGGGTTCCTGAATGGGCTGAACAACAACACCCTGACGCGAATGCAGGTAACGGACGCTCTGTTGGCCAGCGACGAATACCATCGCCGTCTGATCACGCAGCTGTTCAGCACGTACCTGGGACGGGCACCGTCGGCATTGGAGACGTCCATATATCTGAACGCCATCGCGGCCCGGTCCACGGACGAGCAGCTGATCGCCGCAATCGTGGCCAGCAGCGAGTATTTCCAGCGCAGCCATTCCTATCCGTAATCCCACGGCACGAGTGTGGGAATGGAAGAAACGGGAAGCGTGCAACCATGGCGGAGCCACGGTTGCACGTGTTCATTTCTTGCCTGTTAACTCGGAGAGGTGGATTTTTTCGAGCTGGCGGCGAACTTGATCCGCGCTTTGTTTGCAGATCGTTTCCAGCTTCCGGTTCAGGGCGCTATCGCTTTCTTCTTCACTCAGCGGAGCCTGGCCGCGAATTGGACCGTCGACGGCTTCGATAATTTCCAGCAAGGACACGGTCGAAGCCGGCCGGCACAGCCGATAGCCCCCATTCGGCCCTTTCACGGAAGCCAGCACCCGCGCCGACACCAATGGCTTGAGCACCTTGAGCAAGAATCGCTCCGGGATGCCGCGCGCTTGCGCGACGATGTGCGAAGGGACCGGCCGATTGTGCTTCTGCGCTGCCATGTATACCAACGCATGCAGCGCATAGCTGCTGGCACGAGTCAATCTCATCGAAATCTCCTACTTGCGGGTCATGGGGATCCGGGGCAATCATGCCTCCTGGAAGAGATTCTACAACGCAGGAGACTTACCGGACAGATTGCATCTGAAGTTAACAACCTTCATCCCGATTGGATAGGGAGAATCTCTGGAACCGGTACCAGGGATCCGTTATCTGATTCGTGCTCCGGTTGGCCATCTCGGTTTGGCGGCGGTTCGCAGAACTGCGCGGCTACGTACCGCGCGGTTCTGCGAACCGCCGCGAAACGAAAACGGCCCCTTTCAAAGGGAGCGTGGCGGAGGTTATACTGACACCCCAGCAGGCAGGGCCTGTTGGAAATCTTTACGAAAGCAAGTCGGCCACTTCAACATCGGCGGAGATGAATACGGATAGGAGCAACCATCATCCTTCCAGGTGATCTCGTCATGCCAACCGAATCCGCACCCATCGTTCTAAGGCATATCCGAAAACTCACAGCGGCACATGACCGTTCCCACTTGACGGATCGGGAGCTGCTCCAGCGCTTCGCTGAGCGGCACGATGAGGGAGCCTTTGCAGTCTTGGTGCAACGCCATAGCGCCATGGTCCTGAGCGCGTGCCAGCGCGTTCTCAACAACTGGCATGACGCTGAGGATGCCTATCAGGCGACGTTTCTCATTCTGGCGCGGAAGGCAGGCTCGGGGCGATGGCAAGAATCTGCGGCTAATTGGCTCCATAAGACAGCCCATCAGGTGGCGCTGAATGCGCGAAGGGCTGCCGCTCGCCGAAGCAGGCGTGAACGGCATGCGGCGCCGAAACTGTCAGCCAATCCGCTGGCGGAAATCACGGGCCAGGAGTTGTTGGCCGTGCTCGACGAAGAGCTGCTCAAGCTGCCCGAGCGGTTCCGTGCCCCGTTGGTGCTTTGTTACCTGGAAGGAGCCGCGCGGGATGAGGCAGCCCGGCTGCTTGGTACGCCCTTGGGCACGCTCAAAAGCCGTCTGGAACGTGGACGCGACTTGCTGCACGCCGCCCTCCAGCGGCGTGGCCTCACTTTATCTACGGGACTGGCTGCGCTCCTGTTAATGCATGGTACCAGCAAGGCCTGCGTGCCAGCCTCCCTGATCCAGCGAACGGTTCAAGTCGCCCTCTCCCTGGTCGCTGGGGGATCCGCAGCGGGGATGGTTTCATCGCAAGTCCTTCAACTCGCGAACGTGGGAATCGGGACCATGATGCTGACGACGCTGAAGGGAATGCTGGTAGTCATCCTCGCTGCCGGCTTTGTCGTCGGGGCGGGTGTGTTAACGCATCGCCCACAAGCCAACAAGCTCGCTGTAGTTCCTCAGGGCAACCCCTCCAGGCTGCCCGTCCAGAGCGCTAACCTGGTCAGCGGCCGAGTCGTTGGCCGGCAAGGAAAAGGAATGCCCGATGCGGACTGGTGCCCGCGCCGTGAGTTTACCTACAGCATCCGTGCTGTGGTCCGCGTCATGCCGCCGGTCAACCTCGAGGCCCTCACCGATGACTACCAAGACGTCCGCGTCCGCGCCGAGACACAGGAGTACGTGGAGCTGGAGGTCGTCGTCTACCCGCTCAATACCAACGCCGAGGCAATCACGGCCAACCGTAACTGGAAAAAGGACTACGCTGGCATGAAGGAGTACCTCGCCCCTGGGGCGTCGGCCAACTGGGACGATGCCATGCGCCAGGATCTGCTGCGCGAGCTGGCGAAGGCCGGCATCGATCCCAACCAGTTAAGCGACAAGGAGGTCGTCGAGCAGGTGTCCCGTTGGCTGTTCCAGCGCTGTAAGTATCGCACCATGTTCTGCACGTTTTATGTCGGCTTTCGGGATGGCAAGCCAGAGGTGTTGCCGGGCCTGGAGAAAGCCTTTGAGCGCGACAAGGGCGACCCGAGCTGGACGGTGCAGCAACAGTGGGAGCACGAATTGCTCGGCAAGGAGATGTTCGCCAACCAATCCGTTGGCACCTGCACCTCGTCGGCGGTACTCCAGACGACCGTGCTGCGCGCCCTGGGCATCCCGACGCGCATGATCGTGTGCATCCCGCTGGCCGATGCGTCCGACGGCGCCCAGGTCGAGATGGTCGAGAAAGGTCTGACCCACAACCGGGTACGGCGTGATGTCCTTCTGGGCCTGCGCGAAGGCGGCAGCGGCTTCACGAGCCACACCTTTTGTGAAGTCTTCATCGGCGGCCGCTGGCGGCGACTGAACTACACCGCCCTGGGGCAGAACGTGCTCGATCGCAGCTGCCTTGGCCTCACGCTCCATGTCCACACCTTCCGCGACCTGAGCGAGGCCAACCTCGCTGCCACCTGGGGCACACGCTTTGCTCTTGGGCTGCGCGACAACGTGTTCCGGCACAGTAACCCGTATCGCCTGCTCGAAGTGAGCGACCATTTTGGCAAACACACCCAGGAGCCGAACCCGCCCCTTGGCGAGCTGACCGAGGTGACCGTGGGCCGCGCGTACTGGTGCGGCTCCAAGGACGTCCCTGCGTCCCTCCAAGGCCCCCTTGGAAAGCGCCCGGGAGACGGCTCCGGGAGACTGGTCTTCCACGGCGAGGAATGGCTTGAGGATGGCGACAATTACCTTCAGTACAAGGCGTTTCTGTCCCGGGCCAATGGTGAGTTCATCCTCAAGGCCGAAGGGCGGCACGACGTCAAGGCGTCCGTAGTAGGGTCCTTTTACACCCTGCCTGCGGAGGGACTCCACGAGATCGAGGTCGTGATCCCGCCCTCCGAGTTCGCCAAGATGGCGAAGGGCGTTCGGTACACTGCCCATCCGGTGAACGGCAGGGGAAGCTATCGATGGAAGGTGCGCGACGGCTTGACCGTGACCCGGGAATAACGAAGTGTAAGTGGCACGCCCTTCGAAGACGCACGGCGCGTCACGCAAACCAGCGCGGGCGGCTGAATTCCGTACCGTGAACGAAGTGAGTTCAGTAGCGGAATTCCAGACCGAAGGTGCCTCCCTGTGCCCAGAAATCGGTTTCATGGAAGGAAAACGCCGGCCGGGCCGGACCCGTGAGCGGACCCGCTGGCCGCACCACCGGAACTTGCGTGGCGTTCACGCTGGTGTCGATCTGATTGCCGGCACGGACGACGTCGCTCCAATACAGAAACGTGTAGCCGGCAAACAGTCGGACGTGCCGGCCAAGCTGGTAGCCAAGCTGCACATCCACTTCGGGAACAACGGCAAACCGGCCGTGCACGAAGCGGCCACTGTTGCTCGGCAGGGCGAGCACGCCGCCGGAGCTGACCAGGGGAACTCCGCTCGCAGGCATGAACGTGGAAGCACCGGCAATGCTTGCCCGTTCTTCATTCCCGCCCAGAGCCAGTTTTCCGGCGAGCCCCAGGAGCCAACCATGGAAACACGTCTCGGCCCGGGCGCCCAGCTGTCCGGCATAGTAGCGGTTGCGGACGTCGAATTCGTCGAATTGGGTAATCCTCGAGCCGGCACTGACGGGAGCGTTGGGGACAAACGCGATTTCCTGACCGATTCCGAGCTTATCATCGAGCTGGAGATAGCGAAACCCGATCAGCATTTCGAGCCGGTAATCATCCGTGCAGGAAACCCCGACCACCCCGGTCGCTTCCGCACCTTGCAGGCTCGTGGTCAGGTTCACGGCAATGGCCGCCGCTTGCTGTCCGGGGATCGCAAGGAGCTCGGCGTCCTGCATGTTCGAGAGCACATTGAAGAACGGACGACCCAGAGTGGGCGAACCCGCCGCCCCGGAGGAAGCGGCCGCCTGGTTCGTCGATCGCTCCGCCAGAAAGAAATAGCTGCCTTCCAGCCCGAAAAGCTGATAATCATCGAGCCAGACGCCGCCGGCAAAATGCCCCCCGGAGAAGCCCCCGCGATTGACATCGCTGTTGCCAATCAAAACGCTGGTGCCCGGCAAATCCAAAATCCCTCGGGAGTTCGGCGGGCTCGTGGTTACGAGCGCGGGTAACGGGCTCCCCTTCAAGGCCCAGAACAAATAGTCCGCACGGAGCCAAAACTCCACGAGCCCCACGTCGGGACACAGTCCGCTCAACCAGCTATGAGGCGGCTCGGGGTAAGGCCATTCGGAGCCTTGTTTCAGGCTCGGATTCCACGGCCGCCGATCCACTTCGGGCAATTGCGGCGCCGGAGCAGGGGCGGCAGTCTCCGTAGATTGCGGTGGTGCGGGAGCCGGGGGAGCATTTTCTGCGGGAGGAGTTGGTACTGCCGGCGGCGCCTGGGCCAAGGCCAGTCCAGTACCGCAGAGCAGGAACGCCCATGTCACCAGGAAGGCCTTCTTCATCGTGACTCCTTCATCTGATTCCTTCAAAAACTTATCGGCAACTGGAGGAAGCGGTCTGAAGATATCGGGTTTTCCTCCTGTAGGAGGGCCGTCCGGCGACGCCATCAACTTCCCGGCAGCCCGCAGAAGCGCGCTCTGCTGTGATCGCCGCGAACTGTGCCAAACGCTCGGTCGGTGTTCTCAGCGAATTGCTTCTGTCACATTCAAGCACGCGAAACTTTGCGGTCGATATCGATGAAGCCGTTCGCATCAGCTTTGCCGGAAATGAGGCCAATGAGCCATGCAAGCGCATACTCGAATGGAGAAACCGGGCTGGTGGGGTACGAGGCTGTGCCCCAGTCTGTGCATCCTGCTCGCATTATCGTGCGGGCTTGGCATCACCGGCTGCACGCGGCAGTTCTTCCGCAAGCGGGCCGACGAAGAGGTGAGCGAAGTCCTTGCGGAAAAGGACCACGATCCGGCCTGGAGGATCGCGCATTGGCATGTGTATCCCGACCCGCGTGCCCGTTTTGCGGATCCTACGGACCCGGATCACCCGCCGAAGCCACCGGATGATCCGGCCTCTTACGATCTCTCCCCGAATCCACAACGGGCCGGCAAGTGCGGTGTGGACCGTGTCGAGGGCACCGGCTACCTGGACCTACTGACGGTCTGGGATGCCGAGAACCGGGCGGAAGCCGCGGCCACACGGCAGAGCGAGGCTGGCGAAACGTCCGAGACGGCGCCCGTAAAGAAATTCGAGGTTTCCCCCAGGGGACAACCGGAAACGCTGCCCAACCCGAGTCCCGCCCCACCCGGACAAGTGCTCCCAAACTCTCCCAATCCGACACCCGAAGGCGGAACGAAAGAAAAGACTCCGGAGGAAAAGGCATCGGCGGGGTCGCCGGCTGCGGCCGCAGCATCGACCACGTCGCTCTCCGCCCAGCCCAAGCCGGGGGTACGTCCGCCATTCTTGCTGAAATTGGAGCAAGCCGTTGAGCTTGGCCTGATCAATAGCCGCGAATATCAAGACGCGCGGGAAGACCTGTATCTGACCGCGCTGCCCGTGACAATGGAACGCTTCGCGTTTGCCGCCCAGTTCTTCGCCGCCAGCGAGGCCATCCGGGAATGGGCAGGACGGCAGACGCCCGAAGGCCATCAGGACAACTGGACGCTGAACTCCAACGCCGGCTTTTCCAAGCTGTTCTCCACCGGCGCCCTCTTGTTGTTCAACTTCGCCAATCAAACGGTGTTCAACTTCACCGGAGCGGGCCGGAACCTGACCAGCCAGTCGACGATGAATCTGGATTTGGTGCAGCCGTTGTTGCGTGGCGGCGGCCGGGCCGTGGCCATGGAACCCTTGACGCAAACGGAACGCAACCTCCTTTACCAAATTCGCAATTTCGCCCGCTTTCGCAAGACATTTTATGTTGCGATCGCCGGTGGCGGCGGTGGTAGCATTACCGGAGCCACCTTCCAGCCGTCCGGCATCATCGCGCCGTCTCCGTTTTCGCCCGGCGCCGGCATCGGCGGCTCGGGATTGCTACCAGGGGCCATTGGAGCTATCCCATTTGCGGGCAACCCTGGCTTGCAGATCAGCCCTGGCTCGTCCGGCCGCATCGGTCTTCAGACTGCGTTCGCCGCCCCAGTTTCCGGGTATTTGACCACGCTGCTCCAGGCCGCCCAGATGCGCGTAGACGAATACAACATCGAGAAGCTGGAGGCGTACCTGAAACTGGCCAAGGCCATGGAAGAAGGGGGCGATGTCTCCCGGCTGCAAGTGGACCAATTCGAGCAACAGGTGCTTCTCCGCCGGACCTCGTTATTGACGGACCAGCTCCAGTATTTGCAAACGCTCGACCAGTTCAAGCTCCAGCTCGGGCTGCCCACCGATCTGCCGTTGCAGCTGGACGATACTCCGTTCCGGCCCCTCAACCAGCAGTTTCAACGGTACGAAAATCTTTTCAACGAATTTGTGGATGCGTCCAACCAGCCGTTGCAATTTGCCAGCCCCGAGCTCGTGCCCCAGGTGCGAAAAGAGCTGTTGCGGATTCTCACTTCCTCGACCTTCGTGAGAGGGACACAATTCCGTACGCGCATTGAAGCCCGCTGGGATGCTTGGCAAAAGCTCTCGGCGGATGCATTGCAAAAGCAGCTGTCCAGCTACCGGGCCGAGCGCCGCCAGCTCTTGGAGAAACAAACCGATCTGGAAATGAAAGGACAAACGCTGGGACAAGGGGAACAGCGCCGGCTGAGCGAGCTTTCGTTTGAGATTGATCTGGGCGAATTTGAGGCAGTGCTGCGCGAGTACGAGAGCCAGCCCTGGAGAAAAGTTACCGATCCAGAGGCACAACGCCGGCAGCAGCAATCCCGGTATCGCTATGTCGTGAATGCGTTCATCTTGATCCTGGCGGAAGCACGGAACGAACGCATCGAGCAGCTCCGCGAGCGCTGGCCGAACCTGGCGAAGTTGTGCGTCGGCGGCGTGGATTTGCTGAAGGCTGACCTCACCGACGCCGAGACGGCCGTCATCCAGGCTGCCCTGAGCAATCGCCTCGACCTGATGAACGTACGGGCCCAGGTGGTCGATGCCTGGCGGCAGCTGGCGGTTTTCGCAAATGCCTTGCTTGGCGTGTTCAACATCCAGTATCATATGGATAGCTCCACGCCGGCCGCGTTGGCTGAGCCATTGGCCTTCAGTGCGAGCCGAACCCGCCACGAACTGATCCTGAACACGGAGTTGCCCCTGGTCCGTAAAAACGAACGCAATAACTACCGGGCCAGCCTCGTCAACTACCAGCGTGCCCGCCGGATCTTGATGCGAGCGGAAGACCAGGTGGCCTATGATACGCGCAACGAGATTCGGTTGTTGCGTCAGCAGGAGGAAAATTATAGAATCCAACAGAGGCAAGTGGAGCTGGCCTACCTGGTCGTGGAAAACTCGCTGGATACGTTCCGAGCCCCTCCCTCGCCCGCGCTGGCCACGCAACAGGCCCAAGATACTGCGACCCGCGCCGCGACCCTGACAAACCAGTTGATTAACGCCCAGACCTCGCTATACAATGCACAATTCCAGATGACAACGATCTGGATTACCTACCTGAATACCCGCCTGCAACTTTATCGCGATATGGAGCTCATGCCCCTGGATTATCGAGGAGTCTGGATCGATGAAGTCAACACCCGAGAGTGCCTCCCTGGCGCCGCTGGCGCAAGTCCCCAATCCGGAAGCTGCTGTCCTGGAACTGAAGCCGGTGCCCCCAGTGGCGAACGGCCCAAGCAGCACTCCGGGTCGGACGCCGTCCCGCCTGCCCAAGGCCAGGCGGTGGAGCAAGCGCACTAAGATCCTGCTGGGGTTGGCAATCGCGGCTCTCGTCCTCGGCAGTGCGGCTGGGGCCGGATATATCATCGTTGCCAAGCCGTTCAAGGATGTGCGAACCGACCTGATTACGCACAAGGTTCAGTTCGATCGCCTGGAGCTGAACGTTGTCGAGCGGGGTGCCCTCGAATCGACCAATAACCACGACATTGTCTGCCGGGTCAAGGCGCGCTCCCAGGGCTCCCAGACCTCCACGACGATCAAGTGGATCATCGACGACGGCTCGCAGGTCCTGCACAACCGGCCCACGAACGAAGCCCTGTCCGTCATCTCGTGGGACCCCAAAACTTCCTCCTACATTGAAAAGCCAGGGAACCCCAGCGGCGTGGCACGGGTGATGGAGCTTCGTGACAACGATACCGGTGAAACCGTTTATGCGGACCTTCTCGTCGATCTCGATGAATCCGGGCTGGTTGAGCAGCTCAAGGCTCAGAAGATCACCCTCGATACCGCGGAGTCCAACAAGATCAAAGCCGAGGAGGACTACAAGATCCAGGTCAGCCAGAATGAGAGCGATATCAAAACCGCAGAAACCACCCTTCAGTTGGCCATCATCGATCTCGAAAAATACCTGAAGGGCGACTTTCCCCAGTCGCTCAAGGATGTGGAAGGCCGGATCAAGGTTGCCGAATCCGACGTGGAGCAACAGCGTGATCGCTCGGCGTGGGCGCAGCGGATGCTCAAAAAGGGGTATTACACTGTCAGCCAGGCCGATGCCGAACAGTCCAAGCTACAAAGCTACGAGCTGACCCTCGCCAAGGTGCAGGAAGAGAAACGGGTGCTCACGGACAAGGATTACGGCCTGAAGAAGCGAACCGAGACGGATTACACCAACAAGGTAGAGGAAGCCAAGCGGGCGCTCACCCGCATCCAAAGTCAGGCACACGCCAAGGAAGTCCAGGCGCGAACCGACCGGGACTCGAAGAAATCCGTCTACGAACAGGAGCGCACCAAGTACAAGGACATCGAAGACGAGATCAAGAAGTGCAAGCTCTACGCTCCTATTGACGGGTTGGTGGTTTTCTATGTTCCGGAGCAGACGCGATTCGGGGTCGGCCGGCAGGCGCTGGTGGCCCAGGGTGAAGCCGTGACCGAAAATCAGAAGCTCATGCAGATCCCCGACCTGAAACACATGTTCGTGAACGCCAAGGTCCATGAGGCCCTGGTGTCGCGCATCCACAAGGGTCTGGCAGCGACCGTTCGAGTGGATGCGATGGCGGACCGCCGCCTGAATGGTCATGTGGAGCTGGTGGCCAACACCCCTTCCCAGCAGGACTTTTTCGCCGCCGACGTCAAGGTGTACGCCACCAAGATCTACATCGACGAGGAAGTGGAGGGCCTCAAGCCGGGGATGACCGCCGAGGTGAAAATCTCGGTGGCCGACGCCCTGGAGCACGTCTTGACCCTTCCTATTCAAGCGATCATTGGCTCGGCCGAGCTGGGGGCAACCCGCAAATGCTATATCATGACTCCGCGGGGCCCGGAAGAACGCGAGATTGTCGTCGGGATGAGTAGTGATGAAAAAGCAGAAATCCGCTCAGGGCTGTCAGAAGGCGACGAAGTCGTGATCAATCCGAAGGTCCTGGTAGGAGACAAGATCAAAACCCGCGAGCCGGGAGAACTGCGTGAAGAACGAAGGAATGGTGGGTCCCCCTCGGAAGGAGGCCGCAAAGGCGGCAAGGGCGGCGAAGGCAAAGGAGGCCTCGGTCCCCAACCTGGCGGCCCCAAGGCCGGTCCGGGAGGCAAGGCCAAAGGTGGCCCTTCCGCCATGAGAGGGGAATCGTCCCCGAGCCCCGAAGATCTCGAAAAACGCCGCAAGGCGATGTTCGACGAAATGCGTCAAGCGAGTCCCGAAAAACGCAAAGAGCTGTTGGAGAAAGTGCCGCAAGAATTCCGTGGACGCGTTCGGGACGGGTTGAAAACCCAAGGCATTGAAATCAAAGATTAAAACGGCTCGATCCCACCGAGCGCGATTGGGCGAGGGCTGGTTTACATCTTGTGACTTCCCTGCCGCATGCAAAACGTAAACCGGACCTTGCGTTCACAGCTGAATCCGCATCCTGAGTGCTAACCTTCGATCACCATGGTCCAGATTTTCCATTTCTTCACGATTCTCCTGGCGGGACTTTTTGTGCTCGCCTTTGTGCTGATGGTGTCTTCGGCCAAAGGTCGGCGCAGCTTCCAGCTGGCGCTGCGCAGTCTTTGGCTGCACAAGATGCGTTCCTTTCTATCGGTACTGGGAATCATCATCGGCACTGGGGCCGTCATCTCCCTGATGGCATTCGGCGAAGGGAGCATGCAGGATGCCCTGGATGACATCAAACGGCTGGGCGCGACCAACATCATCATCCGCGCTACCAAGCCGCCCGAAGGCACCTCCACGACGCAGCAACGCATCGCGGTGTACGGCCTGACATATCAGGATTACGACCTCTTCGGAACGATCGATGCCGTGACCCGGCGTGTGCCGATGCGCATGTTCGCACAAGAAGTCCGCAACATGGGCCGCAAACACAATGGCCGGCTCGTGGCGACGCTTCCTGAATATGCCGAGATCAATCAGCTCGATCTGGCGCGGGGCCGGTTCCTGATCACGGAAGACAACGAGAGCATGAACAACGTCGCGGTGCTGGCGGCCGATATGGCGGACCACCTGTTTCCGTTCGAAGATCCGATCGGGCAGACGGTAAAAGCAGGTAATTATTTTTACCGCGTGATCGGCGTCCTGCGCCCGCGCATGCCGACCGGCGGCACCGGCGGCAGCCAGGCGGCCGAAGATTTCAACGACGACATCTATATTCCCCTGAAAACCTGCCGGGTTCGTTTCGGCGATACGATTACCATCCGCCGCGCCGGCTCGTTTCAACGCGAACAGGTGCAGCTCCACCAGGTGACGTTGACGGTCTCGGATATCGATAAGGTGCGCCCGGTGGGCAACATGGTGAGCGACCTCATGAATGAGCGGCACCTGCAAAAAGACTGGTTGGTCACCGTGCCGCTGGATCGCCTCGAAGAAGCCCAGCGTGCCAAGGACCGGTACACGATGCTGCTCGTCCTCATCGCCAGCATCTCGCTGGTCGTGGGCGGCATCGGCATCATGAATATCATGCTAGCCACGGTTACGGAACGAACGCGCGAGATCGGGGTCCGCCGGGCGCTGGGTGCCAAGCGCAAAGATATTACCCTCCAGTTCCTGATCGAAGCCGTGGTGCAAACGACGGTGGGCGGACTGTCTGGGGTGGTGCTGGGCGTGGCGTCGATTTACTTGATCCCGTTTGTCGCAACGCTGGTGGGTGCCCATTTGCCGGCCAAGATGAACGATTCCTCCTTCTTCCTCTCTCTGGGCGTGGCGATCACGGTGGGGATCGCGTTCGGTTGGTACCCGGCACGGCGGGCAGCCTTGCTCGATCCGATTGAAGCGTTACGCCATGAGTAAGCGGGAGAGCGACACACAAAAGGGATAGCCCGAGAGGATAGTGCAGATGCCTTCGATCGCCTGCATCGTGGATCTGGTCAAGAATTATTACCTCGAATCGGTCGTGGTCCGCGCCTTGCGTGGAGTGACACTCACGATCGAAGAGGGCGAATTCGTCGCCCTGATGGGACCCTCAGGATCGGGCAAATCGACCCTGCTGAACCTGCTTGGCTGCCTCGATCGGCCGACGAGTGGCCAATATTTTCTGGGTGAGGAGGACGTCTCCGAGCTGGACGACGATCAGCTTTCCGAGGCCCGTAGCCGGTATCTGGGCTTTATTTTTCAATCCTACAATCTGCTGCCCCAGTACACGGTGGTGGAGAATATCGAAATCCCGCTCCTGTATCAGGGCTGCCGGCTCACCGAGGCGACCCGGGAGCGGTGCCTTCGGCTCGCGGAGCTGGTGGGGTTAGGTGATCGCCTCGATCACCGGCCGATGCAGTTATCCGGCGGCCAGCAGCAGCGCGTGGCGATCGCGCGGGCTCTGGTCAACGATCCGCATGTGATCTTGGCCGATGAGCCGACCGGCAACCTCGATTCGCGCACCAGCAACGAGATCATGCATTTGCTCTGCGATCTCAATCGGGCCGGCAAGACGATCATCATGGTCACGCATGAAAACGACATCGCCGCCTGGGCCAAGCGCGTGGTGCGGATGCGCGATGGGTTGATCGAGTCGGACGTGCTCAATGCCGAAGAACCTCCGGAGAAATTGCTGATTCCGTCCAAGGGACTCCTGGCCACGGCATTCGACGGCAGTGCCTGGGACCCATCCACGTCCGCCAATCCCTAAATCGCCGTGCCTGGCACGCGAACGAAATGTGCAGCGGTCCTTCGCTGGCCCGTCAGGTCTGTATACGGTGAATCACGCACGGTGATATAGCCAGAGCAGTTTACCGGCCGGCTGCGAAGGACGCCTTAGCCGCGCGAACGAACGCCTCAAAGTTCGCCACCGGCGTGCGGCGATCGACGCCGTGGTTCAGGTTGACAATGTGTCGGTGCCCACCCCCGGCTTCTACACAGCGTTGCGTTGCTTCGGCCACCTGCTCCGGAGTGCCGGTCTGCAGCAGTTCCTCATCCACATTCCCTTGAAAGCTCAGATGCGGATAGGCCCGCCGTGCTGCCGCCAAGTCATGGCGACGACCCAGACTGATGACATCGGCTCCGGAGTGCGCCATTCGCTCCAGATAGGGACACTCTTTCACAAAGATAATCCGCGGCACTTCCGTGACCGCCCTGAAAATGGCTTCATGATGAAGCTGGGCCCAGCGTTGATACTCGTCCGCCTCCAGCATCCCCGCCCAGGAATCGAACAACTGATACACATCGGCGCCGTCGCCAACCAGCGTTTCAAGAAACTGAATGGTGCCGACCGTGAGCCGATCGAGCAGGCTCTGCCAAACGAGAGGCTGCTCGGCAATGAATCCCCGCGTGGCCCGGATATCCTTGCCGGTCCCGATGCAATAGGTGGCCAACGTGAAGGGTGCACCGGCGAAAACGATAACTGGAAGCTCGCCGCGCAGCTCGCCGCGTACCTGCTGCAACAGGCTGCGAATATGGTCCACCCGTCCGGGATCGAGGTTCGCGTCGAGCCGTTCAACATCGGCCGCGGTCCGTACCGGATGGTCTGGCACCGGCCCTTGCCCCGGCCGAAGGACAAACGGCAAACCCAAGGCAACGGCAAGCGTGGTGATATCATAGAACAGGATAATCGCATCGACCCCGAAGCGACGCGGCAGCAACGACGCCTTGGCCGCCAGTTCGACATTCTCCGAAAATTCGTAGAAGGAGAGGCCGGAACGGAGGCGATTGAATTCCGGGTCCCAGCGGCCGGCCTGCCGCATGGCCCAGACCGGTGGTCGTTCGACTCGTTCCCCGCGTGCGGCCCGCACCAGCAAGTGAGAGGGAGAGATCATGCCGGTCATTGTCTCAAGCTTTGGTGCCGACGTACAGGGTAGCGATGCCGAAGGTGAGCGCATACCACCGGACGTCCGACAGTCCATGCTGCCGTAATCGCTCGGCCAACGTCGCGCCGTCGGGGAAGTCAAGGACACTGGCCGGCAGATACCGATAGGCGTTGTCCTTGCTCCGCGAGATGGCCTGACCGATGCGCGGCAACACCTGGCGAAAATAGAAGCGGTACAGCCGGCCAAACAGCCAGCTGCGGGGCTGGGAAAACTCCAGGATCGCAATCCGCCCGCCCCGCCGAGTCACGCGCACCATCTCGGCCAGGCCCCGGTCCGTGTCGGTGATATTGCGGAGGCCGAACGCAACCGTGGTGATCTGGAAGTGGTGATCCGGAAACGGCAGCCGCTGGGCGTCCGCCTCCAGGTAGCGCACCCGATCCGAAGCGTTTTTTTTGCTCGTCTTCCGGCGGGCCAAGAGAAGCATTTCATGACAAAAGTCGGCGCCCACGATCGGAACCTGGCCTTCCGCGGCCCGATCATAGGCCAGCGCCAAATCGCCCGTACCGGTGCACAGGTCAAGGATGGGATCGTGGCCCTGGGGCGGCACCAAGCGTGTGGTTCGGCATCGCCAATAATGATCGATATTCAGGCTGAGCAGATGGTTGAGCAGATCGTAGGTTGGAGCGATGGCGCCGAACATCCGACGAATGCGCGTTTCACGTTTGTCGAGGAGGGACGTGGACATGAGTTCCGCTTCAAAAGACTGCACCGAGCGCCGCAGGAGATCTTATGGAAATGGCGGCTATTCCAGCAAGGGGCTTCTGTTGGCGGTTCGCACAACCGCGCGGGGCGGTGAAGCACCGCGATCTGGTTGTATTCACGAATCACAACGGGAAAACAACCGCTTCACCCGCAACGGTAAGCCAATCGCACTGCTCGTCGGCGTAGAGGGAATGGACCGAGAGCAAGTCGAATTGGGTCAATCGGACAAGTTCTGGACGCTCATCCGGCAGCGGCGTGCACAGAAGGTGCTGAGCCGAGCACCGCTCGAGAAGAAGATCGCGAACGGCTCCAAAACAGAGTCGCGCCGCTGAAGATCGGCTCTCATCCTTCCTGCCCATGATGTCCACGTCCCACCGGCCCCGGATCCTTCCCCAACCTATATTCCGTCCAGCGTTTCGTCACCCGGTCGATGATCTCCGGGGACATCAGCATCTCATCCGGCCAGGCACGGGGATGGCCTTCTTCCGGAAACTTGCGCGTGGCATCGATGCCCATCTTATGGCCAACGCAGCTGACTGGAGCGGCGTGATCGAGTAAGTCGGTCGGTCCCTCGCAGAAGACGACATCGCGACCCGGATGAACATTGGCACCGACGTGAAACCAGACTTCATCGTGGTTGTGAACGTTCACGTGTTCATCCACCACGACGATGATCTTGCTAAACATCATCTGGCCCAGCCCCCAGATCGCGGACATCACCTTCCGGGCCTGCTGCGCATACCGCTTGCGGATGGATACAAACGCAAAATTGTGGAAGACGCCAAACCACGGCAGATCGTAATCGACGACTTCCGGGATGAACAGCCTTACCAGCGGCAAAAACAGCCGTTCGGTGGCCTTGCCCATGTAGCAGTCTTCTTGCGGTGGCTTGCCGACAATCGTCGTCGGATAGATCGGATTGGAACGGTGAGTCAGCGCCGTCACATGGAAGAGCGGGAACTGATCGGCCAGACTATAGAAGCCGGTGTGGTCGCCGAACGGGCCTTCCGTTACGAGCGGCTCGGTCGGATCGATCATGCCTTCGATCACGAAATCCGCGCTGGCCGGCACTTCCAGGTCGATCGTCTTGCAGGGGACCAGCTCTACCGGCTTGCCGCGCAGGAAACCACCCAAAAGACACTCATCGGTAGCCGGCGGCAACGGAGCGGTGGCCATGTAGGGATAGACGGGGTCGCCGCCCAGGCTGACGGCCAAGGGCATCTTCGTCCCGCGCCGTTGGTGCATCAGAAAATGCTGGCAACCGTCGTGGTGCGGATGCCAGTGCATGGCTGTGGTGTTGCGATCCAGTAACTGGAGCCGATACATGCCAACGTTGCGATCGCCGGTCTCCGGATTGCGCGTGAAGACTTGGCCGAAAGTGATGAAGCGGCCGGCGTCCTGTGGCCAGCACTGGATCACCGGAAGCTGCGTCAGATCGATCTGCGTGCCGGTCTGCACCACCTCTTGGCAGGGTCCGGAAGAGACGCGCCGTGGCGGAAGGCTACCGAGCTTGGCCAGCATCGGCACCATCTTGATCTTGCCTAGGAAGCTCTCGGGCACTTCGGGTTTGATTAGCTCGGCAATCCGCTCGGCCATTTCATCGAGATGCTTCACGCCCAAGGCCTTGGCCATGCGGCGCTCGGAACCCAGGACGTTGATCGCCAGCGGAAAGCGCGAGCCCCGAACGTTCTCGAACAGCAAGGCCGGGCCATGGGCCTTGCTGATGCGATCGGTGATTTCGGCAATCTCCAGGATGGGATCTACTTCCGCGCGGATGCGAAGGAGTTCGCCCTCGGCTTCCAGCTCTTCGAGGAAGGCGGCCAATGAATCGTAAGCCATGCTTGCCTTTGGCCGGGGTTCGTTCCCCAGCTTCGGTGAACCAGGTTGCCTGTCTAAATTCCCGTGGACGCTGTAGTATTTCTATATCTCGGTGCGGGATTCGGCAGCACACGAGCCTGGCGCGCTGGCGAAGGGCACCGCAGTCCTTCGCTGACGTGTCAGGCTTGTGGCCGGCAGGATCAGGTGTCGTCCGTTAGGAACGTCCCGTGCCTTTCCACGGTGGTAGCCGGCCTTGCCTAGTTCGAGTCCCGAGGTTGGTCTTTTGGAATTGCAGCGGTTCTTGATCCAGGGACGGCCGCACGGTGGAGGAACGCCGGCCGTCTACGATATTTTCGACCCCCCAACGCAGGAGCAGATGGGCGTTATCCGTGAGCGCTCCGCAAGGCCGCTGCCCTGGCTGCACTGGCTCCCCAGCAAGCGGATTGGGACGGCCGCACTGGAAGTCCGCGAGACCGAAGATGAATCACTCGTCTTCACCGTGTACCGGACCATCGGTTTGTGGCGGTGCCGGATCAAAGTGTACGACGCCGACGATCATCTGATGGGATTTGGCATGCGTTCCGGCGTGGTTGGCCGCGTTCGGTTCTGGATCTATGACCGGCACGATTTGCCGTTTGCGGAGATCAAGGATATCTTCGGCCGGACCTACAGTTTCCTAGCCCCCGATGGCCGGGAGTTGGCCACGGCCACAAGGGAACAGGGCGGCGCGGATCGTTGCCTGATCTCGATCAGCGACCTCCTCGCGGGCCAGCCGCTGGCCAAGATGCTCCTGCTCGGCGGGGCACTGGCCCTGAGTACGGCTCCGCACGGAGAGGACAGTTAGGAAGGAGCAGAAATCATGCTCAGCGCTCCGGGTTGTCGACAACGACGGCAACGATTATGGCAGCAGCTCGATCCAAAGCCGGAGAGCGATCACCTTCGCCTGGCGGATCCGCTTCACCTGATTTACTTCGGCAATTTTGTCGTCGATCCGTTCAGTCTGGGAGCCGGCTTCGGTGGCTTCCTGCTCTTGCGGAATGATGGCCACGCCACGCTGATCCATGATAATCGGTTGCCCAAATCGGTGGAGGCGGCCCATGTGGATGAGCGGCGGGTGGTGAACTGGTATGATGGCCAATCCCCCGCTCACGGACCTCGACAATTGGCAGCCCTTGACCGAGTGAATCCGGGCGGCGCCGGGCTGCGCTTCCATGATCGGGTCGGCGACCCTTATGCGTCGGTTGTGATCAACACCGTCGCCCAGATGCGCCGCCAAAAGGATCCCGACGAGATTGAAACGCTCCGCCGCTGCATGCGGGCCACCGAGGCCGGCCACTCCTGGGCCCGTGCCCATGTGCAACCAGGGATGACGGAGCTGGATGTTTATTGCGGCATCAACAGCGCCTGCATCCAGGCCGCGGGCCAGGCCGTGATTGTGTACGGTGATTTTGCCGTCTCCCCCGGGCCTGAGCGCCGCGGCGGGCCGCCGACCCAGCGCGTCCTTGCTCCCGGCGATCTGCTGATTCTGGATTATTCGGTGGTGATCGACGGCTACCGCAGCGACTTCACGAACACACTGGTCGTGGGCGGACAACCCAGCGCCGATCAGAAGCGTCTGTACGCGCTTTGCACCGAAGCGATGGCTGCGGGAGAAAAACAGCTGCGGGCAGGCGCGCAGTGCCTGGCGGTGTACCAAGCGGTGCGCGGCGTTTTTGAAACGGCAGGCGTGGCCGAGTATTTCCCGCACCATGCCGGGCACGGCCTTGGCCTGACCCATCCGGAAGCACCCTTTTTCGTCCGCCACGCCACCGAGACCGTATTGGCCGGCGACGTGGTGACGCTGGAGCCTGGCTTATACAGTCCAGGCCAAGGCGGCCTCCGGATCGAGCACAACTATCTCATCACTGAGACAGGATACGAACGGCTCAGCAACCATACGATCGCGCTGACCTGATCGGCGGCAGTTCGTAACTCCGGCAAACCGCCGCCGATCAGGATGCACCCAGCTCCCGGCACGGATCACTTCAGCTGCTTGATCCGGATGTTCCGAAAATGAATTTCCGCGCCTTCGGACTGGAAGCCGATCATGCCTTCGGTCAACTCGCTTTGCCCGGAGCTCACGGGGGTGCCGTTGATCTTGGCTGAGATGGAACCGTCGGCCTTGCAGGTAATCTCGGTCGTGTTCCACTGGCCGACTGGTTTGGTGGCTTTGTCCCGGGCCGGCCGGTCAAAGGTCATGGTTCCTTTTGTTTTCAAGAAAAGGAGCATGCCGTGGTTCAAGTTCATCCCCTGCACCTCGATACATTGGGGCCAGACTCCCCCGACAACCGGCTGTTCGGGATTGTGAATGTGCACTAGGCAGCCGCTGTTGCCTTTGAACGTTGCATCGTTCGAAAGCCCTTCGGGACGTTTGTACTGCCAGTCGTATTCCAGGACGTAATTCTTGTAGTTCTTATCGGTGTAGAAGAAGCCAAACGGCTGACCGGTACAGACGATGACGCCATCCTTGACGGTCCAGGTCTTCGATGGATCGGCGTCCTTGGACTTGGGATTCAAAAAGGTCTTCCAGCCGGTGAAGTCTTTGCCGTTGAAAAGTTCGGTAAAGCCTTCCTTCTTGTCTTCGGCGACCGTTGTCGACGGCCACACGACGGTACCCGCCAGCAGAGCCACCAGCGTCAGAAAGCGGAGAGAATCGGTCCAGCGCATCACGGTGCTTCTCCCTTGGGTGTAATCTTGCGTCCGTTCCGGCTCCCCCAGTGGCAACCGGGACCGGACGGAGACCGATTGTATGGGCAGGATGCGGTAAGATCAATCAATTGCAGTCAAAGCTCATCTGCAACCGTCAGTCCCAAAACGACCGCTCGACCTCCCAACCTTCCATGCTTCCGGCCGAGCCGAGCTGCCGCAGCCAACGTCGGTGTTTGCGGAGCGTGGCCACTTCGCCAAGCACGCCGAGCCGGCCACACAGAAATGGCAATAATTCCCCCCGCTGCCAGCGTCGCCACGCCTTGGCGACAAGCACCGCCAAGTGTCGGGGCAGGGCACCGATCAGAGCGTGCGCCGGCAGGTTCCGCCAAAAGACCCGTTCCTCATTCCGCGATTGCTGTTCGAGCAGCCGGCGGCTGGGGCGACCATACGATGCCGAGACGTGGTGGTAAACTCTCGATGCCGGCTCAAAAATCACCTCGTAGCCGGCCCAGTGCAAGCGAAACGCCAGGTCTACATCTTCGAAATACGCCTGGAATGATTCCGGGAAACCGCCGACCTGAAGAAGCACATCCCGGCGAAAGAATCCGCTGGAGGCGCTGGCGCCGAACACCCGGCACGGGTGCAGGTAGGCGGCGCCGAGCGGTTGGCAGTGGCCCCGCTTGCCGGCCACGCCGCCGAGATAATAACGGTCGCCTGCGCTGTCCACGGTGAGCGGACCGGATCTGCCGAGCTTCGCAAAACGGTCCGCTCGGCCTTCTCCTTTGCAGAGAACGAGGGGCGCCGCCGCCGCCACCTTGGGATCCCGGAAACAGGCCAAGGCCGATTCCGCCCAGCCGGCCGTCACTTCGGTGTCGTCGTTCAACAACTCTACGATGCGGCTTCGGGTTGCGTGAATGCCCGCATTCACAGCAGCGCAAAATCCGCGCCGGCGCGGCAAGCGAAGGATCCGCACGCCGTCAAATCTCGCGGCCACGGAAGTGGCACGGCCATACGGCGAGCCGTCATCCACGACGAGGATTTCCGTCCGAAGCGGGGCATGACGGGTGACGGTCCGCAGACAATGGTGTAGGAGCCCGGGCCGGTTGTGGCTGGGAATGACAATCGCCAGTTCAGGAAGCACGCCGTTGTTCCTCACGGCGGATTACCTGCTGGAGGCGGCGTTGGGCCGAGCGCTGCCGGCTGAGGCCCAGGTCCAGGGCAATGGCTCGCAGCTGGCCAAAAAGCTGGGCCGCGGCGGGATCATTGCGGCGGCTTGCCCCGTACTGGCGCACCCGGGCCTCCCATTGCACGAGATGAGCCAGCAGGCGGAACTGCCACGGCGGCCAATGCTTGGAGGCATAGGTCAACAGTGCGTGCCGGGTGAGCAAACGCATGTAGGCCGGGATGGCCCGCAAATGGAGTGGATGATGATGAATGGCTTGGAGGGTGGGCTCGAAGCAGACCGACCAGCCCAGGTCCGCGGCCCGCCGGCAGAGGTCCACATCCTCGTAATACAGGAAGAAATCACCGTCCATGCCGCCGAGCTGGTTCAGACATTCCCGTCGCAAGAGGAGGCAGCAGCCGGTCACCCACGGTACCCGGCACCGACGGCGGAGCGGCAGCAAATGGTATTTACGGCGGGTGCGAGGCAACGCCAACCGGGCCAACGTTTGCAGCAGCGTTGGGAACGGGCCGGAAGAAAGCTGGCAGGAGCCATCGCTGTTGCGCAGCTCAAAACCGACGATGCCCGCATCAGGCTCTTCGATCGATAAGCGCTCGGTCAAGGCGAGCACGCCATCCAGGAAATCAGGCGATACACTGATATCGGGATTCAACAGCAGCAGCCATTTTCCCTGGCTGAGGCGGCACCCTTCGTTGACCGCCTGGGCGAAGCCACGGTTGCGCTCCCACCGCCGCAGCGAAACGCCCGGCCAGCGCCGCAACCGCTTCGCCAGGGCATGGGTTGGGGAATGGTTATCGACGACCACGACCTCGGCGGCTCCCCGCCGGACGCAGGGAGCCGCCGAGAGCTGGCGCACGAGCCGGCCCGTCTCTTTCCACAAGCAATAATTGACGATGACGACAGAGACCTGGGGAATCCGCAGCACCTGTCCCGTATTGCGGAGTCCGTGCCACAGCGGTGGACGGGCAGGTCGGGGAAGTGCGCGCTCCTGCGCCGGAAGAGCCAAGGCCATCGGGTTCCCTCCCTCGAAGCGGCGGGCTCGAAGAGGCAGATCTCGTGACGTGCGGAGTATAGACGAGCGCTGGCAGGAAAGCAATCCCGGCTACGGCGGAATGAGGGATGAAGCCCAACAGAACTACGGAAGCCATCGCAGGAACTGCCGTTGGGAACGCCCAGAAAGCACGGGGCGGAGACATCGCTTCCGCGTTGCACGCCGAATCATCCGTGGTAGCCGATAGTTACGCGCTGTGCCGCAGACCGGCGAGAAATCGATCCGCGGCCGGACTGTGATAGCTGTGCCGATGCCAGATGGCGGCAATCGTCCGCTGCGAAGGACCAGGAGCAACCCTCCGATAAACGAGGCGCTTGCTGTGATCGGCGCGACAGGCCATCTCGGGTAACAGGGAGATTCCCTGCCCAAGGGCAATGAGCGCTTGGACCGTGGCGATCTGCGCGCTGCGACAAGCGATTTGCGGTTGGCAGTCGTGGGCGCGACAGAGGCTTAAAACCTGCTCACCCAGGCAGTGCATCTCGTTCAGCAGGATGAACCGCTCCGCGCTCACGTCTTGTACGGTGATTTTCCGGCGCCGGGTCAGCGGATGGCCGTGTGGCACCGCGACGAGGAGTGGCTCGCTGAAGAGCGGCTCCACTTCCAGGCGCTCCTCCGTGATCGGCAGTGCGACCAGGGCCAAATCCAGCTCTCCTTCCAGGACCGCGGCAATCAGGTTGCGGGTCACATCTTCCTGAACGGACACCTCGACCTGGGGATAGCACCGGGCGAATCGCTTCAGGGCCGGCGGCAGCAGGTACGGCGCGATGGTCGGAATGGCGCCGATGGCGAGCCGGCCAGTTCCGGCGCCGGCATCGTCCACGAGCCGGCGGTGCGCATCCTCCACGGCCGCCAGGATGGCCGTGGCACGGTCCAGGAGCAGTCGGCCAGCGTCCGTCAGCACGGCGCGCCGGCCCAGCCGGTTCAGCAACCGCTGGCCCAAGTGTCGCTCCAGTTTCAGTATCTGCTGACTCAAGGAAGGCTGCGAGACATGACAGCGCTCCGCGGCGCGGCTGAAGTTGCCGGTCCGCGCGACCGCCACGAAGTAGCGAAGCTGGTGCAGTTCCATAAGCATTTCCTATGGTTTCCATTCGGAAAGGGTATTTTCACTTATAGCAGCTTGTTTCCTCAAAGAGTAGCCATGGCTGTAGGAATGCGTGACGTTCGTGCATTCTTTCTCAACGCCTACCAAGGAGGACCATCATGGCAGCACGTCCGAAACCGCATGCCACCGGCAAGGCCAAGCCGGGCAACGTCTGCGAACGAGTTGGCGTCGAACAGATTCCTTCCCGCGGGTCAATGTGGAACAATTCCTGAGAACAACAAGGAAATCTGTGAGGACGCCCGCTTGGAGGACACCTGGAGCGAGGTTTGCGAGCGGACCTTCGGCAGGGACCCGCGCACGGATGACCGGCCACTTCCGGCGCGGTGAGCCGGGCGAAACGCCCTACAGCAAGAATCGCGGTTTCTGCAATCCGTGAGGGGAGGGCAACAGGGCTGCTACCCAGCAGCGATGGCGAGCAAGAATCAGCTCGTCGCCTTCCTGTGCAAGCTTTAGTTTATCCATCGCATGAAGCCAGGTCTTCTCTGACCGCGCGAGAGAGGCCTACGGCCCAGTTACATCCAGCCCCACGGCCTTCACTGCGTTGGAACTACCCCCGACCATCACTTGGAAGCGGCCCGGTTCGATGACGCGCTTCCTCTCGGGTCCATGATACGAGAGTTGCTCCGGCCCTACCTCGAACGTCACCAGGCGCCGCTCGCCAGGCGCCAGCGTGATGCGGCGGAAGCCTTTCAGCTCCATCACCGGCCGGGTGGCACGGCTCACCTCCGCACGGAGATAGAGCTGGACCACTTCGTCGCCGGCCCGGACCCCGGTATTGGTCACCTCGACGGACACCGTAGCCCGCCCGTCCGGCGGAATTCGCGCCGGCGCGATCGTCGGGGCCGCATATGCGAAAGCTGTGTAGGAGAGGCCATGCCCGAACGGAAAGAGCGGTTGCGTCGAGTCGAAGAGGTAGCCGCGCCGTGCCGTAGGCTTGCGGTTGTAGAAGAGCGGTAACTGCCCCACGCTGCGGGGGAAGCTGACCGGCAACTTACCGCTCGGGTTCACATCACCGAAGAGCACCTCGGCCACCGCAGTGCCGCCCTCCTGCCCCAGGTACCACGCCTCGATGATGGCCGGGGCCCGCTCCGCCAATTCGGGGATTGCGGGGGGACGGCCGTTGATCAGCACGAGCACGGTCGGCTTCCCCGTGTCGAGCACTGCCCGCACGAGTTCC
>DATGIQ010000646.1:0-13711 GCA_035295665.1 Gemmataceae bacterium | reverse complement strand
AAATTGTACCAAGGGATTGGTGTCTGGCATCCGTCACCTCCGGGTTCGGGTTCCGTTCTCCAGAGGCATCTTTCGGGCACCCCTTGACTGGGTCAACCCCTACGCCAACAATTCCCACGCGCTTTTGATGCGATTGCCTTGTTCCTGATGGTCGCAGGCTTGGCTGCCGGCCCGCGTCCATGCGCGCCGCTGCCAATCGCCACCGCCTGCCCGATCGGGCGTCTTCCGACGGCTCTCCACCCTGCATCCGTGCAAGATTTCGCCGTATCCATGCCGGCGAGCGGGGGCACTCATTGCCGTCCCCCGCACCCCCGGCTAGCCTCTCTCTGTTGCCGGGAAGATGCCCTATCAGTTCGTCACACGCGCTCACTTCCCAATGATTCCTGCGTCCCGAAGTGCCCGGCGGACTAACCGAAAGACCTCGGCGAATTCCGGTAACTCGGCCATCTGCGCTGCCAGACGCATGTCCCAGAGCTTCTTGTAGCGAGCTTCCTTGGACTCAAGGGCTTCGCGGGCATCGGCGGGTTTTTTCCCCCGGAATTCCCATTTCTTCTCAATCGCGTGGATCACGTCGCCCAAATCGACGTGCCCGCCAGACGCTAGAAACCAGATGTCAAAGAGATCACGGGGTTCGTTGCGTGCTGCATCAAGCAGCGCAACCACCTTTTCGGCGGCGATTTCGCTCAGCGAATAGGTCAGAACCACAGCATCTTCGGGCAAATCCTGATACTCTTCGTAAGCTCGCAGGACTCTCCGCGCTTCGAGCGGGAAGACGACCTCCTCCCTGATCGTGATGTCTACCTTGACCTCTTTGGGCCTCGCGGTGGCCGGCAGCGGCCCCTCGTAACTGAGGTAGAACGTATGGCTGTTTTGGTGAACCTGCCTATCCTCATGTGCGAACCGAATCGTTACGCCTCCGGCCCGGCCCACTTCGGCAAACACCGGCTCAAGTTCCTGGCGGATCACGTCGAACGGCACATCGACCCTCAGCGTGAAGTCCAGGTCCTCGGAAAACCTGTAGTCTCCAAAGTAGCACCGCTTCAGCGCCGTCCCACCCTTGAACGCCAGCCGTTCCCTGAGCGGCGTCCGTGAAAGCCCGATCAGAAACCATGCCAGGCAGTAATCCCGCTCCAGGACGCCTTCCGGTATGCGCCGCCCGCCAGCTTTGGCCAGGCGGTTCGAGAGCAGGGCAAGGTTTCGTTGCGGAATCATTCGTTACGTCCCGATCACAGCACGGAATTCGTCCGGGTCCACGTTTAGCCGCAAGTGCCATCGCCCGGTGTATTTTCCTTGAGGCGGCATAACCGGATCGAGGAGCGAATACGTTCCAGTCACATGCTCACGCAACTTTTCCCTCTCGGATGCTGTGCCGATGTCATAGACTTCCAACAGGAAGCCGAGGCGTCGCATCACGGCACCGACATTGAGCCGCAGGGCGTATTCGACGAGCCGGGCCACATCCAAGTCAGCCCGACGAATCCACAAACCCTTCGCCACTTCGGTTACCCCGCCGCAATACTCCGGTTGCCGCAAACCGTCCAGCACCGTGCGCTCCAGGTCGCTGACGCTGACTTTCTCTTGTTTGCTTACCCAGTGCTCCGTCGTTCCGAAGAAGTGTTCCGGCTTGCACCGGATGAACCGGAACTCCGTTCCCAGGACTGAACGGCCCCGCATCGGTTTGGGCGAGGTCACGCAGACAACGAGTTGCGGCTGCGTCACCATGTTGTGGATGTCCATTGCAGACGCATGCGAAAGGTAGTACGGTTTGCCTCCCATCAGTTCTCGGGCAACCACGTATGGGTTGCCCAGGTACTCGCTTTCCCGGCCCAGCTCCGGAGGGACCAGCTGGAATATCCCTGGGCGAAGCCGTGTCGCCACCCCGCGACCAACCAGCTTATGCACCAGGGTCCGCGCGGAGGTGTCCTTCAGGCCCGTGATGTCCTGAGCTTCAGCAAGGGTGAAGATCGGGCGTCCCCGCTCATGTAGGGCAGTCACCAGCAAGGCGGACCGGGAACCCAGCGTTTTGCTCGGATTCTGTTTTGTCAGCATTTTGTTCCCTCCTAAGGAACATTTTGCACTAGAAAGGGATTCTAGTCAAGCAATTTTTGCGGATCGTTCGCGTTTCGTTCCCTATCAGGGAACAAATTGAACTCACGATGTGACAGCAGTTCTCCCCAGAGGACGACCTGTTCGCGAGCGGCAGACTGACGTATCTTGACGCAAGCTCATTATTTGTAACTACTTATGTCTAGAGGCGACGACGGCGAATCAAGCCCGTGACCGCAGGGTCGAGAACTCCAAACTCAACCTGTTCTGCAAGATGCTGTGAATACACGTCTTACGGCGAGTGGGACCACCGCACAGCCCCTCGCCCGTTAGCCACTTTCTGATCGTTCGTCCACTAGCGGGGCACTCTTCGGGAAAAACGAAGAAAAATCTGCGCCCCCACAACGCGATGCGCGGGGATGCTCCGAGGAGATTAATGCCTGGCACCGCGCCCCCTTTGAGCTTCAAGATGGAAGTGAGGAACAGAACCTCATGGCTGCAACCGACCCTGTGAGCGAGGCCGACCTTGACGAAGCCTTTGAAACGAGTCCGGAGTTCGGCATCCAGTTCCTGGACAGCGAGTTCCGGGAGCGGGTCCTGAGACACATCAAGCGGTGCGGCCGTGGGTTTTTCGACTCCCACGACCTGCTGGACGTGTACCAGGAGACGCTCATCGGCATGTACGCCAGGGCTAAAAAGGCCGGGTTCGACCCGTGCCGGTCGCTGCGCATGGTACTCGCCATCGCCCGCAACAAGGCGACGGACCTGCTGCGCCAGCGGGGGCACAGGATCAACCTGGACGAAGACGCAATCCTGGACGTGGTTGCGGCCGACACGAAGGGTTCCGACGTTCTCTCGCAGTGGCGGCTCCATAGCTGCCCCATCGAGGCAAGAGAATTGCGGGAGATCCTGCTGACATTCATCGCCACGCTGCCTCGGCGGCAGCGCATCGTCGCCCAGTGCTTCATCGACAACTTCGAGGACTTCCGCCAGCGGGACACCTACCGGCCCCTGGCGGACGCGGTCAGCGCCATTACGGGAGTCACGGAAAGTGTGGCCGACGTGAAGAACGACTGGCGCTATGCGCGGGAGAAGATAATCGCGGAACTTCAAAAGCGCGGCTACACCTACATCAGCGTGGAGTGAGGATTTTATGAGCGGAGGGAGCAGGAGAGAACGGGAAGAGCGGGCACTGGACGCTCTGCTCGTCTCGATTCTCCGTCGGGTTGACAAAGACGACGACATCACCGAACCGGACAAGCTGCCCCAACTCACGGATGAAGAAAAGGCGGCCATGAACGCCCTGGGGACCGACTTCATCGACCGCATCCTGGCCGGAGAGCGACCGATCCCGCCCAGGGAGGAACCGAAAAAGGACGACCCCGACGAAAGCGAGGAGGCTGCCCTTGCGGGCAGTGGGGCCGACTGTAGCCTGAACCGGGCCGAGGAAGTCGATGACGAAACCACCGAAGAGCTTGAGCGGCGGGAACGGGAAATCCTTGAGCGCAAAGCCCGTGAACGGGAAGAAAGGGGAGACGTTGCCCCTTGACATCGAGGCCCTGGCGAAAAAGCACCTGATCGCCCTGGGCATGTGGCGTCTGCCGGTCAACCCGCTGGCCATCGCCAAGAAGGAAGGGATCGAGCTGGCCCCCGGACGATACGGCGAGAAGTTCGACGCGCGGATCAAGTTCGTCAAGTCGGCGAAGACCTTCATCCTCTTCTATAAGGAAGCTGGCTACGGGCTCACCGAAGGGCGGATGAGGTTTTCGATTGGGCACGAGCTTGGGCACTATTACCTGCCGCACCACCGCAGCTACCTGCTGAGCGGGCAGAGCCACAACTCGGTAACCGACTTCCGTTCCCCCGACCCGCGCGAGAAGGAGGCGGACGAATTCTCTTCGACCTTGCTCATGCCCCACGAGCTTTTCGCCGGCGAACTGAAGACGCGGCGCATGACGATCTGCACCCTGGCGGACCTGTCGCGGCTCGCGGAGAACACGTTCCAGACATCGCTGACCAGTACGGTGCGGCGCTACGTCGGCCTGGACTGGGAGGCGTGCTCGATGGTTGTAAGCGAGGCCGGCGTGGTGAAATGGGCCAAGCACTCCGACACCATGAAGGCCCGGGGCATGGGCTGGATTGAGTACGGCACCCCCGTCCCCAACACCACGCCGACGGCGAAACTATGGGATCGCCTGGGTAAGGAAGCCACACTGGAGCGCATGGAGGCCGGCGTGGACGCCGACATCTGGTTCGAGCGCCCGTACCGGCGGCGCCTTTGGGAAGAGGCGATGCCCCTGGGCTACACCGGCCAGGTGTTGACGTTTCTCACCGCCGAGGAAGCCGAGTAGTCCCTCGTCGGCCGCGGCCGTGCCCGCCTTGATAAAGCCCGGATTCTTGCAGCACGATCAGCCCTCGAAGCCCGAGGACTTTATAGAAGGCCGGCTGAGGCCAGCCGGTCACCTGGCAGGGGCCAGCCTCCTAACTTTGGGACGGCGGCCCCGACCGGGTCCGGACATTCCACAGAGAAAGGGGTCATCATGACCGCTACCGCCGTGCAAGAGGGCCACGAGGCCCGTGAGCATCACCACGAGTTCTGCGTCAACATCGAAGGCGTGGATCATCCGTGGTGCCATCACACCATCATGGTGCCGCAGATCCGCGACCTGGGCGGGCTGCCGGCCGACCAGCCGGTGCTGGAGATCAACCTGGAGACCAACACCGAGCGGACCCTCGGCGAGTGCGAGGTCGTGCATATCAAGCCCGGCCACGCCTTCTGCAAGAAAGTCAATTACAAGCGGGGCTAATCGCCAATGTCCAACCGACTCGCGAAGGAGCTGGCGCTCCTCAAGACCGTCTTCCCCGGCGTCGAGTTCCACGAGGTGGACAGCGGCTGGTTCCGTATCCCGCGGTACGCGGTCCAGTACGGGGGCTGGAAGCAGACTGAAGTCGCGGTCTGCTTCCAGGTTCCTGGAGGATACCCAGGCGACGCGCCCTACGCCTTCTGGGTGTCCCCGCCGCTCCGCCAGGCGAGCAACGACGCCCCCGCCAACAACTACCAGGAGCCGTCGCCGACGCCTTTCCCCGGCACCTGGGGCAAGTTCTCCTGGTCCCACGAAGCCGGCTGGAAGCCCGCAGCCGACCCGGCCGCGGGGTCGAACTTCCTGCACTTCGTCCTGACCTTCCGCGACCGCTTTCGTGAGGGCCCGTAACGTGACTGTCTTTCTTGACCTGCGAGCGGGGCTCAAAGAGGAGCTTTGGGCCCATCTTCTACAAAACGACACCGAGCAGGTGGCGATCGTTTTCGCGGCGGTCGAATCCAAGGACAACGCCACCGTGTTCAGCGCGAGGGATGCCTACCTCGCCACCGCCGCCGACTTCGAGATTCACTCGGAGTTCCACGTCGAGCTGACCGACGAGGCCCGCGCGCGAATCATCAAGACGGCGTGGGACACCGGCACGTCGCCGGTAGAGTTTCACTCCCACCCCGGCGACTACCGGGGGGCGAAGTTCTCGCCGAGCGACATGTACGGCTTCTCTGACTATGTGCCGCACTGCCGCTGGCGGCTCCGTGGCCGTCCCTATCTCGCCGTGGTGGTGACCCCGGCCGGCATGGACGCTCTGGCCTGGACCGACACCGGCGGCAAACCTGTCGGCCTGGACGCCATCCGCCCGGCCGGCGGCGCCGCAATCCGACCGACTAACCAAACCATCGAGAGCCTGAAGCCGGAGGTGCCAGAACATGGATCTGGAGCGTTTTGACCGGCAGCTGCTCCTGTTCGGCCAGGCCGGTCAGGAGAAGATCGCCGACACCCACGTCATCATCGCCGGCCTCGGCGGCACCGGCTCGCATACCGCCCAGCAGCTCACGTTCCTGGGCGTGCGCAGATTCAGCCTCATCGACGCGGACCACGCCACGAAGTCGAGCCGCAACCGGCTCATCGGCATGCGGCCGTCCGATGTTGTTGCAAAGACACCCAAGGTCGTCATCGCCGAGCGCATGATCCGTGAAATCGAGCCCGACGCCGACATCACCATCGTCAACGACACATTCCTGTCGGAGGTTGGCGCCGCGGAGCTGGCCAGGGCCACGGTCATCTTTGGGTGCATGGACCGCGACGGCGCGCGGCTGCTGCTCAACGAGTTCGCCTGCGCCTACAACCGCTGCTACTTCGACATTGCCACCGACACGGACAAGGACGGCGACCGAGTGACCTTCGGCGGCCGGCTGATGGTCCGCACTGGCGGGGATGCGTGCCTGTACTGCATGGACCTGTTGGACAAAGAGGCCGTCCGCCGCGACCTCACGTCACCCGAGCGGCGCGGGGAGGAGGACGCCATGTACGGCGTCCGCCGCGACGGCCTGGGCGAGCGCGGGCCGTCAGTGGTCGCGTTGAACGGAATCCTGGCATCCATCGCCGTCACCGAATTCATGGTCTTCGTGACCGGGGTGCCGAGGGCATCGAAACGGCTGCTGCGGTACGACGGCAGCAGGGGCATAGTGAACGAGCCGAAAGACCCGCCCCGGCCTGATTGCCCCTATTGCACGCAGGCCGGCACCGGCGATGCCGTAGACTGGCTCCGCCATGTCCGCGCGGGGCTGGGGCGCTGGATGCGGTAGCAGTGGCGCCCGGCGGCAATTTGTAAGAAATCCGACCACGTTTTTCTTACGGCCTTCGTCTGGATAGCTGCCCGATTAGGCAGGGACGCCGCCAGTGTCCTGTACCTGTCCGGACGCCGGGAATCATCTCTTGCTTCCGCTCCACGAAACCGCGTTGCCCCGACCACGGCATCCCGCTCGGTCTGGATTTTTCTGCAATTCTTCTGCAACTACTGGCCGTGCGACCAGTACATGAGTACAATGTGAGCATGGGCGGCTGCACGCCGCAAGTGACTGTTCTTTCACAAGTTGCAATACCAGATCAATGCCACGACGGGATCACAAGCTGGCAGGCAAGCCAGGTTGAGGGCCTGGTGACCGTAAAGGTCGTGCAGGTTCAAGTCCTGTCTCCGGCAGTAAGCAACGTAAGGACTTGCGTCAAATCGATGCAAGTCCTTTTTGTTTGCGCCGTGGCTTTCCGGCGGCAAAGCGGGGTCAATTGGGCTTTTGCGTTGGTCTTGCGTCAGTGGTTCGGGAGCGGTTCCCGAACTACGTTTGAACGACGCTTTGGGAGATCAACGCAAGGGCCTGGCTTGAACTCGACCCGGATTCGAATTGCTATAAGGTCTGCTTCCGTTTCGGAAGCAAGAGGTTCAAGAAGTCTCTGAAGACCGAGGACGGAGGAGAAGCAAAAACCCTTCTCGGGGGCGTGAAGAAAAACCTGCTTCGCTTGGAGCAGGGACTGCTCGAACTTTCCGACGGTGCTGTTGTCCTGTCCTTCGTGTTCTCCAATGGGAAACGCCTGGAGAAGACCGCGGTCAACCGGCCGATGACCCTGCTAAGGTACCGGAGAAGACTGAGACGCTGCTCGTCGGCCCTGCCTATTTCGCTGAGTCCATACTGATCGGCAAGCAGATGAACGGTATTCGGCTGGTACAGATTCACCCGAAGGCGGCAGCTGCGGCCGGGATCAAGGACGGCGACGCGATCGTGGTGGAGAGTCCGCGCGACGCGGTGACCGGCACGGCGCTCCTCTGGACGGGTATTCGCGAGGACACTATCTTCGTGCCGAATACTTTCGGCCCGATGGAGAAGATGGCGGTGGAATTCGGCGACCCGCTGTACCAGCCCACCAACATTTTGCTCGATGACCGCTATTATGATAACCTGTCGGGGCAGCAGGCCTATCGTTTGGAGTTCGGCTGTTGCTCCCTGCAATTGGCTGCATGCACCGAGAGCAAGCCCGGTCCCCGGCCCGGCTGGAACGGCGGTGCACTCCAGTGCAAAGTTCTTTGGAGGTCTTACTCTCGGCGACGCGACGTTTCAAATTCGCGCTAGGCTAGTCGCCGAAACCAAGTACAATAGCTCTCCATCCGCGGCGTGCGATCGGGGCTCCGGCGGCTGCCAAGACACGTCGGGTGAAGGAGATGCCTTCGTGAGCCATCCGGTGAAACGCCCTCGGCTTTCGCCCCAGCGCCTTCCCACGAGCTGTAAGTTCTTCATTGCCGCCGGCAGTCTTGTCTTCCTTGGCGCCGCTGCATGCGTATTCCAGTGGCTACCCACGTACTCGCTAGTCGTCTGGATCCTGGCTCTGTTCGGGGCCCACGGCGTCGCCTTCCTTGGCATGCAAGCGTACCGGAAGGATAGCGCACCGCTCGACGATTAGTCCTCGGATGCATCAGCAAATTGTTGGCACGCGCGGGTCGGACTCGTGGCTTCGGGAAGAACGTCGTTCGTACATGTGGCAATCAGGTGACGCTCCATGGCGACAACGAGCAAGCCTTCTGTTCTCGGCGAATTGGTGGCGGAGTACCTGGGAACTCTCGTACTAATCGCTTTGGGTGACGGTGTGGTGGCCATGGCGACCCTATTTCCGAGCGAGCCACCCATATCGGGCGAAGTCATCAAAGGAGGCTACACGAACATTACGCTCGGATGGGGACTTGCCGTCTTCCTGGGCATCTGCGTGGCAGGACGGGTGAGCGGCGCGCACTTGAACCCGGCCGTCACCTTAGTCCTGGCGGTGTTTCGCGGTTTCCCTTGGTCCAAGGTCGTGCCCTATAGCCTTGCCCAGATCGCCGGAGCGTTTACCGGGGCGGCGCTGGTCTATGTCAATTATCTCCCGGCGTTCTATCACGTCGATCCCGACTTGAGCAAGACGGCCGGCGTGTTCACCACGTTCCCGTACCCGCATGCGACCTGGCCATTCGGCTTGCTGGACCAGGTGGTCGGCACGGCGCTGCTGGTGGGACTCAGCTTGGCTATCATTGACCCGCGAAATGAGCCGGTGGCGCCCAAGCTTCAACCACTCGCGATTGGCCTGGTCGTCGTCGCGATCGGCGTATCCTGGGGCGGTATGCATGGCTACGCGATCAACCCCGCACGGGACTTCGGCCCCCGGCTGTTCACGCTGGCGGCGGGTTTTCAGAACACGGGCTTCGCCAATCATGCCTTCTGGGTGCCAATCATTGGTCCATTACTTGGGGGCTTGGCCGGCGCCGCGATTTACGATGGACTCATCCGCCCGTTCTTGCCCGGGAGCGTGAAAGAACAGGCTACTTCTTCCGCCACGAATCGATCGTGAAGAACCTGAGACTTCACGTCCTTCACTCTCCCCAGCAGGTAGGGGACTGCTGGCGAGTTTGCGTACGAGCCGCCGGTGCCATGCGCTCCGTTGGCACTGCGCGGGAACAGGGAAGCAGCCGGCGTGGTAAAGAATCGAGTGGCGGATAAGGGTGTCGGTGGGATCAGGGAGGAGCATCGCGGTCACTGCACTACGGATAATAGCGGTTGTTTCCGGGATCGGTTCCAGAATGCCCGCCGCCCGGTCTATCAACTGAAACAGTCGAGCCTGCACAGCATTCAATCATTGGTCGTTCGCAATTCTTCTTTCTTCGAGTCGCCTAAGGAAGGTGCCTGCGTTCGCAGAAGTTGTGTCTCGCCGTAATTGCGCGATCTGCTTGTCCAGTTCTACGCTGATTGACTGACGGCGGGAGAGTCCGACCGAGGGGGCAGACATGAGATCGATGTTTCCAGATTACTACCGTCCGAGTGCGGAAGAGTGAGGTGTAGCCGGTTTTGTGGACACTCCGACTGCTTAGATTAACTGCCACCAAACAATCCAGGAGTGTACCATGAAGACCCACAAGCATCACAGGCGGCAGCGGCGTGTCTACCCGGAAGAGCTCAAAAAGGAAGCGGTGCAGATGCTGCTCGACGGCCCTTCGGCCTCCTCCGTGGCTCACAACCTCGGCATCGGGAACACCTCGCTGCTGTACCGCTGGAAGGCCGAGATCCTCGGCCAGGAAGGGCGAGCGACCTCCGCCCTGGAGATGCGGGTACGGCAACTCGAACAGCAACTGCGCCGCACCGAGCGAGGGCGCGACATCCTAAAAAAAGCCTTGGCCATTTTCAGCCAGGGAACCTGAAGCAGGTCTATCCTGTGATCTCGAACCTGGAGAGTCAAGGCTTCCCTGTGGCCGTTGTGTGTCAGACGCTGGGCGTCAGTCGGGCTGGCTACTACGCACACGCCCGAGGCGGCGCCAGCCCCGGGGAGCGAGAAGATGCCCGGCTGCGACTCCTGGTGCGGCAGGTTTTCTCGGAACACAAGCGGTGGTACGGAGCCAGGCGGATCGCTGCGGAACTGGCCGCCCGAGGAGAGTCCTGTGGTCTCCGTCGTGCGTCCCGGCTGCTGAAACGGATCGGTTTGCAAGCGATTCAGCCGCGATCGTTTCGCCCGCGGACCACGCAGAGCCGGCATCCCCTGGGCTACGTCCCAACCTGCTCTTGCAGGCCAAGCCACCGAGCGGCATCAACCAGGTATGGCTCGGCGACATCGCGTTCGTGCCCCTGACGGGCGCTCGCTTTGCCTACCTGGCCTTGTTGATCGACTGCTACTCCCGTCGCATTGTCGGCTGGGAATTGGCCGAGCGCATGACCGAGGCCTTGGTGTTGGCGGCGCTGCGGAAAGCGATCGGCTGGCAGCAGCCGGGCCCAGGCTCGATTCACCACAGCGACCGGGGCGGCCAGTATGCCGGGGGGGAATACCGCCAGGTGCTGAGACGGGCCCGGATGCAGCAGAGCATGAGCCGCTCGGACAATTGCTACGATAATGCCTTTCTGGAATCTTGTTTCGGTAACTTGACGCCGTGCGAGTTCGAGCTATGCCAAGAATGAAAAATCCGCAGTTCCACCGCACACCAGGCTCCCTTCACGTCCGGGCAGCATCCGCTCGGATAACCATGGCGTTCGGTAAGGCAACCTCGCAAGCCCACTGAGCCCCCTTCTCCTGTCACTACCAGTGCTGGAGTTGCTGCTAGGCGAGCGGTATACTCTTCTCCGGTGGTTCGGAGAGGGAAAATCTTGCGATTGAACACGCTAACCTTCACCGGGCCATGGATTTCGAACCGTGCTCACGGATTCGGGCGAGGATATTCCGCCGCATTGTTCAAGCGACTGGGTGCCGCCGATGAACGACGTAACCCGCGTCCTGTCCGCCATTGAGGGAGGCGATCTGCACGCTGCCGAGCAGCTCTTACCCCTGGTCTATGACGAGTTGCGCAAACTCGCGGCGCAGAAACTCGCTCAGGAGAAGCCTGGCCAGACGCTCGAAGCCACTGCCCTGGTGCACGAGGCCTACCTCCGATTAGTGGATGTCAAGAAGTCGCCGCACTGGAACAGTCGCGGCCACTTCTTTGCGGCGGCCGCGGAGGCGATGCGGCGCATCCTCGTCGAGGCCGCCCGGCGGAAGGTCCGAGTGAAACATGGAGGAGGCCGTATCCGCGAATGGGATGGCCAGGACATTGCCTACTCGGAAAGACCCGAGCGCGTGCTGGCACTGGATGAGGTCCTGGACCGGTTCGGCGTGACGAACCCTCAAGCAGCCGAATTGGTGAAACTCCGCTATTTCGCAGGCTTTAGCAACGCCGAGGCTGCCTCCCTCCTTGGGATATCGCCGCGCAAGGCAACTCAAATCTGGACGTATGCGCGGGCCTGGTTACAAGAAGAACTGGGGAGCGACGAAGGCTAAGGGAGCAATCTCGGCCGCCGTCCAGTTTTTTCTCGATTTTCGTGCGCAGTTCGGAGCGAAATATCGCACTGAGATGTAGAAACCCAAACTCCGATTGTGGAAAAGCTACCTGCATGCAAGAGCAATCCCTGTTCATCGAAGCTCTGGAAAAGCAAGATCCGGCCGAGCGTGCGGCCTTCCTGGACCAGGTTTGTGCAGCCGACCCCGCCCTTCGGCAACGTCTCGAACGACTGCTGCAACGGTACCAGAATCCCGGCCGGTTCATGGAGCGTCCTGCATCCGTCTTGATCGGCAGGGGCGATGAGCCGTCGGTAGGCGAATATCCCGGCACGGTGATCGGTCCCTACAAGCTGCTGGAGCAGATTGGGGAAGGCGGCTTTGGCATCGTCTTCATGGCCGAGCAACAGCAGCCGGTTCGCCGCAAGGTAGCGCTGAAGGTACTGAAGCCAGGTATGGATACACGCCAGGTCATCGCCCGTTTCGAAGCGGAGCGGCAGGCCTTGGCACTGATGGACCACCCGAACATCGCCCGTGTGCTGGATGCCGGCGCTACCGATTCCAGCCGGCCCTACTTTGTCATGGAACTCGTCCGCGGCATCCCGATCACGGACTTTTGTGACCAAAACCAGCTACCGGTCAGCGAGCGGCTCGAGTTGTTCGTAGCGGTTTGTCAAGCGGTGCAGCACGCCCACCAGAAGGGAATTATGCACCGGGACCTCAAACCCTCCAATGTACTCGTCACCCTGCACGACGGTAAGCCCCTGGTCAAGGTGATCGACTTCGGTATTGCCAAGGCACTGGGACAAGAGCGCCTGACCGACAAGACCTTGTGCACCGGCTTTGCCCAGATGCTTGGCACGCCCTTGTACATGAGTCCTGAGCAGGCCCAGATGAGCGGGCAGGATACCGACACGCGCACCGACATCTATTCACTGGGCGTGTTGCTCTATGAGCTGCTGACCGGGACGACGCCGTTCGACAAGGAGCGCTTGAAGGAGGCCAGCTATGACGAACTGCGCCGTATCATCCGTGAGGAGGAGCCGGCCAAGC
Source organism: Gemmataceae bacterium (assembly GCA_035295665.1). Classification (GTDB taxonomy): domain Bacteria; phylum Planctomycetota; class Planctomycetia; order Gemmatales; family Gemmataceae; genus DATGIQ01. The sequence continues at coordinate 986 of DATGIQ010000646.1, read as the reverse complement.
CCAGCACAAGGATCAGCACCCTGGGACAGGCCGCGACCACGGTCTTTGCCAATCGCAAGAGCGAGCCCCGGCGCCTGAGCCAGATGTTTCGTCGCGAGTTAGATTGGATCGTGATGAAGGCGCTCGAGAAGGATCGCAACCGCCGCTACGAGACTACCAGCGCCTTTGCGGCGGACGTCGAGCGTTACTTGCACGACGAGCCGGTGCAGGCGTGTCCGCCGTCGGTGGTATATCGCTTCCGCAAGTTCGCGCGGCGAAATAAGGGAGCGCTGATGACCACATCGGTGGTTGCCTTCGCAGTGCTGCTAGCCGTGGCCGGGCTGGGCGCTAGTACCGTGCAGGTGTGGCGGGCAAATAATGAGCTGAGCGGCTCCCTCGAACGAGAACATCAGAATTCGTACTACCAGCGCATCGCTTTGGCGGAGCGCGAGTGGTCGGCCAACAACCTTGGTCGGGTGGAGCAGTTGCTGGAGGAATGTCCGGCCGACCTGCGCGGCTGGGAATGGCACTACCTGAAGCGGCTGCGCCACCAAACTCTTTCGCCCCTAGGCCATGAGCACACGCTCCAGTGCGTGGTTTTCAGTCCTAATGGTCAGTGTCTCGCGTCCGGTAGCCGAGACGGGGTCATCAAAGTGTGGGACGCACACACCGGCCAGCTGCTGCGGACCTTCCGGGCTGGCCAAAACATGATCCGGGGTGTGGCGTTCAGCCCCGACGATGCGCGCCTCGCTGCCGCTTGTTCCGACGGGAGGGTGAAGATCTGGGACGTACGAGCGGACAAGGAACTCCTCGACTGGAAGGCCCACCCCAGCCCAGGACGCAACGTGGTATTTAGCCCCGATGGCCAGCGCTTGGCCTCCTCAAGCATCAGTTACGGCTGGGAAGGGGAGCCGGCTTACGGGGAAGTGAAGGTTTGGGAATCGGCCACCGGTAAGGAAATCCTCACTCTCGGCGAGCAGGCTCAAGGCGATGTGGCCTTCAGCCCC
>DATGIQ010000645.1:0-19849 GCA_035295665.1 Gemmataceae bacterium | reverse complement strand
CCGCATCCGATACCTGGAGCCTGACCGGCAGCATCCCCGCTGCCGACGGTTCGGTGGTCAACGGCACGGTGAATGGAATCACGTTTAACGATAACGGCTCTCTCCGCCTGGTGACGGGCAACGCGCAGATGACGTTCCAGTTCAAAAACATCTCGACCCAGCAAACGGTCAACTTCAACGTCGGTACGCTGAATGGGTTCGATGGACTAACGCAGTTCGGCAGCACGTCATCGGCCTCGGCGACCGGCCAGGACGGGTTTGCGGCCGGATTCCTGTCTGATATTTCTGTAGGAAAAGACGGCGTCATTACTGGGATCTTTACCAACGGCAAAAGTCTGCCGATTGCCCAGATGGCGCTCGCTGTCTTCAGCAACCCCAATGGGTTGACGCGCGAGGGGAACAACGACTTCAGTCTCGGCGCCCAAGCGGGTATCCCGCAGACTGGCCCTGGGCTCTCCGGCGGCCGTGGGACGATTCTTCAAGGAACGCTGGAGCAGTCGAACGTGGACGTGGCTCTGGAGTTCAGCAAACTCATCATCGCCCAGCGCGGCTACGAAGTGAATGCCCGCGCCATTACGGTGAGCAACGAAGTGCTGCAAACGCTCGGCGAGATTATCCGATAAGTAAAAAGGTGAGGATCCTTTTGGGCCCTTTCAACCCGTGATCTTAAGACCACGGAGACGGGCCCAAAAGGATCCTGACATGCTCTCTAGAAAACTGTGCCTGCGATGTCGAGTTTGAGCCATGCTGCGTCATGGCAGTTACAACCGCTCCTTGGGGTCCGCAATTTCCTTGATGAGAATGGCAAACCGGTCGCCCACCACTACGACCTCGCCGCGGGCCAGCCGGACGCCTTGGACCATGAGATCCACCGGTTCGAGGACGAGCCGGTCCAATTCGACCACCGAGCCAACTCCTAACTTCAGCACGTCGTTGATCGTCAGTGAGGTCCGGCCCAGTTCGACCGTAACCAGCACGCTCACATCGAGGAGGCTGTCGAGCGGATTCGGAGCTTGACTGCTCGCTTGTGGCTTGAGCTCGGCGAAATCCGCAGCCCGTACCTCCACAGGAGGGGCGGAAGCTCCGCCGCTCTGCTTTTCAACTTTGCTGGCCTTGGTTTCGGGATTGGACGTGCTGGAGCTTGCAGACATGACTTTTCCTCCCACAACTGGCCGTGACGCCTGATGCTATTCGGTTTTTCTATGTGGTGCGGTGCGCAGACCCACTCGGAGAAGCGAGCACCGCATGGATCAGTAACGCTTGGTGGTCCCCAACCCGTCCAGGCCATCCCTGAAATTTCTTTTTTCCGTCAATCGCAGCGGTCAACAGATCACCACATCGTTGGTCGAGAATGACCACGTCGCCGACGCGGAGTTGAGAAACCTGCCGCAGGGGCAGCTCGACCGATCCCAGAAGAACCGTGAACTCGAGCTTCAGATCCCGGACCAACGCCTCCAGGCATTCCCGAGTCGGACGCCCAGTGACGGCGGTCGCCTCCGAGGCCGATCCCGCCGGCACAAGGTCCGTAGCCAAGCCGCGCTGTGGGATGAGCCAGTACCATTCCTGCTCGCCGAACGGCCCGCGCAGCAGAAAGACGCAAACAATGACGTTTTCGGCGGGGGGAAAGATCCGGACATAGCGCGGCTGCGTTTCCTTTTGTTGCAGAGTCAGGGCCAGTGGAGTGGCTCCAGGCCAGGTTTGTTGCAACACCCGCAACCACGCCGCTCCCATCAGGTGCTCGCCTAATGACTCTTCGACCGAAGTCAGATCGCGGTCCTCCGGGAGAGCACTGACCGGCTCGCTGAGCAGGCCGGAGATCAACGCCAACAGCAGCGGACGCGGCAAGGCCAGCAGGGATGTTCCCAGGCGGGGCTCGGCGAGACGGAAGCCAAACGCATTCTCCGCAACCTTTTCGAGAGCGTCGGCCGCAGGCAGCGCGGCCAATTCCTGAACCTCCAGCTCGATTGGAAACCCAAGCCGCTTGCTCCAGCTCTTGGCTGCCAACGTGGCCGCGGCCTTGAACCAAGCCCGCAGACGCAGTTCCAAATCGGCCGCCAGACGGCTGGGCCGAGCAAAGTCATAGGGCCGAATCTTACTGGACATAGAACTCTTCGAACAGCACGTCGTTGATTTTTTCCGACCCGTCCGGGAAGAGCATGGTGTTGAATTGATCGCGAATTTCCCGGCGGAGCCGATTAATCGCCGCCGCCCCAGTCACGTCTCGCAACGATTGATCCGACAGGTACGCAATCAGCCAGGTCTTCAGAAACGGCTTGTTCTTCTCCAGGAGATCCCGAACGGTTTTCTCGTTCGCTTCATCTACGACCAGGATGATTTTGGTCCGCAGATACTTCGATAGCTGGTTGGTGTTCAGGTTCACCACCATCGGGTCCCCAAAAGGAACCAGAGATGGCTTGAGCTCCTTGGAATTGCTTTTTTCTTGGGGGGCAGGTTTGGTCGGAGCGGTTTCGGGCAAGAAAAAAGGCACGACCGCGCCGGCGGCAATGGCCACCACGGCCAGCACACTGATCAGAATCCACTGCTTCCCTCCTGTGGAAGCGGAAGCCGTCTCCGCCGATTTGGCCATGAGTCGTTGTTCGGTGAACCGTCTCCTCGTGGATGCTTCGGGTTGGTAATCCGAGACGAGAATCGAGATCCTCGGGCAACGGACTACGGACTTTTCTCCGGCAGGCCCGCAGCAGGCTTGACCGGCGCTATCTCCTTGCCTTCCTGCACGGCCTGTTCCAGCACTTTGATAATGGACTCCAGAGTTCCCGTGTCCTCTTTCTCGATGCTGCGCAGCCGTTCTTGCAAAATTGCCATTTTCTCTTTCCAGTGTTCCATCTCGGACCGAGTCGCGACGACCTCTGCCCGGGTCGCCTCTACCTCCCGCACAGAATTGGCCAGCGCCTGGTCGCGGGCTTCCAAGAGGTTTTCGAGCTGCTGCACCCGTACCGTCAACACCTTGCGATCATCTTCTGCGGCAGCCAATTTTTGCGCGAACGTGGCAAGGGCCTCACTGGGTGTCTCAAAAGCGGCCGGGACAACCCTGTCCGCGCTCCCAGGCGGGCGGGGAGCTTGCCCAGGCTCGGGCTTCTTCACACCCGCCGCATCCGTTGCCGGAGGGGCCGTTGTGCAGGAGTGTCCCGCGCACAGGAACGGAGGCATCAGGCTTCCGCAACCGGCGCCGGCGAACGTCAGCAAGAAGACCGCCGCCCACACCAGGGGAAGCGGTGCTTGCGTCCCCGCATGTCGGGCGCGGGCTTCCGAGCGCCGCCTGCCGTGGTTCCGCATGGGTGTACTCCGTTTCCACTGTGCGGTCTGATCAATAGACGCAGCGCAACCGAATCTTGTGGCCACAGGTGCAGGTAACCTCGATGGCCTGGATAACGTCTCCCTCACGGACCAGCGCGACCTGCGGCTCATCGGCGGGAGCGGGGGATTCAGCAAGTGCTTCCTCTGCTGTGTCCTGGGGAACGATCACATGGACCATCTCTCCGGTGACGTGCACGTGCCGGCCCGGAATGATTCCTCCCTGGGTCGCGTCGCTTCCATGTTTCGTGAGCAGTTTCACGCGGTTGCTCCTCTTCCTTTCAGTACTTGTGCCTTCGTGGCCAAGCCTTACGAACCGGTCCGGGCGCGCACATATTCGCCGAGGTGAAACATTGCACTACTCAATACCCGAGATACGCGCGACTCGGAAAGTTTCAACACTTGGCCGATCTCCTTCAGCCGCAGCTCTTCCAGATAATACAAGGTCACGACGAGCCGTTCTCGCTCCGCCAGTGCCGCGATGCCCTGGGCCAACAGTTGCTTTTGCTCCGCCCGCTCCACCTGAACATCCGGCCGCTCATCCCGATTAGTGAGCTGGCTTTCGAGCGCGTCCGCCGCCCCTTCCCAGGAAATCATCCGCGTCAGCCGCATGGCACTCAGACTGTCGCTCACCTCGTCTTCCGTCAATCCCGAGGTGGATGCCAGTCGCTCCACCGTCGCGGTTCCCTCCATTCCCTCGTAAGCCGCCCGAACCATGCTGATCCGCTCCAACACATGCTGCGGCAAGGGACAGTTGCGGCGCAACTCATCGAGGATCGCGCCGCGGACACGGGGATAGGCGTAGGTTACGAACTTGACGCCGCGCCCCGGATCGAACTTATTCGCCGCCTCAACCAAGCCCAAGACACCGGCGGACTCCAGGTTGGCTAGGTCGGTCTCGGAAGGGAGCTGGGCCGTAATTCTGCCGACGATATGGCGGACCAGCCACAGATGCTCCAGGATTAGATCATCGCGCCGGCCCTGCACCGCGACCTGGTGGTATGCTTGTGTTCCTGCGTGCACGGGTCAATCCACAAACCATCCGCGAATCCGTCCGCGATACATCCTCCTCGAGGTCGGCCTTTTGCCCATCTCCTCAGCCGGGGTCGAAAGCATCTGTCGACAATGACTGATAGACTACTCTAACTCAGTTTTTTCCGGAACGGCAATCGATCCGGCCATTTTTTTGATGAACCGTGCGTAAATTCTACAATCTGCGCAATTTTCCACTGCCACCCGAATCGCTACGCCAGATTCTCCGGTTTTAACATGGCCACCGGCTCCAGGATCAGCTCGACCGGCACCTCCTGGTACGCGATCACGGCTAAATCAGGCAGTGAACGAATCAGCACCTGACGCAAGGGCCGGCGGAGCGCCGCATCCGCAAGCAAGGCCACTTCTTGCCCCCGCACGCTTGCCTTCCGCCACTCGCTTGCCAGCCAGGTCGCCAATTTCTCGAGGCGCCCCGGTTCGAGAGCGAGGGTTTTTTCGTGGAGCGCACGCCGTAGCTCCACCTCGACACGCGGGTCGAGGACCAGAGCGTGGAACCGTCCCTGTTCATCACGGAAGCGATCACAGATCGTTCGGCCCAGGTCGATCCGAATCCGCTCACTCAACTCCACCGGGTCTTTGGTCTGCTGCGCATGCTGCGCCAGGCTCTCCAGGATGCGCGGTAGGTTCGAGATGGGCACGCGCTCTTCCAAGAGCAGACTTAGGATCCGGTGCAATGTGGCCAAGGTCAGCAGATTGGGGAGGAGCTCATCGACGACCGTCGGAGCCGTCTCGCGCACTTTGTCTACCAGATTCTTGACATCCTCCCGGCTGAGGAGTTCCTGGGCATGGCGGCGCACCACTTCACCCAGATGCGTGATCAGCACGCTGGGAGCATCCACAACCGTGTAGCCGCCCAACTCCGCTCGTTGTCGATCATTGGCCGTGATCCACTTGGCCGGCAGGCCGAAGGCCGGGTCTTTCGTTTCCTCGCCTTCGATGGGGAGGCGCGCATTGCCCGGATTAATGGCCAACCAGCTGTCCGGCCGAAGCTGGCCCCGCGCCACTTCCCGGCCATTGATCAGAATGCGGTAGGTGTCTTGGTTGAGCTGGATGTTATCGCGCACCCGGATCGGCGGGACCCAGACCCCATTGCGCCGAGCCAGGTCGCGGCGCAAGCCACCGATCCGGTCGAGGAGACCCGCCCCTCGCTTGGGATCCACGAGCGGGATCAGCCGCGCGCCAACTTCCACACAGGTGTGATCGACCTGCAAGAATTCCTCCAGCGGAATTTCAGCAGGCGGTTTCGGAGCAGCTGGCGCCGCCGCGGCCGGGGCCTGCGCCCGCTGGGCAGCGAGCAACCGCTGCACAACGAACCACAATCCCGCGGCCAGGGCCAAGAACGGGAGCTTGGGCAGTCCCGGAGCCAGCGCCAGACCGAGCATGATGACGGCCCCAACCAACAGCGGGCGGGGGTTCGTGGTCACCTGCGAGCCAATTTCCTGTCCCAAGTTTGTTTGGGAAGTCGCTTTGGTGACGAGGATGCCCGCGGCCGTTGCCACGATGAGGGCCGGGATCTGCGAGACCAGGCCGTCACCGACCGACAACACCGAATAGGTTCGCAGCGCACGGCCGATGTCCATGCCGCGCGTCAGGCCGATGATGATCCCGCCGATAAGATTGATGGCCGTGATGATGAGGGCGGCAATGGCATCACCGCGGACGAATTTGCTGGCACCGTCCATCGCACCGTGGAATTCCGCTTCCCGCATGAGGTGCTGGCGGCGCTCCCGGGCCTGGGTGTCGTTGATCGCTCCGGCGTTCAGCTCCGCGTCGATGGCCATCTGCTTGCCGGGCAGAGCATCCAGCGTAAAGCGCGCGGTCACCTCGGAGATACGACCGGCTCCCTTGGTGATGACGACGAACTGGATCACGATCAGGATGAGGAAGATCACCATCCCGACGACCAGGTTTCCCCCGACCACGAATTGACCAAACGCCTGGACGATCATGCCGGCATGGGCATGGAGCAAGATCAGGCGAGTGGTCGCCACGTTCAGCGCCAGCCGCAGCAGCGTCATCAGCAGGAGCAGCGAGGGAAACGTGGAGAAGTCCAAGGGCTGCGTCGCGCTCAAGGTCACCAAGAGCAGCAAGATGGTCAGCCCAATGTTGAGCGCCAGCAGCAAGTCGAGAATCAGGGTTGGCAACGGCACTAGCAGCACGACGAGCAAGATCAGCAGTGCCGCCGATAGCACGACCTCACTGCGCGGTGCCAGCGGCCGAGGTGGGGCTACCGTTGCTACTGTTGCTTTCGCCATCGTTCACGTTACCTATACCAGCATGCGTGATTCGGGAGCACGCGACTGCAAGATTACGCACATCCATTCAGCCGACTGCGTTACACCATCCCGCGTAACCGATAGACATATGCCAATACTTCGGCCACCACATAGTATAGTTCCGCCGGAATCTCCTGGCCGAGCTTGACCGTTCCGTACAGGGCCTGAGCCAGCGGCGGACGCTGCACAATCGGCACCTGGTACTGCCGGGCCTCAGCCACGATGCGGTCGGCGATGAAGCCAGAACCCTTGGCAACGAGGCGCGGGCTGGCCATTGTAGCTCGATCATAGCGCAAGGCTACGGCGAGATGGGTAGGATTGGTGATGACCACCGTGGCCTTGGGCACCTCGCGCATCATCCGCCGCTGGGCCATCTCGCGCTGCAGCCGCCGGATGCGCCCTTTGATTTGCGGGTCGCCATCCTCACGCTTGATTTCCTCTTTCAGCTCCTGGCGGGTCATGCGCAGCGACCTCTCTAACCGAAAACGCTGATAGGCGTAGTCCAGCACGCCAATCAACACCAACCCGCTGGCGATGGCCAAGGCCAGACGCATCGCCAGATCCCAGGCTCGGGCAACTGCGTCCCGCAGGGTGGCTTCACTGAGAAACGCAATCGGGACCGTTCGCCCCCGGACCACCCAGTAAGCCAGGGCTGCCACGACCGCGACCTTGAGCAGCGAGGTCAGGGCCCGCACCACCGTCGATAGCGAAAAGAGCCGGCCCCATCCGGCGACCAGCGATAGTCGTTCCCAGCGCAAGCTGAGCAATTCGGGCGTAAATTGGAACCCCGTTTGCAACAGGCCCACGGCCAGCCCTGCAGCAAAGACCAGCCCCATCAGCCGACCGAGCAACTCGGCTCCGCTGCCGAGCAGGGAGCTAACCAATCCCTGCATTCCCAGCGGGTCGAGAGCAACCTGCCGCTGGCCACCCAGATCGTACCGCGCCAGGGCTAGAAATCCCTGTCCGATGGACGCGCCGCTCACGGCAAGCACCACGACGGCGACCAACAACTGAATCGCTCCGGCCAGGTCCATGCTGAACGCCACCATCCCCTGTCGCCGAGCCTCCTCGCGCCGGCGCTGGGTTGGGGCTTCGGTTTTGGATTCAAAATCCTCTTCGGCCATGCACTACACCAAGCGTGTCAGCAACGCTTCGAGCCGTCCAAAGATAGTGACCAGGTTCGATGCCATCTGCGGAAAGAATAACAACAGACCGACCAGCCCCGTTGCCAACCGCAGCGGAAACCCAACAGAGTACAGATTCAGCTGCGGCGCGGCTTTGGTCATGAGCGCCAACACAACCGTGGTCAGGAACAGGCAGGCGCCGATCGGCATCGCCAAGAGCACCCCCCATTCCTGGGCGGCGGCCAAGCCCGAAATCAACTGCGGCGTTTGCCAGGAGGGGAGCACACCGCCCACCGGGTAACGAGCAAACAGACTATAGAAGAAAGCCAAGAGCGTGTGATGTCCATCGAGCCCCAAGAACAAGAACGCGGCAAAAACTTGCAAAGCCTGGGTCAGTGCTCCGGAGCTGGTGCCGCTGGCCGGGTTGATCTGATTGCCGAACGAGAGTCCCATTTCTTCGGTCAGGTACTCCCCTGCAATCTGGGCCGGGGCCAGGAACAAGCCGAAGGCATATCCCAGCAGACCGCCCAGGATTACCTCGCGACCCAGGACAATGCCATAGCCCAGCCAACCGACCTCGACGGCGTGGGCGGTCCATTCCCGCTGGGTCACACCCCCGTACAGGGAATAAAACCAGAACAGGCTCAGGCTCAGAGCGAAGCCAGCCTTGACTATGCGGGGCGTCAGCTGGCCAAACAATGGCAGCACGGCCACGAATGTTCCGACCCGAGCCAGAAGCAGGCTGAAGGTGAACATCAAGCTGGACATCAGCGGGTTACCTCCGCGAGCCGGCTGAATAGCCGCACGGTGAACTGGGTGGCCACTTGCGTGCTCCAGGCCATGGTGAACACCAGGGCAATCCCTACCGCCACGATCCGAGGCACGAAGCTCAGGGTCTGCTCCTGGATCCCGGTGATGACCTGCAAAATGCTGATGACCAGGCCAACGACCAAGCTGACACCGAGCGCCGGCAACGCCAGCAGCAGGGTGGTGTAAAGCACATCCCGGCCAATTTCGATTACCTGGGAGATGGAAATGGTTGTCCCCTTTCTCGGTCTCAATGGAAGCTGAGGCTAAGAGCCCGCGCCACCAAATGCCAGCCGTCCGCAATCACAAAGAGTAGAATTTTGAACGGAGCCGAGATGACCACCGGGGGCATCATGACCATGCCCATGGAGGTCAGCACACTGGCCACCACCAGGTCTACGACCAAAAACGGCAGATAGATGCTGAAGCCCATGATGAAGGCCGTCTTGAGCTCGCTGATCATGAACGCCGGCACGAGGACACGGAACGGCGTGTCCGCCGGTTCCTTGACCGTCGTCACATGGGCCATGTGCAGGAACAGGGCCAAATCCTGTCTCCGCGTCTGCCGGAGCATGAACTTGTGCAAGGCGTTGGTTCCCTGCTCGAAGGCAGCCACACCGCTCATCTTGCCATCCAGGTAAGGAGTCAGGCCCTTGGCGGAAATTTCTTCCCAGGTCGGTCCCATCACGAAAAATGTCAAGAACAAGGCCAGGCCGATCGTCACCATATTGGGCGGAATTTCCTGAGCCGTCACCGCGCGGCGCAGGAACGAAAGCACAATCACGATGCGCGTGAACGCTGTCAAGCTCACCAAAGCCGCGGGAAGCAGGGCCAGGGCACCGAGAAACAGGCCGGTCTGCAAGGGCGGCGAGAGGTTTTGGGCGACACCCGACTGCCCCAGGTGCTCGAGCAATTTGCCGAAATCCGACATGGTTTCTCCTTCGCGGAGGACGCTTCAAAGATCCCCGTCTTGAGCTTGCGCCAACGTCTGCTCGAAGGAATCGGTTAACGGAAGAAGCGCTCTCAGACCGCCCCCATCGGCTCCCACGAGGACCTGCCGAGAACCGGCCTGGAGCAAGTAGACACAGCAGCGACCCTGCAAGGGCAGCGCTTCGATCAGCCGCAGTTGCTTTGCTCCGCCGGTCGGTAGAGGCTTCACTTGGAGCCAGCGCTTACCCAGCCATAGCGTGCCGACGCAGAGCCCCGAAACCATCCCCGTCCCCAACGCCAGCCGCATCAACATGGTCCGGGCGTCGGGCGCTTCCGGCAAGGGGGGTGCGTTATAATTCCACGGATCTTGCGCGGCGCCCCCTGCCGGGGCCGCCGCTTCTCCGACCGCGGTTGCGTTTGGCAGTACTTGCGGCAAGGCCAATCCTGCTGTCACCACGATCCCAATGAATACGATGCACGAGAGCCAGCGCTTCGATCCGCGCCATCGGGAAACCAGCTCAATGAGCTTGGCCATGCGGCACCCTCGCCAGGTTTGCTACGGAGCCCGGACTGCGGACAAATCTTGATCCTAATTTAGAGATATCGGACGATTGCTGGGTCAGATTTGAGGGACTTTTCGGTTCTTTCGTCAAAAACAGACTGGTGGATCTGCGGCGACGTGTGGGAATGGGCCAACAGAAGCGAAAGCGCGGGCCCCGAGAAGCGATTAGCCGCGGCCATCAGGGAGCAATCATCTCTCCCTGGCGGCCGCGGCTAGTTTCCTCGCTCCCAACTCGGTTTGGGAACGCACGCCACGAAACTCTGTTTCGCGCTCGCTGCCCCCGCCGTGAATGGGATGTCGGCTCCAAAGCAGACGGCTCATCTCGGCGTCGGTTCGACCGGCTTCTTGAGTCCCTTGAGTTTTTCCACGAGCTGGGCGGCCAGCGCAGCGTCGCCCAGGACCGAAAGCACTTTGGCAGCTTGCCGATCCCGCATCGATGCCAGGATTTTGACCGCCGTGTCCAAATTGCCCGAGTCCGCCAGGGTCTGCAGAATCTTCGCGGCACTGTCGGGTTCCATGGAATCGTACATGGCGGCCACTTGCTTGATCCGTTCCTTCTCCACGCTCTCGTATTCGGAAATGTTCTTTTTCAGCTCGGTGGCTTCTCGATTATTCTGCTGCTGCTTTTGTTTAAGCTCGCCCACCTTCGTATCAAGTTCCGCCATCTTCTCCTCGACGGCCTTCAGGAGAGTGCTCACCTGCCGCCGTTTCTCGTCGATGCCGGCCCGCTCCGAACGGATATCCTGGAAAATCAGCTCAAGATTCTTCTGGCGGGAAGATAGCTGTTCTTCTTGCATATGGATGGAATCGAGGCGTTCCTTCAACTTGCTGGCGATTTGCACCGTGCCTTCGGCTTCGGGATTGTACGGCGGCCGAACGGCAGCCGGCATGGAAGGGTTGGCGGGCTGCTCACGGGGCGGGCTAGCTTGCGATCCTGGGGTCCGCTTGGGAGGTGTCGGCTCGGCTTCCGCCTTTTTGGTCGTCTCTTGCTCGCTCTTGGCTTCACGCAGGTAGCGGAGATACCAGGAAACGCCGGCCGAAGCCGCGAATAGGACCACCGCCGTCAGGCCGATGCTCAGCAGCTTCCACATGGTTATTCTCCCTTGTGCAGCCCCTACAAATTATTTTTGCAGCCCAGCCAACCACCGCCGCAATCCGATTTCATCCAGCTGCTCCTGCTGAGCCCGGGCCATTTCCTGGCGATGCACCTGCCACTGCTCTTGGCGAACGTGAAGCAAGGCTTCCACTTCCGTGGAAATTTGTTGGCGACGGAGGTCGGCCTCGTTCAGTTCCCGCTCCGCGCGCAGGACCTGTGCCTCCGCGGCGGTCAGAGCCTGGCCAAGCAACTTGGATCGCTCATAATGGGCCCTCCAGAGCTGTTGCCCGGCCGTCCCTTGCATACCTTTTTCCAGGGCGATTGCCAACATATGAATCTGGTCTCGCAACGCCGCGGCCTCGGCTTGAGTGGCTTCCAGGCGGAAGCGGGCCTGCTGTTGCCGAAGTTCCGCCAGCCGCTCCTGCTGCTGTTTGACCTTCAACACCTGTTCCATGCGAAATTCGAACCGTTTCACGCTCCCACCTCGGTTCTGCTACCGCCCCACCTGAATTTTCGCACGGGCTTCAAACCGGCGCGAAACGCCTGGCCAAGCATCAGAATGGCCAACTGGCTGCGATGTGCGCCAGGGCCGTCTCGGTGTGTTCCCAGGTCGAGCGCTCATTGGTCCGCTGTTTCAAGAACGCCAGCACCGCCGGCATCAACTCCACGGCTCGGTCCACCTGCGGACTGGTCCCCTTGGCGTAAGCACCGATTCGGATCAGGTCCTCCGCTTCGGTATAGGTAGCCAGGATTTCGCGAAGCTTCCGAGCGGCCTCTTGGTGGGTAGAATTGGTCACCTCGTGGGCCGTACGGCTAACACTTCGGCCGACGTTTACCGCCGGGTAATGGCCCCGCTCCGCCAGCCGGCGGTCGAGAACGATATGTCCGTCCACCAGGGAGCGGACCGAATCCGAAATGGGTTCATCGAGGTCGCCGCCGTCTACGAGCACGGTCAGAATGCCGGTGATGCTGCCGCGGGCACCATTGCCGAGCCGCTCCACGGTGTCGGCCAGCAACTGGAAAACCGAAGGCGTGTACCCGCGAGCGCTGGGGGGTTCCCCCAACGCCAGTCCCAGTTCCCGCTGGGCCATCGCCAGCCGCGTCAGACTATCCATCATCAGCAAGACATTGGCCCCGCGATCCCGGTAGGCGTCGGCAATGGTGATGGCAACCTGGGCCGCCCGTACCCGCATCAACGGCGTTTGATCCGAGGTGGCCACCACGACCACCGACTTGGCCATTCCTTCCTTCCCGATGCAATCATCGAGGAACGGCCGCACCTCTCGACCACGCTCGCCGACCAGGGCGATGACGTTGACATCGGCGGCCGAGCCCTTGGCGATCTCTCCTAGCAAGGTGCTCTTGCCCACGCCGGAGCCGGCAAAGATGCCGACGCGCTGGCCCTGACCGAGCGTGAGCAGACCGTCGAGGACCCGCTGGCCGGTGATGAAGGGCTTCTGAATCCGGGCCCGCTCCAGTGGCACCGGCGCGGCGCGGTCCAGCGACCGCCATTCGCAGCCACGCAGCGGCCCGCGGTTATCCATGGGCCGCCCCAGACCATCGAGGACTCGGCCCAGCAAGACGTCCCCGACGGGCACACTGAAGCCGTGCCCCTTGCGGACAACCGGCATGCCGGGGTGGACCTTCCCGCCCCGCTCGAAGGCTGCAAGGTGCGCCATTCCATTGGCGAAGCCAATCACTTCGGCGAGGACGTTCCCCCCGCTGAGGGTTTGGATCTCGCAGGTATCCCCGACCGCCGCCGGCAGCGTACAAGAGAGGAGCAAACCGGTTGCGCTGCGAAGCTTGCCGGCGGTCTGAAAGACCTCGCGCTCCGTGATCTCCCGACAGAGTCGTTTCAGGTCCAATTTGAGCATGGCGAGTCCGTGACTTGGGATGGGCTTAGGCGATATGCCGCCGCTCCGGATAGCGACGAAGTGGCCGATCCGACGATAGCTCTTTCCGTTGCTCCACGTCGGCTTCCGGTAAAACATCCAACAGATGCTTGCGCACTTCCTCAAGCTGCTGGTCCAGGTTCAAAACCAGACTCAGGTCGCCGGTCTCCGCCCGGCAATCGCCGCGGCCAAGCGATTCGTCGGCCGCCAGCTTCAGTTTTCCATGACCGGGGAGCCAGTCCTGACTCGTTGTTCCTTGTCGTTGGATCGATGCCAGGTCCGTGGGGTGGAGGTACACGGTCAAGGCTTCCTTGGGCTCGAGCCGCTCCGCCACTTGCCGCACAAGGCCTTCCACGGCCAGCTCGCCGCGCTCGATTCGCTGGTGAAGCAACCGCGAGGCGATGGCGACGGCCAATTCGATGGCAACGCGTTGCATCTCCGCCAGCCGCTGCCGTTGCTGCGCCCAAAGCTCCTGCGTCAATTCGTCCAGGTTCGCCTGGAGCCGTTCCAGAATCTCGATTTCCTCAGGGCTGGCGTTCGTCCCGTTTTGCTCGGGAGGAGGCGTAGGCAGCGGTTCCCGCTGTGGCACGGCTGGCTCGGGCCAAAAAGCTGCCGGCTCCAGCAGCGTTACGCCTTTCAACTGCCTTCGCATCGGAACCGTTGCTTCGTAAATCACGGGGTTACTCCCGATTAGCGTTTCTTGCCCGTTCAGTCAGCCATCACCAGCTCGCCTGCTTGATCCATTCGCTGCACGACTTCCACCACCGCTTTCCGAGCCTGCTCGATTTGGGCGGCCGGGACCGCACCCAGGAATTCCATTTCCTCGACCAACGTCTCCCGAGCGCGCTTGGAGAGGTTATTCATGATCTTGTCCCTGATGTCATTCGGTGCCTCTTTGAGCGCGGTGGCCAAGCTCTTGGAATCGACCTCGGCCAGCAATTTTTGCATGGACCGATCCTCGATTCGCAGGAGGTCTTCGAATTGATAGAGAAATTCCTTGACACCGGCGGCTACGGCACTGTCGTGCTCCAGAGCAGTCAAGACGGCCAAGCGGTCAGGCTTGGACAACAACCGTAACATGTCCGCCATCTTCCTGTAGCGGGCCTGTTCCGTCGGCGGAGGGGGCACTTCTTCGGCATGCTGCTGCTTGTGGATCACGGCTCGGGCGATGCACTGCAGAACCTCCGGATCGACCGGCACCGTCCGTCCCAGCTGCAACGAGACCTGATCCCGCATCGCCGGTGGCAAGCGCTTGAGCACTTCACCGGCCTGAACAGCATCGAAAGTCTCCAGAATCAAGGCGGCGGTGCGCGGCTGTTCGCTCTGGAGTGCCAAACTGAGATCGTCGGCGCTGAACGAACGCAGCTGAGCAATCACGTCGTCCTGATCGGAGTTCGAAGGCGCTCCCGTGGATTCTTGTGCCCGGTCTGTCGATGCCGGTTGGGATGGCTCACTCGGCGGGGCGGCGGGTGGGGGTGTCAGACCCACCTCCACCTGCTGTAAGAAGCTATCAAATTCCTGGAGTACTTCGTTGAGCTGCTCTTGGGCATCCGGCGACTGTGCGAGCTCCTGGATTTGAACTCGCAGGCGGTTCCCCTGCTCGGGCCCCAGACGCGTCAGGATGGCCTCGGCGTCTCGGGGATTCAAGGTCGTTAGCAGCAGGGCCGCTTTCTGTTCGGCGTACATCGTCTCCACACAGTTGAACTTAGTTCATATTTGCCGGTGGTGAGAGGAAATGAACCGTTTTTCATCGTCATAACTTTGATCTGGATGTACAATTCAGTGTACCTGGAATCGAAACTGGAGGAAATAGCTCTTTGTTCGCCCTTACGTCGCCCCTTGTTGCGGCGGCCGAGGTAAATTCTCCAGCCAGATGGATAGGGCCTGAACAACCGCATTGGGGTTGCGCTGGAATGCTTCCGTCAACCGTTCCGCGGCCGACATCCGCCCTGGAGGCGGAGGCGGCGGCGGCGCCGCAAGGCGGAGCCGACGGAATACCATCCACCCCAGTATCAATCCGACCAGCGCCGCGATCCCAAGTGAAGCGTTACGGACGATGTTCGCCACATTCTGCCACAGCTGAATTTTCTCCCATTCCGTATCATTCACATGAAGGTCGGGGGGTCCTGACAACCGGACGTCACTAACCTTGATCTCGTCCCGGTTCACCTTGAAGCCGACGGCCTGACGGATAATTTCCTCAACCTCTTGCTTGGTGATGCTCGGACCGCTGCCGCCTTCTCCCTTGGAAAGGTCCACCAGGGCAGCAATGGTCAGGCGTTCGATCGTGCCAACTTTTTCTTCAAATTCCTGCGTCACCTTAGATACGACGTAGGACGTTTCCGTCGTTTCGTCCTGCGAAGTGCCGGTGCCCGTTCCCGTGGCGGCCCCACGAGCCGGCGGGAGGTTGCTGGCGGTGCCGGCTGGCCCTCGCGCTGTCACTACGGGGGTAGTCGAGCGGCTGCTGGTCACCTTTTCGTTGATGACGACCCGATCGTCGGGCCGATAGTTCTCCTTTTTCTCCCGCAGCCGCCGCGAATTGATTTCCGCCGTGACCCGGACGATGGCCCGCTGCGGGCCCAGCGCCTGGGTCAGCATTTCCTCGGCTTTGGAAGCCAGGTATTTTTCCAGTTGCCGGCGATAGTCGAAGGTGCCCTCGGCCGCGCCGGCGTCGGGATCGGTCGATTCGGAAAGGAGCCGGCCGTTCGCGTCCACCAGCGTGATGTTTTCCGGTGTCAGTCCCTCCACGCTTCGGGCTACCAAGGCGACGATGCCGCTAGACGTGCTTCGACTCAGCACCGCTCCCGGCCGGAGACGCAGCATGATGCTTGCCTTGGCGGGTAACTGCTCGCGGATGAATGGAGACTGGTCCGGCAGCACGATATGAACGCGGGCCGAGGCGACCGAATCTAGTTGCATGATCGTCTTGGCCAGCTCGGCCTGCAAAGCCCGCACGAAGTTCACCCGCTCCGCCAGCGGTGTGGTGGAGAGAGCCGAGGTATCGAAGAGCTCGAACCCCTTGCCTCCCTTGGCGGGAAGCCCTTCAGCGGCAAGATCGACGCGGACCTGGGCCACCTGCTCGGCGGGGACCAACACCGTTTGCCCTCCGGAGGTGAGCCGATAGGACACGCCGGTCGCTTGGAGCTTACTGGTGATGGCACCGGCATCTTCGGGGGAGAGGTTACTGTAGAGCACGCGATAATCGGGCTGAGAAGCCCAATAGGCCACGCCAACGATCAGCGCCACGCAGATGCTGCTCAGGAAGAGGATGCCGACCCGGCGGGCCCAGCTCAGCCCCTGCCAGATCTGACGGAGCTGTTGCCATAACCGGCGGAAGAATTCCATGGGACACCCTGGATGAACCGGTTAACCCTGAATCCTCGTGCGCGGTGTTGCGGCCTACAAGCCAGGCGCGTCCGGCTTGTAGGCCGCAACACCGCGCACCGTTATTTAGACCTGCATCTGCATTACCTGCTGATAACTCTCGATCAGGCGGTTGCGAACCTCCAAGACCATGCGCGTGCCGAGTTCGGCTTTGATAACGTCCAGAAAGACACGGTGCAAGTTATCCGTATTGCCTGCCGCCAAATCCATGATGCCCTGATCTGCCTGGGCTTGTTGCGTGGCGGATTTGGTCAGGAAATCCTTGAGTATACGAGTGAACGCCTCCCCTGCGGTACCGGAGGATGAGCCTTCGATACTGCCAGCCGAAGCATCCGGCAAAACGGGGAGACTAACCGGCGCGATTGCCATGCGCGAATCCTAAAAAAGGGGTCGGGGGTCTTCTCCGCCCTCTCTACGATCGGAGCAGCTGGAGGGCCTGATCGGTCTGCTGGCGAAACGCTTGCAAGACCTTCAAGTTGGCCTCGTACGCTCGGTTGGCTGTGATCAGGTTCACCATCTCCAGCGGCAGTTGCACGTTCGGTAAGGTGACGTACCCATTCGCGTCGGCGTCGGGGTGACCCGGATTCAGAATGCGCGGGAACTCAGTAGATTGATCCGGCTCGGTCCCAGCAATGCGGACGCCGCCGAGCGGCTCGACTCCACGAGGAGTGTGCCGGAGGTTCGTGTTAAGTACCTCCTCAAAAATCACGTCGCGGCGTCGATAGGGTCCACCCTCTGACGTCCGTGTTGTGAAGGCGTTGGCAATATTATTTGCCACAACCTCCATCCGATAGCGCTCCGCCGACAGTCCGGAAGCGCTGATGTTCGCAGTCGTGAATAGGCTATCGAAGCTCATGCCAGTCACTCCCAGAATAGCTCATAACCCATTGCCTAGCGTCCACTACCTGCTCGTGATGGCGGTGCGGGTAACGCCGATGCGGTGGGCGATGATCTGGGCAAACGTTTGATACAACAGCGTATTCTTGGCAAGCTGGGCCATTTCCTGGTCGATGTCCACGTTATTCCCGTCCACGCGCGGCTGGAGACTTCCCTCGCCCTCCACGATTTTCGGTTCCACCTGAAGGGGTTTCCCGTCGGGCCCTTTGAGGGCTTTCTGAAAGGCATCCTCAAAGTCCACTTGCATGCGGTGATAGCCGGGCGTGTTCACGTTGGCCACGTTTTGCGCAATGACCCGGTGACGTAGGTCGGCCACGTCCAGCAAATGCGCTAGCACATCCATGCGGGGGATTGTCGTACTCATGGAACTTTTATCGGCATTATCGAGAGATTCTATTAGGTGGAATTTGCGGACTGTATGAAAGAATTCGGCCGATGCGGGGCAAGAATTCCTTCGGGGCTTCGATAAGTGTGGGGAAAGTGTGCACGACTCGGGAACAGATCGCCTCCGGGACAAGCCCGAGAAAAAGCTATGCTTGCGCATTCTCGGATAATTTTTGGCGGGAGACGCCTTCACCCTACGGTGGTAGTACATGGTTGTCATTGGTGGATGCATCTTTGTGGTGGTGGCCGTGCTCGTGGGTTTTACCATGGCCGGCGGTCACGTTGCGGCGCTCTGCCATCTCTCCGAATTCGTAACCATCGGCGGCGCCTCGCTCGGGGCCTTAATTATCATGTCGCCCATGAAAGTGGTGCGCGACCTGGTCCGTGGCATCCTGCAGCTAATCAAGGGTTCTCCCTACGATAAAAAGGCCTACGCCGAGCTGTTTGCTCTCCTGTATGCGTTGGCCCGCAAGGCGCGCAAAGATGGGGTGTTGACGCTGGAAGCGCACGTCAGCGATCCCCAGGGAAGCGATCTCTTCCAAAGATTTCCGAAGATCAGCAAAAACCACCATGCCACCGAATTCCTCTGCAACGGACTCTCTCTGCTCCTGGATGGCAAGATCGAAGAAGATAACCAGGTAACTAGCGCGCTCGAAGAAGAGAGGAAGGTCATCGAGCGCGAACATCATGCGGCCATCTCCGCCTTGGCGAAAACGGCGGATGCGCTGCCGGGCTTCGGCATCGTGGCGGCCGTCTTGGGCATTGTCGTGACGATGCAGGCCATCGACGGCCCGGCCAGCGAGATTGGCCACAAGGTCGCGGCCGCCTTGGTCGGTACCTTTCTGGGCATCCTCATGTCCTACGGTTTCTTCGCGCCCATGGCCGGCCGGATGGAATACCTGGGTGAGCAGGAAATGACGTTCTTCCGCGCGGTTTCGGCGGGGGTCGTTTCGATGTGTAAGGGAGAGAGCCCCCGCGACGTGGTCACCTGTGCTCGTCGGGTCGTTGGCACGGATTGTCGTCCCAGCCACGCGGAAATGCAGGAAATCTTCAAGGACACCAGCGGTTGATCGCTTCGGGGAGGGCAAAACAGCATGGCAGGAAAGGGTGGCGGTGCGTGGAAGGTCGCCTATGCCGATTTCGTGACCGCACTGATGGCGTTTTTTCTGGTGATGTGGATTTGCGGTCAGGACCAGAGCGTCAAGCGGGCCGTGGCCTACTACTTTCAGGATCCTTTTTCCGCGTCCGACCTGGGTACCTCGCACAGCCCTGAACGGAGGGGCTCCGTCGTAGAACTCCAGGCGCCGGGTACTGTACCCGCTGCAGAGAAGGTGGCCGTCGGGCGGGGCCGGACAACCTACAGTCAATGGAAAGATAAAAGCCAGGTCACCAAACTGGTCAGCGATTGGATTTTTTCAGACCAGAAAGCGAGCCCCTACTGGCACGAACAGGCCCAGCGGCGGCGGGAACAAGCACGCTGGGCCCCCGATGTCCTCAGCAAGCGGGCATCCGTCGATACGATCGCAACCCAGATGCTGGCCAAAGACCTGGAAGCCGAAATCCCACGAGGATTTCCCAAGGAAACGAATCGGCTCTACAAGGATCTTTTTCAGGAAGCCGTCGCCGACGTGAACTGGACCGAAATCGCGCAGGATCTGTTAATGCACGATTAACACCAGCGCCGCACCGCCGAACGCTTTGCGCTCGGCTCGCATTCTCCGCTCGGATGCCGCTCACGTTTCCAACGCTTGGCTCACTTCTTTGGAAATGCTTCCGAACAACTGCTGTAGATTCGAGCTGGGGAAGCCCTGGCCACCCAGGTTGGAAACGGGAGCCAGCGCTCGCTGAGAGGCAACCTGCCCGGTGGGGGTGTATGCCTGCGGAACGAGTTGGCCATTGTGATTGGGCTGAAGCAGTGCCAAACTACCACCATTGGCAACGGCTTGGTATTTGTTGGCCAGATCGGACAAGAATTGGCCTTCGGGAGTTTGGCCTTGTTGCTTCGCGGCGGCTTGCAGTTGGCTGGCGATGTTCGTAACGACCGTTTTAAATTTTGCCGGGTCTTGTGCCCGAAGTTGCTGCAATTGGCTCAGCACCTTTCCGGGGCCCGAGATCTGGGCCGAGTCCCGCCG
>DATGIQ010000644.1:0-3906 GCA_035295665.1 Gemmataceae bacterium | reverse complement strand
CGGGCACCGGCCCTGTTCGTCGAGGTCCCGTTCCGTCTTGAACGCTTCGCACCCTTCGCAATAAAGTCCCTCGTAATTCCCCTTGTAGATGGCGCCGTTGTCGAAGACCTTCTGGATGAATTGCCGGCAGCCCACGTGGTGGCGCGGCTCACTGGTCTGGATGAAATCATCGTAGCTGATCTCCAAAGCCCGCCAGACGTCCTGGAATTGCCGGGCCATGTCATCACAGTATGATTTCGGATCGCGCCCGAGCTCGGCAGCACGCTTGGCCACGTTGATCGTGTTCTCGTCATTGCCCATGAGGAAGAACACGCTATAGCCCTCCATGCGCCGGTAACGAGCCTGCACATCGGCGCCGACCTTTTCGAAGGCCGTGCCAATGTGGGGCCGGCTGTTGGGATAATCGATGGCGGTTGTCAGGTAGAATCGGGATGCATCAGCCATATTCGCCAGTTCCTTTGTTACTCGGCGTAAATCAGGTAACGTTTCCGGATCTCGAGGAAGCGTTGCCGCTCGGGTTGCCAGGCCACCTCCAGTTCCTGCCAGCTTTTGCCGTTCTTGAGCCCTTCCCAGGTTTGCCGGTGCCGAAGCAAATCATCATAATGATCGACCTGCCACGCTTTGGGGTACAGCTTGTGCAGGATACAGGCGAACGCCAGCCCGGTGGACAGCGGCTCAAACCGAGCCCAGTCGTCCACAAACAGTTGCACGCCATCGCAGTCCTTGCCCTTGTATACGCTGGCCGTTGGCGTCCGGCGCAGCGGCACAAAACGGACGCCCGGCAGGTTCTCCTGGGCCAGTGCAGCCGCCAGCTTTGGGCCATCGATCCACGGAGCCCCGACCCACTCGAATGGCCGATCGGTCCCGCGGCCCACGCTGACGTTGGTGGTCTCCAGCATCCCGATGCCCGGGTAGAGGAGCGTTTCGGTGAGACTGCGCAGGTTCGGCGACGGATGGATCCAATGCAGGCCCGTCTGATCGTAATAATCGCTGCGCGGCCAACCCTGCATAGGCACCACTTCGAGGTCAGCCCCCAGGTTGCGCTCGGCGTTGAAGAGCCGGGCCAGCTCTCCCATCGTCATGCCGTGCCGCACCGGCAGGGCATGATAGGCGATGAATGACTCCCGGCCAGGATCGAGCACCGGACCATCGACCACCAGGCCACCGATCGGATTGGGCCGATCCAGCACCACCACCCGAAGCTTGTGCTCCCCCGCCGCTTCCAGCACATAACCCAAGGTGCTGATGTAAGTGTAAAACCGACAGCC
This sequence comes from Gemmataceae bacterium, assembly GCA_035295665.1. GTDB lineage: Bacteria > Planctomycetota > Planctomycetia > Gemmatales > Gemmataceae > DATGIQ01. Next base: position 2,638 of record DATGIQ010000644.1, on the reverse strand, counting down.
AGCATCCTGGATATCCAATACGAGGGTGTCAATGCCCTTCAGGTTCTCGGCCGAGGGCTTGCGGCGTTGGCCATACAGACTGTAAATCGGCAGCCCGGTCTTTTCATCCTTCGAATCGGCAACCCGTTCCTCCACGGCTCCGCGGATTCCATGCTCCGGGCTGAACAACGCCACCAGCGTTACCCCCTCCGCCTGGTGCAGCAAATCGATGGTGGACCGCCCGGCGCGATCGACTCCCGTGTGGTTGGTGACCAGGCCGATCCGCCGTCCTTTCAGGCGCTGGAAGTTTTCTTTGACCAGCACATCGATGCCGGTGAACACGTCCCGGCGTGGGGTCGCCGAGCGGGCATTACGGACCGCCGCCTCGTCGCCCACCAGCGCCGCCGCGGCAAGCGTGGCCACCTGGTTCCGGACGCGCGTCACATTCCCCTTGTCATCGGGGTGGAGGCGATTGCTCAGGAAGATGACAGCCGTCTGGCTGCCCGGGTCGATCCAGATGGAAGTTCCCGTAAAACCGGTGTGGCCGAAACTTTGGCCACGCGGAAACAGCTCCCCGCGGTTCGCGGAGAAGGAAGTATCCACATCCCAGCCGTAGGTGCGGAAGCCGCTAGGGACGGGCCGCGGCGTGGTCATGGCACGCACGGAAAGCGGACTCAGGATGCGCCGCCCATGGATCGCGCCGCCCTGCAAGAGCATCGTGACATACACCGCCAGGTCGTCGGCGGTCGAGAACAGCCCCGCATGGCCGGCAACCCCGCCCAGCTGGAACGCCCGCGGATCGTGGACCTCGCCGGCAATCCAGTGCCCGTTGCGAAGACTGGCCGGGGCGGCCCGTTCGCGCTGGCTGCCGATCGGACGGAAACCCGTATCCTTCATCCCAAGGGGGGCAAAGATACGCTGGTGGGCAAATTCATCAAGCGGCATGCCCGCCAGCTTGGCCACAAGCTCCCCCAGGACGAGATAACCCATGTCGCTGTAGATGAAGCGTGCTCCGGGCTCGGCAATCGGCGTCAGCAGATAAACTCGCTCCAGACTCTTCGATCGTCCCTCTCGATAGTCCGCTTCGGGATTGTCGGCGATCAGGCCGCTCGTGTGGAGGAGAAGCTGTTCGACCGTGATGCGATTCTTGCCGTTTTGCCCAAAAGCCGGCAGATATTGGGCCACGCGATCGGAAAACCGAAGCTTCCCTTCTTCCACGAGCAGCAACACCGAAGTGGCGGTCGCAATCGGCTTGGTCAGCGAGGCCAAATCAAACACGGTATCCAGCGTCATGGGCGTGGCCGCCGGCTCCTTGCTCCGCAAGCCATAAGCCTTGCGAAAAACCGCCGCGCCGCGATGCAGGATCAGGATGACGGCACCGGGCATTTGGCCCTGCTCGATGGCCCGGGATACGACCCGGTCAATGCGGGCAAGTCGGTCGGGATCGATTGAGGTGATTGACGGCTGGACGGGCAGCTCGGCCCCGGCAGGCCGGGACCACGAACCCGCCCACAACGAAGCCAACACGAAAGCCGCGATGCAACCTTTCCGGATCATGCTCTGCATACTCCCTCACTGGCTCATCCAAGATTGGCCAAAAAGCCTGCCATTTCGTCGGCGGCATGCGCATCGCCTTGTTGGCGGGCCAAGGCAATGCCTCGGGCAAAGACGGTCCGCGCCTCGTCCACCCGTCCCAGGCGGACAAGCGCCTGTCCCACCTGGAGATAGCCCGGCACATATTCCGGCGCCACCGTGCATAGCTCCTGAAAGCACTGGACCGCTTCTTCATCCGCGCCTTCGCTGACCAACTCCATAGCCAGGCCATAGCGCAAGAAGGGGTCATTGGGTTCCTCGGTCAGCATCTCTTGCAGTTGCTGTTTGCGGGTCTTGGCAGTCATCGTCGGGGTACCTCACCAGTTGAGCCGTCGTCCAGCGGACGGAAACCATTTTAGCAAAGGGAGCGCCCTTGAGGCGACTGTGCCTCTAGCCCGCAAAAACCGCGTTACCTGGCGCACCGTCGCATCGGGCATTTTGCATTCCCAAGGTGCCGTCACCTTTTGGGTGCCTGGTAAGCTGGCGAATCTGGTGAATACCCCTTTAGCCCCACCCCCGCCGCGGTCGAAAAAAGCAACCGGGCACGAGGCCAGGGGACCCGGCAGGCACGCCGACGGCCTTCTCTCGGTTGAGGACACCATGAGATTGCACCGCACGTTGGGCTCGGCCGTAGTATGCGCGGCCATCGGGATATTCGCATCCGTTGCCCTGGCTGCGCCGGGCAACCCACGCCGTACCGCTGTTGTCGAAGTCGTCGAACGGGTTCGGGGAGCCGTGGTCAATATCCACAGTGAGCGGACCGTTCGTGGCCCGACCACGGAAGAATTGTTCGCCCATGCGCCGCCCCAGAACCGCGTCAACGGCATGGGCACGGGCATCATCATCGACCCCCGTGGCTACATCATCACCAACCAGCACGTGGTCGAGGACGTCAACGTCATTCGGGTGCACTTGAGCGACGGCAGCGCCCACAACGCTCGGGTCCTGATCCGTGATCACGAGTCCGACCTGGCGCTGGTCAAGATTGACGTTGGCCGGCCTTTGCCGACGATGCCCATCGGCACGTCCAGCGACGTGATGGTCGGAGAAACCGTCATCGCGATCG
>DATGIQ010000643.1:0-3987 GCA_035295665.1 Gemmataceae bacterium | reverse complement strand
ATCAGCGGCCGGGTAATCGATAAGACGACTGGTCAGGTGGTTCCAGCGATTATCTTCATTGGCGTGCTGGCTGATAATCCCTTCGTGAAGGAATATTCCGGGTGGAACCGGCAAGAAGTTTCCGAGAACGACGGCACCTTTCGTATCGTGGCGATTCCCGGCCCCGTTGTGCTCATGGGCGCGCCTGATTCCCGGCGACTGCCCGGCGGAGTCTTGGAGTCCATGAAGTACAAGCTTGCCGTTCCCGATCCCCAGTACCCGCAATACTTCGTCAGGCGGTTTGGTGCGTGGCATTATCGGACCGAGCGTGGCGGCGCCGCGTTTGTGCAAGGGAACTTTTGCAAAGTCATCGAGATCAAGCCTGGCACTGCCACCGTTCACGAAGACATATTCCTGGAACAGGCGACGAATGCGATCCGGGTTCGGATTCAGGATGCCGAGGGCCATCCCCTCAACGGGGCATGGGTGACAGGGATCAGCCCGAAAGAGTGGACGTCCCCGATTCGGATCGAGGAAGCCTCCTGCTTCGCTTACGAGGTCGCCGCGGCGAAGCCGCGGCTCATGGTCTTTTATGCACCGGACAAGAACCTCGTCGGCACGCTCCGCCTCCAAGGTGGCGAAAAGCAACCAGTTGTAGTCAAGCTGGGACCGGCAGGCAGCGTGAAGGGACGCTTGGTATCCCAGGAGGGCAGACCGGTACCCGGCTTCGTAATACGAGCCGCTTATCCAGCCCTGGAGGCATCCGAGATATCCCGCCGTATCGACGGCGCGAAGCAGCCGATCGTGACCGTTGCAGAAGGCGCCTTCCGCATTGACGGGCTCATCCCCGGCGTGGACTTCTCGTTGTATCACTATCCCAGCGGATCATCCCCGCAGCGCTCGACCGCGTTGGCCGAAAAACTGAGCGTCCATCCCGGTGAGACCCGCATGCTCGGTGATCTTCGATCGAAGCCGGAATCGCCGGAGTGAAGCTCACGCAATCTCCCTGCCAAGGGAACGGAGATGCTCGTGATAAATCTGGGCCGTCTCCTCAGCCATCCGTGCCGCATGGAAGCGCTGCTGCACGGCTTCCTTGCCCTTGCGGCCCAATTCTTCACGGTGAGCCAGGTTTTCCAGGAGCTGACGCAAGGAGTACGCGAGATCGTGCGGATCTTCGGGGTTAACTAACAGGCCGCCGCCGGTCGCTTCAATCAACTCCGGAAACGAGCCGTGACGCGGCTGCACTACCGGCACGCCATTGGCCAGGGCTTCGAGAATGTACAGGCCTTTCGGTTCCCGGTAACTGGTCGGCACAGAAAGAACATCCAGACTCTGCAAGAAGCGAACCTTGCTGGCATGGTCGGGGGCTTCGATGTGCTCGAAGTCGTCCGCTAACCCCGCTTCGACCAATCGCTGCCGAATCCCATCCAGGTACGCCCTCTGGTTTTCCCCAAGCCAACCGGAAACGCGGAGTCGGTAAGGTGGCGTTCCCGGAGTCTGCCGAAGGATGCGGAATGCTTCAGCGAGTGTGTGTAGTCCCTTCTCGGGGCAGATACGGGCGAAATAGCCGATCGTGGGCTGCTTCCCATCCCTGGCCGGTCGCGGGCCACCATGGCCGGCCAAGTTCAGACCGGGATAGACCACTCGGATCCGTGCACGCGGAATCCGGAAATACTCGGCCATGAAATCGGCATAGTAAACGCTGGTGGCAATGAACCCGTGGATCGCCTGACAGTGCTGGCGAATCAATTCCAAGCACTGGCTCCGGTAAGGCTCCGGCAATGCCTCCAGGAAAATATCATCCCCCTGCAGCGTACAAACGATGGGCGCATCCAGCCGGGCTTGCAGCTCATGCACCAGGCCGGAGAGGAGCGCGTTGGTCAAATTGATGACCTCCGGCCGGATGTCGCTTGCCAGCCAGTGGACCAGCTTGGCCACTTCTTTGCTCTGGTGGCCGTGTTCTCCCTTCAGCATGGAGACGGTCAGCTCACCCAGGCTTTGGGCCTCCGTCCGCACCGCAAAACGAGAAACCCAGCGCAACAAGCGCGGGGTATCTAGCAGCCGATCCAGGAGCCAGGGTGTGTGCCGGAACAGGGAAAGCTTTTGCTGCAAATAGACATTGATGCCGCCAAAGAAAACCCGTCGCTGGCTGACGTCGGGCTCATCGGTCCGGATCGGCGTGTACGTCGGAATGAGGAGGGCATCATGGCCGAGCGCAGCCAAGGCAGCCACGAGCGCGTTGTCGTGCATGCAGCTGCCACAGTACATGCCCGCGGCGCCGGCCGTGATGTACGCAATCTTCATGGCCCCACCTACGGCGCTCCTCAAGCCTTTTCATCCCGTGGCGGCTCCGGCAGGAACAAGCTCACCAGCAAGCCAAAACCAAAGACAAGGACCCCCGTCACACCGGCGGCGACCGCGACATGCTGCGGCGTAACCGGGCCCCCGCCCATCCAGCCGGTGACCCGCGGAGCAATGATTCCCGTCGTCAAGAATGCGGCCGACGTGCCGATCATCCGTCCCCCCACGTTGGTGGCAAACGCACCACCGGTGCCGCGCAGGTGAATGGGAAAGACCTTGGGCAGGTATTCCCCGAAGTACGAAAACTGTGACACGATGCAGGCTCCGGCCAAGAACACTCCCGTCGTGAAGTATTGGGGCTCATGGGCGTACACCCAGAACCAGACGATCGGAATAATGATAAGGCCGGGCACCTGGAACAACCACAGCAGCAGCCGCTTGCTGGCGATGTATAACAGCGCGATGGCTAACAAGATTCGTCCCGCCAGTCCGCCCAGTTCCTGGATCAGCTGGACTTCTTCCCGGCGCGGCTGGATTTCGTCCTTGTTGATCTTGCCGATCTTGCTGAGATTCGCGTTGAACTCCTTTTGCTTCGCGGCATATTCAGGACTGTCCTTGGGCAGGGATTGCAATTCTTTTGCCAGACCTTGATTGGCACTGATATAAGGCCGCATCGCGGCACGGGCCTCCTCCAGGTCCGGCAAGCCGGGCACGCCTTGGCTCACGGTTACTTGCAGGGTTCCGAACGCCGCGGCGTAGGCACAGGCACTCAGCGTCGTGGCCACCAGGGTGGTTCGAAACAGACTGGGGGCAAAGATCTCCCGGAATCGTGGCCGTTTTAGGGTACCGGCTTGCTTCCGCTCAAGCCAGACCGCCGATTCCGGAACGAACGGCAGGAGCAGAGCAATCGGCAATGCGGGGATCAGCCCTGTCATGAGAGTCCACCGCCAGGCTGGATTGGCCGAATCCCCCACCGGGAGCGCCGGCAGCCAATTGTTATGGACGAGGTTGCCAATCTCGGTGCTTACACTCGTCACAAACAGCCCGCCAACGCTGGCGAATGCCTGGGTCCAACCCACCGCTAGCTCGCGCTGATGCTTGTCGGAAAACAGCTCGGACAGCCAGGTGACCGCCGCGACGAATTCCACACAGACCCCAACGAACGTGGCGCACCGGAAAACGATCAGCCAGACAAGCTGCGTGCTGAGACCCGCCAAGACCGGAGAGATCGAGTACACGAGGATACTGCCCGCCATGACCGATTTGCGGCCGAAGCGATCGACGAGCCAGCCGCCCAGCAGGCCGAAGATCCCCCCGCACAGGGCAGTCATCCAGAGCACACGACCGACCCAGGTGGTCACTTCAGGATGATTGGGCGGCACGCGGAGCAGCTCCGACAGCGCGGGCGCCAACACCAGCGGCGTCATGAGCAATTCGTACGTATCAAACAGGAATCCGATGGCTGCTACGATCAATACGAGCCATGCGGTTTTGCCGATGGCCGCAGCGGTGGGAGAAGAACTCACGATGTCCTCGTCTCAATTCGTTGGAACTCTCAATGACCGCACAAGCTTTGCAGCCCACAAGCCGGAAGCGTGTGCGAAGGAGGCTGCGGTCTTTCGCGCGCGCTTCCGGCTTGTGGGCTCGGTCATTTGGCGACTCCATCCGTGGCTGTTGACCCGAATTCTTCTTCGGGGGCTACAATTT
>DATGIQ010000642.1:0-8224 GCA_035295665.1 Gemmataceae bacterium | reverse complement strand
TCCCAAGGTGTTCTACCTAAAATATCACATGTACGCCCTTTATTTCCCACTCATGGCCTTGGCGCGTTTTGCGTCGGCCACGGGTCCTCGGCAGTCGGTCAACGGTCAGGGCCGCAAAGCGCCCGCCGTCACCGAAAACGGAAAAGGAGACCGGCATGCGTTTTCCTCTGAGTCTTGCCACCTCGATGGGGGGATATATCGCCCGCAAGAAACTGTCCGGGGAAAAGCGCTTTCCCCTCGTGCTGATGCTTGAGCCGTTGCATGCTTGCAACCTGACCTGCACCGGCTGCGGCCGGATCCGCGAATACTCCTCCACCATCAAAGAAAAGCTGTCCGTGGCCGAGTGCCTTGCCGCCGTCGATGAATGCGGTGCTCCCATCGTCAGCATTTGTGGTGGCGAACCGCTCATCTATCCGGACATCGGCCGGCTGGTGCGCGGCATCTTGAAACGCCACAAGCACATCTATTTGTGCACCAATGGGATGTTCATCCGCAAACGCCTCCCCGAGTTCCGCCCATCACGGCGGATGTTTTTCAACGTCCATCTGGATGGTCTGGAAGAAACCCATGACCGGGCGGTGGAACGCCAAGGCGTATTCCGCGCTGCCATTGACGGAATCCAGGCGGCCAAGGCCGCGGGTTTCCTTGTGTGCAGCAATACCACCGTGTACAAAGAGACCGATATCGAAGAGATAGACGCTCTCTTCGCCTACCTGACCAAGCTCGGCGTGGATGGATTCATGCTCTCGCCTGCCTATGGCTACACGGCGGTGCGCGAGACCAATCCCCAAGGGGCGGCCGAGATCTTCCTGACCCGTGCCGATATCCGGGCCAAGTTCAAGGAGGCCGAGAAACTGTTGCAGAAATACCGCATGGCTTCCTCGCCAGTCTACCTGGAGTTCTTGAGCGGCAAGCGCGAGCTAACCTGCACCGCGTGGGGCAATCCAACCCGCAATGTCAAGGGTTGGAAAGGTCCATGCTATTTGATCACCGATGAACACCATGCGACGTTTCGCGACTTGATGGAAAACACTCCGTGGGAGCGCTACGGCTACGGCAAGGATCCGCGCTGTGAACATTGCATGGTCCATTGCGGCTACGAGCCATCGGCCGCGCTGGGAGTCAACAAGAAGCTCGGCGATAGTTTGAAGATGCTCTGGTGGCAACTGAGCTGACACCTGATCCGGCCGAAGGCGACCGCTGTCGTATAGCCCCACGTGGTTCTGCGAACCGCCGCTCAACAGACCCAACCAACCGGATCGTGATGGACGGATGCAGTGAACGACGTCGTCTTTGATGATCCATGCATCCTCTTTGCCTTGCGTCGGGAATCTCAGTCTTTTCTCCGAGAGTTTCGGCCGCAGCAGCGTTTTTGGGGCGCACCATGCTGGGCTCGGTTTTGTGGCCCCGCCTGGCTCTCGGTGCTGGTGCTCCACACCGGCATGGGTCAGGCACGTACACAGACCGCGCTTGAGTGGCTATTGCACGAGCCGCGGATGGGCGGTGTCCCCTATCGACCAAAACTTGTCCTTTCCGCGGGGTTCTCCGGCGCCTTGCAAGCGAAATTCCAGGTGGGCGATATCATTCTGGCGACTGAAGTAGTAAGCGGGGATGGTCCGTCCTGGACGGTGACTTGGCCGAATGAACTGCCGGCCGGCGAATGGCGGCCACCGTTGCATCGCGGCCGTCTTTTGAGCGTGCCCACGCTCTTGAGCAGCCCGCAGGAGAAAGCAGCACAAGGAAGCAAGTATCAAGCGGCTGCCGTGGATATGGAGACCGCTGCCATCGCTCAGGCCAGCCGGCAACAAAACGTTCCATTCGGCTGCGTGCGGGTGATCCTGGATGATTTACAGACGTCGCTATCGCCACGTCTGACTTCCCTCGCAGCCAGCGGCCGTATTTCGCCATGGCGGACCCTGAACGCCTTGGTTCGTTCACCGAGTCTGGGAGTTGAGTTTGGCCGCTTGGCAAAGCGAAGCCGATTCGCAGCCGACCGATTGGGGAAGGCGCTGGGGGAACTGCTGACGCTGACATTGCCCTGGGGCGCTGATTTGTGACGGCTCCGGTACGGGACGAGAATACGATGCTGAAAGCGGAAGACTTGATTGCTGCCCTCCAGTTGCAGCCACTCCCCCGGGAAGGCGGGTACTATCGCGAAACGTACCGTTCGCGAGATCTGCTACCGGCAAATGTACTACCGAGTCGCTACCAGACCGACAAGGCAATCAGCACGGCCATCTTCTACCTGCTCACACCCGATACGTTTTCCGCGCTGCATCGTTTGCCAACAGACGAAATCTATCACTTCTATCTGGGAAGTCCTGTTCAAATGCTCCAGCTCGGGCCGGATGATCGGGGCCGCATGGTGACCCTGGGTACCGATGTGGTCACTGGACAGAGCCCGCAGGTCGTCGTACCGCACGGGGTCTGGCAAGGAAGCTGGCTCCTCCCGGGCGGTGCATTTGCGCTTCTTGGCACGACCATGGCCCCCGGCTATGATTTTGCGGATTACGAGGCTGGCCAAAGTGAGGATCTGGTTGAACGCTATCCGGACCATGCCGATGCTATTCGCCGGTTGTGCCCCTAGCCGGTGCGGCAGGACGTTGGACGGAAACGTGCTCCGTGGCGCCATAGCAGATGCCATAATCGCCATTCTTGGCTCCCTGGTTGACGTGGATATATCCGAGGAACTGAGCCGACACGAGCAATTGACCGAAACACAGCGCCAACAGTAGCGCCCGGCCCAAGCGCAGATTCCGCGCCGGCTTGCCGCTGGGAGCCAAAGCGACATGAGCCAGCCAGAGGAACTCGAGCGGGAATGTGACGACCAGGTAGTGCCGCTGGATGTAGAATCCGGAAGCCGTGAGCAGGAAGCCAAAACCCCACAGGGCAGCGTTCTGCGTGAACCGGCTGGGCGATTCTCGGCCACTATCCAGGCAAAAGCGACATGCACGTTCTTGCCAACGATGCCAGCCGGCATGGAGAAAGAGACTGACTCCGAGAAGGGCGAGCAAGGTTTGCAGAAACCAAACGAAGTGGCTCGGCCGGCCGTCGATGATGGGATAGCGGAGAAAATCTTCGAACTGATCGCCAAGAACGTAATCAAGGCCGAAACCGAGTGGATCCTTTACCCAGCGAATCCAGAACTTGAACTCCATGAGGTGAACCCAGCGGCCTATGCTCGGTGAGCCGCGGGGCCCCGTCAACATGTAGCCGAGCCAGCCAACCATCGGCAGCGTACCAACCGAGCCGCCGAACCACCAGCCGCCCCAGGCCACTTGTCGGCGATCGAAGAGGATGGCCCAGGCCACGAACCCAGCCGCAAAGAAGAACCCTGCCATGTGGATTTGCCCAAGAAACACTCCGAGCAAGCCCCAGGCAAACGCGCCCCACCAGCGTTCGCGCCGCCACCACCCGGCGAGCATGGCAAGACTGAAAATGGGGAGCACAGACGGAGGCCAGATCTTTCGCTGCAAAACGATGGCCATCGGGTTGACGGACGCGAGTGCCGTGGCCCAGAGCCACGGCTCGCGTTCCTCAACGTCGACGCAGCCCCAGGCGAAGATTACCAGTAACACAATGGCCGCGATGTTGAGTATTTGGACGGCGCGTGCCAGCTGCGTGGGGTCGTCCGCGCCGGCAATCTTGCCCAAAAGCCGGAAGACCCAGATACTCATGCCGGGGTTCCGAAATCCCGCACTGCACGGCATCCCCAATTCCGTCAGGAAGCCCGAGTGAACCGCTTCCCGCGTCTGCTGAAACGTCCACGCTTCGTCGGCCTTGAACTCGATATCGTGGACCCAGAGAACGCGTAGCACGGCACCCAAGACAATGGCGGCAGCCAGACCGGTCAGGCCGAATCGTCTTGCCACCATGTTCGAATTGGATTGGGGGCACTCGGCCATATGTTTTGAGGTCGGCACAACTTGCCCTGCTTTGCAGCAAAAGCGGCTCTTCCAACGGGATCGCTCTTGACCGCAACTCGCTACATCTGTATGGTCCCGCCCCACTATGACTACCAAAATGCGGATGGTCCTTTGTGTGCTCGCCGTAGCGGCACTGGCATGGACAGCACTGGTTGCCGCCCAACCGGAACCAGCCCGAACGGCCGGCAAAGTCCTTGTGCTCGACAATGAGCGGACCTTGGAGGGAGAAATCGAACGGGTCGGCGAGCAATACCGTGTCCGCCGGTCGGTGGGTGAGCTGTGGGTCCGCGTTGAAAACACGCTGCGGCTGTGTGAAACGCGGGAAGAGGCGTATCTCTTCCTCCGCGGTCGTGCCAATCTGCGCGACCCGGACGAACACCTTCGGCTGGCCCGCTGGTGCCATCTCCACGGTTTGCAGAACGAGGCGCTGGAAGAAGCGGCCGCGGCCGTGGCGCTACGTCCGGAGCATGCAGAGAGTCGCCGCTTGCTGGGCAGCTTGCAGCGGGCCGCAACGCCGAAACCATCCACCCAGACCGTTATCCTCCCGCCGAAAGTATTGCCAACGTCCAGCCCAGCGGTCCCTGAGCTGAGTACGGAGGCGTTGAGTTTGTTCGTCAGCCGAGTGCAGCCGATTTTGATGAATGCCTGCGCAGGCTGTCACGCCACGGGCCGAGGCGGTGCCTTCCGGCTGGTCCGAACGTTTGACACAGGCATCAGCCGGAGGACGACACAACAGAACCTGGCCGCAGCGCTAGCCCAGGTGAGCAAGGATCGCCCCAGCGCCAGTCCGCTGCTGACCAAGGCGGTGAGTGTCCACGGCAAGCCAGGGGAAATGGTGCAATCCCCCGTCAAGAATCGGGAGATGGCCGCCTACCACAGCTTGGAAGAGTGGGTACGGCTTACCTTGGAAAACACCCCTTCGTTTCGCGAGAAGGGCGCGCCGCCAGTGACCCTGACGGTCGCCTCTGATCGGACCAGTGCTCCCGCGGCGGAAACCCGTCCGCCCGAGACTTCCTCTGAACCAGCGGATCCGTTCGATCCGAATATCTTCAACCGCCAAATGCATTCGAAAAAGTAGGCGCGAAGATCCAGCGCTCAGCGTTTCACATGGGAGAGCTGTTCCAGGGCCAGCATCAACGCATGCGTTCCCTTTCGGCCCCAGCCCTGCGCCTGGACAGCCAAGTAGAGTTGATTGGCCAGCGCCAACCCCGGCAACGCCAGTCCCATGCGTTTGGCTTCGTCCAGAGCAATTCCCATATCCTTGATGAAATGTTCGACGAAGAACCCGGGTTCAAAGTTGCGATCGATGATCCGCGGTCCCAGGTTATTGAGCGACCAACTCGCCGCCGCTCCGCCGCCCACTGATTGCAAAACCGTCTTCAAATCCAAGCCCGCCTTGTAGCCATAAAGCAACGCTTCACACACGCCAATCATGTTCGTCGCGATGAGGATCTGATTGACCATCTTCGTGTGCTGACCCGCTCCGGCGGGTCCCTGGTAGACGATGGTCTTGCCCATGCATTCCAGCAGCGGCCGAGCCGCCTCGACCGCTTCCTTATCTCCGCCCACCATGATCGAAAGAGACGCGTTCTTGGCGCCAACGTCGCCACCGGAGACAGGGGCATCGATACTGGCAACGCCCTTGGCCTTGGCTGCATCGTAGATTTCATGGGCCAATGACGGATCGCTCGTCGTCATATCCACCAGCATTGTGCCGGCACGGCTTCCTGCGAGGGCGCCTTGGGGTCCGAGGAAGACCTCGCGCACATCCTTGGGAAAGCCAACGATGGCGAAGACCACATCGGACTTCTCCGCCACGGCCCGCGGCGAATCCGCCCAGGAAGCGCCTGCGTCCAGCAGTGGTTTCGCCTTGTCCCGGCCTCGGTTGTAGACCGTGCCTGCATAGCCCTTGCTGAGCAGGTGCTGGCACATCCACCGCCCCATGACGCCGGTCCCAATCCAGCCAATGCGCGTCTTGCCCGGTTCCGCTTTAATGTTAGGCATGGCGATCCTCTCTACTTGATGGCCCGTTTTCCTGAATGCGTCCGGTTTGCGAATATGGTAGTGGAGCACGCCTTGGCCGGCAAATCGTTACGATCCTGTTACAGCGCCCTCGAGGTCTCCGGGGTAGAATTGCGCAGGACATGCGACAGGCGCATGGCACGATCCCCGGTTCTCTGGGGGACCATCTTGTAAGAGGAGTATGCTGCATGTACCGTTTCCCTTCTTTGCCATCAGTCCGGATGTTGGCCGGCTTTACGCTGATCTTGCTGGCTGGAACGCCGCTTTTCGGACAAGTGCCCCCGCTGGCCATCACGAAGGAAGCGATTGAATCCCCGACGAAGGCCGTGATTGCCGCCCAGTCCAGTACCGCTCCCGCAGCGCAGGCATTGCAGAATCCGAAAGTCCAGGCCGGCCGAGTGAGTTGGCATCCCGACTTCATCTCGGCGTGCAAAGCCGCGCGGGTTTCGGGCAAACCGGTGTTGCTGTTCCAGATGATGGGTAAGCTCGACGAGCAATTCTGCTGAACGAACGCCCGCTTGGCGAGGACCGTGTTGTTCTCCAATGACGAGGTGGCTGCGTTCATTCATCGCAATTTCGAAGCGGTCTGGGAAAGTGTTCGCCCAGTCCCGCTGGTCCAGATTGATTTCGGCGGCGGCACGAAGATCATCCGTACGCTGCACGGCAATATTGCAACGTATCTGTGCAACGCCGATGGCCACGTCCTGGATGTTTTGCCCGGCATTTACACGCCCAACCAGTACCTTCAGAGCCTGAGTCAGTTCCAGATGTTGGCCGGCTATGTGGCGCAGCGATCCCTCCTAACGCCGGAAACTCGTCTCCAAAACTATCATCGAGCGCAGGCAGATGCGCTCAAGAACCGTCAAGCGCAGCCCCAACTGGTAAGGAGCCCCTACATCTCCAAATTGGCCATTGAGAACCCGATCAAGTTGGTATTGGCGTCCGCCGCGGGAAACCCGTTCATCAACGATGCCACCGCCTGGTCAGCGCCCGCAAAGCTCAAGCTCGATACGGAAGACTTGGCCAATTGGAAGCTCTTGGCGGAGGATACGAAGATCAACGAGAGCCAGCGCCGCCGGCAAATCCACGAACGGCTGGCCGGCAAGGCGAACGTGCGACCAACCGATCTCACAAAGTGGCTGTACCGCGAAGTCCTGCACGCCGACCTGGATGATCCGTACCTGGGGTTGGGCAGCGTCCTCTTTGCCAATTATCCGTTCAAGGATAAAGTGCGGTGAGGCGAAATCCCGGCCCGAAGGTTGGTACACGAGTGGCCAGGACGACGCCAACGCGGATGAGGAGCACCCATGCCAACAGCGCGCGTGGTGGTGATCGAGGATGAGCCGGCGATCCGGCGGGGAGTGGTAGATGCCCTGTGTGCCACCGGTTACGAGGCGGCTGAGGCTGCCGACGGCATGCAGGGTACGGACGAAGCGCTCCGCCGGGGCGTCGACTTGGTGCTCCTGGACCTGCTCTTGCCCAAGCGGGATGGACTGGCGGTGCTGGCAGAGATCCGAAAGGTGCGCCCAACATTGCCGGTCATCATCCTCACTGCACGCGGGACCGAGGAGGACCGTGTGCGCGGGCTCAAGATGGGCGCGGATGATTACGTGGTCAAGCCGTTCTCCGCCCGCGAATTGCTGGCCCGAGTCGAAGCCGTGCTGCGTCGCTCGGTAGATCGGCCCGGGGAGGTGCGCGCGGCTCAGCTGGGCCGCGCAGTCATCGACTTCGATCGGCGTGAGGTCCATTGGCCGGGGTCGGGGCGCGTCGAATTGTCCGAAACCGAGGTCGCCATCCTCAGTTTTCTCGTCGCCCACCAAAAACGTGCCGTCTCGCGCGAAGAATTGTTGACGCGACTTTGGGGCATCGGGCCTCGCGGAATTGAAACCCGCACCATCGACATGCACGTGGCCCGTTTACGTACCAAGCTGCGCGACCCCTCGGGTAAGAGCACCGCGGAAGCGATCGTGACTGTCCGGGCCCACGGCTACATGGCCGGTCCCGATTTATTGCCTTTGGATCCCTGCGGAGCATGATGAAATACTGGCTACGGGGCAAACGGGGTGGCGTTGTCATTTTCTTGTTGATCGCCGCCCTGGTCACCGGCGGACTGGGCGGGACGACGGTGGCCGCTCTGCGGATGGAGCGTGAACAACTGGATGACCACTTGCGCGCGCAGCATCGGGACCAGCTGCAGCTCGCCCTCTGGCACCTGGACAGTCTCATTGGGCCCGCCTTGGCGAAGGAAGACAGCAGGCCGTACAATCACTACAGCG
>DATGIQ010000641.1:0-15839 GCA_035295665.1 Gemmataceae bacterium | reverse complement strand
GGTTGGGACGCTTTGAAGAAGCGTCCGGCATCTAAACTCTGCGAACCACAGGGATTGAGAAACACGAAAAAAGGTGTCTGGAACTTTGATTGGAGAGTTCCAGACACCTTTTTTCAGATTTCTAACGAACCGCGCCCGTAAGGGAGAGCTGAGATACCCTCCCTTATGGTAGTACTTGGAGCGCCCCGTCGCTCTCCGTCCCGGCATACGCGGTGCGGCACCCACTTTGCTCCACGCTTTGCCTGGAGCCACCATCGATGACCCACCGCTGGCTCCAGAACCATTGAATCCTACGTGAGCGACTGTGGTTGGAAACCACATGAAGATCCCCTGCCGACTTGGCGAACCATTGCCCCGGCGCGTCGCGGTCTTCCGAGCGCTCCAGCTCGGAGATCTGCTCTGCACGATCCCTGCCTGGCGTGCGCTCCGGATGGCCCTGCCTCAGGCGGAAATTATGCTGGTCGGCCTCGCGTCGGCACGGAGCTTGGCGGCCCGATTCGCTCATTACCTCGATGAGTTTTGCGAATTTCCCGGTTACCCGGGATTGCCAGAGCAAGCCCCCCGCGGGGGAGACTTCCCCGCTTTCCTCACGTTCATGCAGGCGAAGCAGTTCGACCTGGTCTTGCAAATGCATGGCAATGGAACGATTACCAATCCGCTCATCGGCTTGTTTGGCGCCCGCTTCGCAGCGGGCTTTTTCGTGCCCGGGGGATATTGTCCCGATGCGCAACGGTTCTTGCCTTACCCGATTCACGAGCCCGAGATCTGGCGGCACCTGCGCCTGCTGGAGTTCTTGGGGATCCCCCTCCAGGGCCACGAGCTCGAATTCCCTCTTCGGGAAGAGGACAAAGAGCAACTGCATGCCCTTGCGGAAGCAGAACAACTCTCCCGGCAGGGCTATGTTTGTATTCATGCCGGCGCCCGCGCCCCAGCCCGGCGTTGGCCGCCTGAGCACTTCGCTGCTGTGGCCGATGGGCTTGCGTCCCGGGGCTTTTGCACCGTGCTTACCGGCACGGCAGAGGAAGCTTGCGTAACCCGAGCCGTCCGCGATGCCATGGCCGCGCCGGTCTTGGATTTAACGGGCAAAACCAACCTGGGCACCTTGGCCGCGCTGCTGGACGAGGCCCACGTACTGATCTGTAACGATACCGGGGTCTCCCATTTAGCAGCCGCCCTGCGGATTCCCAGTGTCGTGATTTTTCACGGTATCTCGGAGCTCCAAGGTTGGCCGCCTCTCAATCGCCAGCTCCACCGCGTTCTCTGCCGTATCCCAAGCGTCACGCCAGATGAGGTCTTGGCAGAGGTGGACGATCTGTTGCGCAAAGAGAGGCGGCAGCGTGCTCAATCCTCCACCGTTGACATCGGTCCCCGCATGGGAAGTCGTTGGTTTTCTGTGGGTAGTTCGAAGGCGGTACACTCCTGAGCTGAATTGCAATTTGGACATTTCGCATCTCCAACACAAGGAACCGAAGGATCATGCGTCCTTTGCGAGTTTTTACCTGGCATGTGCACGGCAGTTATTTGTATTACCTGGCGCAGGCGAATCAGGAATTCTACCTGCCCACGAAACCGGACCGACCCGATGGCTACGGCGGCAAGACGCCCAGTTATCCGTGGCCGGAAAACGTTCATGAAGTTCCCGTCGAAGAAGTCCGCACACTCGATCTGGATTGTATCTTATTCCAGGCGCGGCAGCATTACCTCGAAGACCAGTACGCCGTCCTGTCCCGAGCGCAGCGGCAGCTGCCCGTCATCTACCTGGAGCATGATCCTCCCCGCGAGCATCCGACCGACACGCGCCATCCCGTCGATGACCCCAATGTCTTGCTCGTCCACGTCACTTACTTCAACGACTTGATGTGGGACTCTGGACGCACGCCGACCTGTGTCATCGAACACGGGGTCATGCTCCCCTTCAGTGTTCGTTACACGGGGGAGTTAGCGCGGGGCTTGGTCGTCGTGAACAATCTGCGCCGGCGGGGCCGGCGTCTCGGGGCCGACATTTTTGACCAGGTACGGCAAGAGGTGCCGCTCGACCTCGTCGGCATGGGTTGGGAGGAGGCCGGCGGCATCGGCGAAGTCTCCCATCACGAGCTGCCGGCGTTCGCAGCCCGTTACCGCTTCTTCTTCAACCCAATCCGCTACACGAGTCTCGGGCTGGCGGTGTGCGAGGCCATGATGCTCGGCATGCCCATCGTCGGGTTGGCCACCACAGAAATGGTCACGACCGTGGAAAATGGCGTCTCGGGCTATCTGGATACCAAGGTCGGCCGCCTGGTGGAGCGCATGCACGACTTGCTGGCCAATCCGGAGCAAGCCAGTGTGCTGGGCGAAGGCGCCCGCCGGCACGCTCAAGAGCGCTTCAGCATCGATCGTTTTGTCCGGGATTGGGACGAGGCGTTCACGCAGGTCGCCGGCCAACGAGCCGGCAGTCGCATCACCGTTCCCCAAGGTCTGGAACCGGTGGGAGGTCTTCGATGACTAAGCGGGTTGCCCTGATTAGTGAGCATGCGTCCCCCTTGGGCATTTTGGGTGGTGTGGACAGCGGCGGCCAAAATGTATACGTGGGCCAGCTCGCGAAACACCTGGCCGCTCTGGGCTACACCGTGGATATTTTCACGCGGCAGGACAGCGAACGTCTGCCGGAGATTGCGGAGTGGGTCAGCGGCATTCGCATCATCCACGTCCCGGCGGGTCCGGCCAGCCATGTGCGCAAGGAAGACCTGTTGCCCTACATGGAAGAGTTCACGGCGTACCTGCTGCGTTTTTGCAAGTGTCAGCGCGACGATTACGATCTGATCCATGCGAATTTCTGGATGTCCGGGCTGGTTGCTGCCGACGTCAAACGCGCGCTCAGCATTCCCTTCGTCATCACCTTCCACGCCCTTGGCCGGGTTCGCCGCTGTTACCAGCGCGAAGCGGATGAATTCCCCGACATCCGCTTCGGGATTGAAGACCGCATTGTCGTGGAGGCCGACCGCATCATTGCCGAATGCCCACAGGATGAAGAGGATCTGATTCGCTTGTACAATGCGGATCCGGCCAAGATCACGATGGTGGGCTGTGGCTTTGACCCGGCAGAATTATCGCCAATCAGCAAGCCCTTGGCCCGTTTTGCCCTCAAGATCCCTCCGGAAGAGCGGGTCATTCTGCAGCTCGGCCGGATGGTGCCGCGCAAGGGCGTGGATACAACGATCCAGGGTTTTGCCCGCCTGGTCCGCAACCACGCGATCACGGCCCGACTCCTGATTGTCGGCGGCGATTCGGATGAGCCGGACGCTCAAACCACGCCGGAGTTCGGCCGGCTCCAGGCCCTGGCTCGTGCAGAAGGGGTGGCCGACCTCATTACCTTTGTCGGCCGCCGCGGCCGGGAAACCCTGAAATACTATTACAGCGCGGCGGATGTGTTTGTCACCGTACCGTGGTACGAACCCTTCGGCATCACGCCGGTCGAAGCCATGGCTTGCGGTACGCCGGTAATCGGCTCCAATGTCGGCGGGATCAAGTATACGGTCCGCGATGGCGAAACCGGCTACCTGGTCCCGCCCAAGGATCCCGACAAGCTTGCCGAGCGCCTGGCCCACTTGTACGCCCATCCCAAGCTTCTGAGCGTCTTGAGCCGGCAGGCCATCCGTCGCGCCAATGATCTCTTCACCTGGCAGAAAGTGACTGCCGCGGTTGCTACTGTCTATGACGAGGTGCGCGCGGTCAATCAGTCCGCCTGTCCCAGCGAAGCGGAACAGCTGGTCCCCATCGAGCGCGGCTTCGATCGTCTTATGGAAATCGTCCAGGAATCGCGGCGACGTCTCCCACCATTCATCTTGGAGGCGACGGAGACGCTGACGGCCTGCTTTGCCCGCGGCAGCAAGGTCCTGATCTGCGAAGATGGCGGCAGCACCGCTTGCGTGCAGCAGTTTGCAACGGAACTCCTCGGCCGGTTCCAATCGAACGTCCGGCAGGGTCTCCCTATTGTGCCGCTGAACGCCAATGCCGTTTTTTCGACGGGCGGGACTGACGATACGGATTCCGAAGAACTCTTCGCACGCCAGGTCGAAGTCCTGGGCCAAGCGGGCGATGTGTTGTTGGGAATCAGCACCCAGAGTCGGCCACGCTGCCTGCTGGGAGCCTTTGAGGCAGCGCGGCGACGTGGACTGCGCAGCATCGCTCTCCTGGGCGGGGACGGGGGTGAACTGCGCGAGCGGAGCGACCTGGCTCTCATGGTTCCGGCCACGGACGCCCCCCGTCTTCAGGAGGTGCAGTTCTTTCTGATCCATCTATTCTGCGAGCTGATCGAGGAACGTCTCATGGCCGAGGGTGCGGAACCAACCGGGGCAGCGCCCGGCAATCGGTTGTGGGAATCGACTCAGCGCAAGGGCCGGCGCGGCAAGCGTCTGGTCCACCAGGGCCAGGGGATGCAAAAGGAGGCGAGCTGATGCAGGATTTGCAAGGGAAAGTGGCGTTGATCACCGGCGGCGGCCGCGGGCTCGGCGAGGCTACCTGCCGCGTACTCGGTGCTTCGGGGGCCATGGTCATTGCCGCCGACATCCGCCAAGATTTGGCGGAAACCGTGGCTCAGCAATTGCGGGATGTCGGTCGCCCCGCGGCAGCGCTTCGACTCGATGTCGGCGACGAGCGGGAAGCTCAACAAGCTGTCGAAGACATGGTTACCCGGCATGGCCGGCTGGACATTCTCATCAACAATGCGGGTACGGACAGCACGCTTCCGTTGGAGGAGCTGTCGGTGGCGGATTGGGACCGTGTCCTGCGCACCAACCTGCGGGGTCCTTTTCTTCTGGCGAAAGCCGCCTTCCCGGTAATGCGGAAACAGGGTCGTGGGCACATCGTGAACGTGGTCTCCACGGCGGCCAAGCGGACTTGGGCCAACGCCACCGCATACCACGCCAGCAAGTGGGGGCTGCTCGGCTTCAGCCACGCCCTTCACGTGGAGGCACGCAAACACAACATCAAGGTCACGGCGGTCATCAGCGGCGGCATGCGGACTCCCTTCATCCTGGATCGGTTTCCGGATGTGGATCCGGGCGTGCTGCAAGATCCGAAGAACGTGGCCGAGACGATCCGCTTTGTGCTCACGCAGCCGGAGGAAAGTGTCATTCCCGAGGTCATGGTGTTGCCCATGCGCGAGACATCGTGGCCATGACGGATAAAGGACGCTCTCAAAAACGCTGTGGTTGCTTGCGTTTTGCGTTCGATGGTCTCGTCCGAACGCAAAACGCAAGCAAAGAAGGATAAGAACGGAACGAATCATGGGTCTTCGCGCCGTCTTCCTGGATAAGGATGGCACCCTGGTGGAGGATGTGCCGTACAACGTGGATCCGGCGCGCATCCGATTGCTGCCGGGCGCAGACCAGGGATTGCCGGCGTTGCACTCGGCGGGCTATCGGCTGTTCATCATCTCCAACCAACCCGGTGTGGCACGCGGCTATTTTGCCGAGGAGAGCCTGGTGTGGGTGGAGCGATGTCTGCGGGAACTGTTGGCCGGCGTCGGTGTCCCGCTCGGCGGATTTTATTATTGTCCCCACCATCCGGAGGGCGTACAGCCTGCCTACGCACGCCCCTGTTCCTGTCGCAAGCCCGAACCCGGCCTCCTTTTTCGGGCTGCCTCAGAGCACGGTATCAACTTGCACCAATCGTGGTTCGTGGGTGACATCCTGGACGACATCGAGGCGGGCCGGCGGGCCGGCTGCAGAACCATTCTGCTCGACAATGGCCATGAAACGGAATGGATCCTTGCGCCGCTTCGGCAGCCCCATTACACTGTGGCCAATCTCCACGAAGCGGCGCGCAAGATCTTGCAGAATTCCCGATCGGCCCGTCGGGTCGGTCGAGCGCGGATAGGGGAAACGCCATGAGCGCTTGCGGCTCCTGGAGCCAGGCTAAAAACATTCTGTGCGTACGGCTCGATTCGCTGGGTGACGTGCTCATGACAACGCCGGCGCTCCGGGCACTCAAGGAATCGGGCTCGGACCGCCGCATCACGCTGCTGACTTCTCCGGCCGGTGCC
Source organism: Gemmataceae bacterium (assembly GCA_035295665.1). Lineage (GTDB taxonomy): Bacteria > Planctomycetota > Planctomycetia > Gemmatales > Gemmataceae > DATGIQ01. The sequence goes on along the minus strand of DATGIQ010000641.1, from coordinate 9,817 downwards.
GAGGCCGCGTCGTTGGTGCCCGAAATTGACGCGGTGCTTGTCTACCAGGCACCGTGGATGAAGGCCACACCGCCGCATACCGGCAGCACGCCGGAATATGCCATCGCCGAGCGCCTTCGCCGACTCCAATTTGAGGCGGCGGTCATCTTCACCGTCTATAGCCAGAATCCCCTACCGGCCGCGTTCCTCTGCTACCTGGCGGACATTCCTTTGCGTTTGGCCCACTGCCATGAGAATCCGTACCAATTGCTGACGCACTGGGTGCAGGATCCCGAACCGTCCACCCGGATCCGGCACGAGGTCCAGCGCCAGCTTGATCTGGTGGCGGCGGTGGGCTGCGGGACAGCCAATGCTCGCCTGTCCATTCGCTTTCCCCATCGTGCGCATTTCCATGCGCTGCGCTGGCTCCGCGAAATGGAAATCGACCGCCGCCGGTCCTGGGTCGTGATCCATCCCGGCGCAAGTGCGGCTTCCCGTCGCTACCCGGCGGCAGGATTTGCCAAGGTGGCTCAGCGCCTGGTTCGGGAGCTGGACTGTCCCGTAGTGTTCACCGGCGATCAGATGGAGCGGGAATTGATTGAACAGATCCGAGGGCTCATGGGCGTGCCTTCGCACTCGCTGGCCGGCCAGCTAAGCCTTGCAGAGCTGGCGGCTCTTTTGAGCGTGGCGCCCCTTCTCATCGCCAACAATACGGGGCCGGTACACGTTGCCGCGGCCGTGGGCACTCCGGTCGTGGATCTGTACGCACTCACCAACCCGCAGCACACACCCTGGGGTGTTCCCAGCCGCGTCCTCTTTCACGACGTTCCCTGCAAGTATTGCTACAAGAGTGTTTGCCCCGAAGGACATCACGATTGCTTGCACCGGGTTTCTCCCGATGCGATCGTAACCGCTGCCTGCGAGCTGCTCCGGGACGTAGCGAAGCCGCAAGCAAATGCAGGCCGGCTCGAACCGGTGGAGGAGCCGGCGGTGCCGGCCTAGGAGGATGGGTCATGTATACGCTCGGTATCAACGCCGCTTTCCATGATCCTGCCGCCTGTCTGGTGAAGGACGGGCGCGTGCTGGCTGCGGCGGAAGATGAACGCTTCACGCATATCAAACATGGCAAACGGCCAATCCCCTTTTCCACTTACGAGCTCCCGTTTCATGCCATTGATTACTGTCTGCGGGAAGCGGGGATCGCGCTGACGGAGATCGACCACGTTGCCTATTCGTTCGATCCCACGCTGCTGCTCGGCCGGTGGAACAGCCAGGCCACCATCACGCTCCCTCTGGAGCCGAGCGCCCATCCGACGCCGGCCGAATGGCACTCCGGCTGGGATCCGCTGTTTCTCTCGTCCATCGTCAACGCTCCCCGGCACCTGGCTGGAGGAGTGCCACATCATCTTCAGGCCCGTTTTCATGATGTACGGGCGGACGGTCCCTACCGCTGGCATTTTGTGGACCACCACGTGGCCCATGCCGTGAGCGCGTTCCATGTTTCGCCGTTTGAACGCGCGGCCGTCTTGACCCTGGACGGACGAGGTGAGAAGGCCACGACGACCTACAGCCTGGGCGACGGCAATCGACTGGAGCGGCTCCAGCAGGTCGACATGCCGCATTCGCTCGGCATTCTGTACGAGCAGGTGACGGGTTACCTGGGATTTCTGCATTCGTCGGATGAGTACAAGGTAATGGCGTTGGCCTCGTTTGGCCGGCCGCGCTACGTCGATGCCTTCCGCGAGATCATCATCCTCGGCCGTGAGGGGCAATACACCATCCAGCCGCCGCGGCTCGTGGAACGGTTTGGTCCACCGCGGCTTCGCGGAGCCGAGGTGGAACAGCGCCATTACGATCTTGCTCATTCCCTTCAGGTAGTACTGGAAGAGACGGTCGTGCACCTGGCACGCTGGCTGCACAAGGCGACGGGAGTCGACAATCTCTGCCTGGCGGGCGGCGTGGCGCTCAACTGTGTGATGAACGCCCGGCTGCGCGACCGCGGTCCGTTCCGGCGCATCTGGGTTCAGCCGGCCGCGGGGGACGCCGGTACCGCCCTGGGTGCTGCCCTGTGGGTGGATATGCAGGAGCGTCGCAGCCAAGAACGCACGTACCGCATGGAGCATGCATTCCTCGGACCCGCCTTTGGCGATCGGGAAATTGAAGAATTCCTGCGCTGGTCAAAGCTCCCGTATCGCCGGCTGGCGAACATTGCCGAGGAAACGGCCGAGCTACTGGTTCACGATAAGGTTATCGGCTGGTTTCAGGGGCGGATGGAGTTTGGTCCGCGCGCCCTGGGAGCGCGGTCGATCTTGGCCTCGCCGATCCACAGTTTGATGCAGGCGAAATTGAACGAGATCAAGGATCGGGAAGATTTTCGCCCAGTTGCCCCGGTCGTTGTGGAGGAAGAGGCCAGCAACTGGTTTGCCCGGGCCGAGATCTCGCCGTTCATGCTGTTCGTCTTCGATGTATTGCCCGACAAGGCAGATCGAATCCCGGCCGTACGCCACGTCGACGGCACGGCGCGGATCCAGACGATCCGGCGAGAGCAGAACCCAGTGTATTATGATCTGCTCAAGGCGTTTCAAGCACGGACCGGTGTGCCGGTGCTCGTGAATACGTCGTTCAACACGCGCGGCGAACCGATCGTCTGCACGCCCCGCGATGCCGTTGAGTGTTTTTGGACTTCGCCGTTGGATGCGTTGGTGATCGGTTCATTTTTGCTGGAAAAGGAGGTTGTTTAGCAGCGGTTCACAGAACTGCGCTAGTGGTGCGTATGAGCCTCCCTGCTTCCATCGTGGTCCCCACCTACCGGCGCCCGGATCTGCTCAACCGGTGCCTCGCCGCCCTGGTTGTGCAGAATCTCGACCCCGCTGACTACGAAGTGATCGTCGCTGACAATGCAGCCGATCTGGAAACCAGGCAGGAGGTGGAGAAGTGGAGCACCGGTTCTGATCGCCGGGTACGTTATCTTGCCGCCGCCCACGCTCCTGGCCCCGCGGCCGCACGCAATGTCGGCTGGCAGGCGGCCCGAGGGGAGATCATTGCCTTCACCGACGATGATTGCATTCCCCAGCCGAACTGGTTAGAGGCGGGGATCGCTACCCTGCACGCCCACGGGGCCGCGGCCGCAGGCGGAAAGATCTACGTGCCGTTGCCGTCACGGCCGACCGACTATGAGCAGAACGAAGCGGGACTGGAGCGTGCCGAATTTGCAACAGCCAATTGCTTCTGCCGCAGGGAGGTCCTTGCCGCCGTCGGCGGCTTCGATGAACGGTTCACGACGGCTTGGCGGGAAGATAGCGATTTCCAGTTCAAGCTGCTGGAGGCCGGCCAGCGCGTGGTCGCGGCCCCGGCGGCTATCGTTGTCCATCCGGTTCGCCCGGCTTACTGGGGCATCAGCTTGAGTCAGCAACGCAAGAGCATGTTTAACGCGCTCCTCTACAAGAACCACCCAGGCCTGTACCGCGGGAAGATCGAGACGAAACCGCCCTGGCATTACTACGCCACCTGTACGGCTTGGCTGGCGGCGCTGGTGAGCGCCGGGTTGGGACAGGCGGCGTTCGCATGGGCCGGCATCGGGTTCGGGATGGTTCTGTCGGGAACGTTTTGTATGCGCCGGTTACGGCGGACATCGCACGCACCGTACCACATCGCGGAGATGCTCGTCACGTCCGTGCTAATTCCCCCGCTCTCTTTGTTCTGGCGCATCCGGGGTGCGTTCAAGTTCCGCGTGTTGTTCTGGTGATGCGGAGGCAATCATGGCCGTGAATTCTCCGACTTATGTGCAGATTGAGCCCGTCGGCCAGTGCAATCTGCGTTGCCAAATGTGTCCCATCCAGTTTCGCCAAGACGGCCCGCCTTACGGTCCACCGGCGTTCATGAAATATGAGGTCTTCACCCGCCTCGTCGATCAGTTCGTTTGTTTGCAAGAACTGCACTTGCAAGGCTTGGGCGAGCCGATGATGCATCCGCGCTTCAGCGACATGGTTAGCTATGCCGCCCGCAAAGGAATCCGCGTCAGCACCAACTCAAATCTTACCTTGCTGAATGCACAGCGGGCCGAGCGCTGTGTAACCAGCGGTCTCGATTGCATTCATGTCTCCATCGATGGGGCAACCCCGGCCACGTATGGACGAATCCGGGTGCGTGCGCGTTTGGAACGGGTGCTTCGCAATGTCGAGTTGCTCTTGGGGGCACGGGCTCGCCTGGGGAGCCAGCGACCCCGTCTGCGGATGGTCACGGTTGCGATGCGGCAAAACTTGCACGAACTGCCGGATCTGGTAAGGCTGGCCCACGACTATCAGATGGAATCGCTCTTTGTGCAGCACCTGTGCCACGATTTCGGCGAATCGAGCTTACCCGCTCACTACCGGCCCATGCGCGAGTTCGTGGAGGCCCAAACGCTGCTTCGGGACGATGCGCAACGGGTCGATCGTTATTTCGGAGAAGCCCGGGCTGTCGCCACGGAATTAGGCATGGAATTGCGCTTGCCCCGCACGCGCCCCCGGCCCCATCCGCCGGGCACCCCAGGACCCGAGCGCTGTGATTGGCCATGGCACGGTCCCTACATCACCTATCAAGGATTGGCCATGCCGTGCTGCATGATCGCCACTCCAGATCGGCTCAATTTCGGCAGCATGGCTGAGCAAGGGGTGGAAGCGATCTGGAACGGGTCCGACTACGAAGCGTTTCGCTTGCGCTTGGCCTCGGAGGAGCCGCCGGAGATCTGCACTTCCTGCTCGGTGTATACGCGGACTTTTTAATGCGTGGCCTTCAGGGAGTGGCCTTTCGTACGTTTTGGTACCGCTCCAAGAACTGCTGCAATTCATCGACGGCCACCGGCTTGGTAAGATGCAAATCGATCCCCACCTCATACGATTGGAGACGGTCCTCACTGTTTTTGCCGTATCCTGTCAGAGCGATGAGCAACGGCCTTTTAGCCGTTCGCTGTTGCCGGATTTGATGTGCGACCTGGTAGCCGCTGATTCCCGGTAGCCCAATGTCCAGCAATACCACGTCCGGTGGCTCCGCTTCAGCCGCCCGCAACGCGTCCACTCCATCCAAGGCTACCTGAACCTCATGACCATAAGTGCGGAGCAGGGTGGCCATCGTCTCCGCTGTGACCACATGGTCTTCGACCAATAAAATACGCAAGCCTGGGCAGCGACGGTTGTCTTCGGTGGGGAGAGGTTGTGCGTTGTCCATGAAGAATCGAACTCGATTGTCGCCTCGACAAACGCAGAGGCGGCGGTCCTCAAATGAACGACCCGAAAGGAGGATCCCAGTAGAATCGGGGAATGGTTCTCGGCGAACCGAGCTGCGCCATCCTACTCGTTGATGGCGACGAGTTGTCATTGTCGCAGTCAACTTGCCCCGAGTCAACACGAAGCGCAATCCCTGTCCCGCAGATCCGTTTGGCACTACAATTGCAAAGAGAGAAAGCCTGCAGACCAGGGCATTGAATCCGTCCGCGGAAGGAGCTGGCACAGCTGCGGCATGCACGCTCCGGCTTCTCCGGTACGTAGCCTTATTCCCATAGAGGAGGCTGACATGGCTGTAGATGACTTCTTGGATCCCGAAGTTGCGATCGCCGTAGCCGTCACTGCGGCAGTAGCTTCGCCTCCGGTGCGCAAAGTGTTGCGCCGAGGGCTGGTGTACGGGCTGGCCGGCTTATTGGTAGCCGGGGACAAAATCACTGGAGCGGCTCGCCAGATCGCTCACAGCGCTGAGCAGGCTGCCGCGGGCGCGACCCCTTCACCGCACGAAACTGGTCCAGCACCCCCACGCGTCGTGACCGCATGATTCTTTCCATACTGGTTCGAGGGGAATAGCCATGGAAAGCAGCAAAGCGGCCGGCTCGGACCCGAGCGCTGTCGGGGGAGCCACTTCCAACGGAGTGGCCGAGCAGCAGACCGATGCCAGCGACGCCGACGACGCCCGCCGTCAAACCATGCAGCGGGCCGAGGAATTGGCGGATCGCCTGGGAGAGCAGGTGGGCCAATACGTTTCCGCCCTCGGCCATAGCGTTCTCAAATGGGTCGCCCGGGCTCGTGAGGAAGCGGAAGACATCTGGGCAGAAGCCGAGGCCATCCGGCAGCGGCAGCGGGCAGCCGACGATTCGTCCGCCAGCGCCCCGACGGGGAAGGGCTAGGAAGCGATTTCAGCCTCATGATCGCTGACCCCAGTGAGAAGCCGCGTATCCTCTCCGCGACACCCGGTCGAATGCGCATCCACCTGCCCTGCTGGTCGGGCACAGGATCGCGCCGGCTGGAACAGCAAATCCGCACGATCCCCGGAGTTCGCCGGGTCGAAGCTAATCCGCTTACGAGAAACGTCCTGATCGGTTTCGATCCCCATACAGCGAATGCGAACGGGTTGCTGGCCGTAGTGGGCACGGTCGAACCAGATCAAGACGGGCTGCCCGAGGACAAGCCGCTGCCTCCGGTGATCGAGGATGAAGGGGCCGGACCTTTACGGCAGGCGCGCATTGCCGTTCGGGGGCTGGACCGAGATCCCGTAGTGGCGCGGAAGGTCTTGCAACGGCTGCAGAAACTCTTGGGCGTAAAAGCCCGGATCAGCTTGCTGACCAGCCGCGTCGTCGTGGAATACGACACCCGCCAAGTCGATCTACACGAACTGCTGGCCCGCATCGCCGAGGTGGAACTGCCGGATCTGCCGGGCGAAGACCGGCCCGCTCACCCACTGGACCCCGGACCCCTGCTGCACTCCGCTACCCGCACCGTGGGGGCGGCACTCGGGCTGGGGCTCGTCGTGGCCCGTCGCCTGGGCGGCTGGACCGTGCCGCCCGGCCGGATCAAAGCAGCCGCCACGGCTGCCGGGATTCTCGGCTTATTGCGAAGCTTCCCGTCCATCCGCGACGGTCTGCGCCGACTTCTGGGACCGAACGCCGCGGACCTGGTCTTCGGTTCCGCGAGTGTAGTTACACTGGCTCTTTCGGGCAGCCCGCTCGGCCTGACTGTTACAGGGCTGGAGGGCCTGCTGCTCCTGACCGAAGTGATGGCTCGGCGCTCTGCCTGGCGCGGCTACGAAGAAAGGCTTCATGGAACTGCCGCCGCCGAGCCGGAGGCCGTGGTCCGGCTCGAGGCGGGGGAGCGGGTTCCGCTGCCGGCGGAGGTCCTCGAAGGGACCGGGACCGCCGTTGGCCGCGATGGCTTACCGCGGCGCATCCAACCCGGTACCAGTGTATCCGCCGGCGCCGAACTCTCTGGCGGGCCGTTTGTCCTGCACCTGCACCGGGACAAGCCATTCTTGCCGCAGCCCCGTCCCGCGCCGTTGGCTCCCCATCTTTATGAACGCTACATACGTACCCTCGGACCGGTTTCGCTCGGCTATGCGGCGTTGACGGCGCTCTTCTCCCGTTCTCTGCCTCGCAGCTTCGCGGCCCTGCTTTTAGTGAATCCGCGCCCAGCGATCATCGGCATGGAGGCCGCCAATCTCGATGCCGCCGCCCGTGTCCTGCGGGCCGGTGTCACGGTGGTTGGTACGCGTCCGGATCGGGTCATTCGGCTTCCCGATATCCTCCTGATCGATGGACCGCGCGTGCTAACCGATGGGCTGGAAATTACCACGGTGCTCTGTCTGGACGATGCAGTCGACCCCGGCATGCTCTTGGCCATGTCAGGTGGAGTCTCCGTGGCGGCCGGATCTCCCTGGGGAAACGTATTTCCACGGCTCGGTACGGTATCGGCAGCGGAGGGGGCCTTCAACGGTCTGTGGGCGACGGCGTCGGTGCAAGGAGTCCGCTACACACTCGGTCCGCCGGAAGATTCTCCCGCCATCGACGAAGCCGTCGAACGGCGGCACCGAGGTGGGTACCTGCTGATGCTGTCCCGCGAAGCGGATGGACAGGCGCTCGGGTTGGTGGCTCTACGGCCGCGCCAGGGCGGAGGGGGCAAACACTTTGAGATCACCACCGTCCTGCCGCTTGATGAGGCCCTAGACGCCCCCCAGGTCCTGGCGCTGGCCAGCGGAGTCGCAGCCGCGGCGGACTCTCCTTGGGGCGATGTTTTTTCAGAGCTCGGCCGGTCGCCGGCGGAACAGGGGACCTTCAACGGTCTGTGGGCGACGGCGTCGGTACAAGGAGTCCGCTACACGCTCGGTCCGCCGGAAGATCCCCCGGTCATCAGCGAGGCGGTCGAGCGGCGGCACCAGGGGGGATATCTCTTGGTGCTGTCTCGCGAACAGGATGAGCAACCGCTCGGGTTTGTCACGGTGCGTCCCCGCCTCAATCCGGCTGGCACGCGCTTAGTCCAGACCTGTCGCCGCCTTGGTGTCCATCCGGAGATGTTGATGGCCGGCGCCCCGGAGGCTGCCCAGGCGGTTGCCCGGCGCGCGAAGGTGAGCCTTGTCGCTTCCGCCGATGCCGTGGAGAGCATCCGCCAGCGGCAGCAAACCGGGGCTTTCGTCGCCTTTGTCTCCGACAGCGCCCAGTCCGGGCCTGCTCTGGCACAGTGTGACCTGGCCCTCGGCCTGGCGCCATCGCCGACAGGGCAGTTCCCCGCACGCGCCGACCTGCTGGCTCCCGACCTGGATGCCGTCGTGGCCGTGCTCGAAGCCGGGCAGCGCCGCGACCAGGCCGTGCGGGATGCGGTGGTGTTGTCGACCGGGGCGAACCTATTCGGCGCGGTCTGGGGGTTCCGGGGCAGGCCCGGCGTCGAACGGGCATCGCACAGCGTTTATGTCGGTGCCCTTGCCAGTCTCGCGGACGGCTGGGTGCGGCTCCGAGGCGGCCGGCGCCCCGGATCCTCCCTCTCCTTGCTGTTTGATCCGCGTCCCGAGCGCTGGGGACAACCAACGATCGCCACGGTCCTGCACGCTCTCCAGACAACCGAAGCCGGGTTAAGCCATGCCCAGGCTGCACAGCGGCGACACGCTCCTCCACAGGCAGCCGAGCGGCTGGAAGCCGTGAAGGTCCTTCTCAACCAGCTTCGTTCTCCGGTGAACAGTATCCTCATGGGCGGTGCGCTTCTCTCCTTGATCGCCGGGGGCGCTGCCCTGGACATCGTCATCATCGGTGCTACCGTCACGGTTAACGTGGTCGTCGGCGTCTGGCAAGAACGTCAGGCCGACAAGGCAGTCGAAGCCTTGCGGCGTCTCGGCATGGCGACGGCGCGGGTGCTCCGAGATGGTGCCGCCATCACGCTGCCGGCGACGGAGGTGGTGCCGGGAGATGTCTTGCTCTTGGCTCCCGGCGACCGGGTCGCTGCCGATGCCCGCTTGATCCACACGCACTGTTTGGAGGTGGATGAGGCGGCCTTGAGCGGAGAATCGATGCCGGTCGCCAAGCAGGCCGACGGGTGGGGACCTGCGGAATGCCGCGTCATTCTTGAGGGAAGCGGCGTGGTCGTAGGCACGGGGCGTGCGGTGGCCGTGGCTGTTGGCCGGCAAACACGCTTGGGAGCGACGGCTGCGGCCCTGAGCCTGGACGAGGCGGAAGAAAGTCCCTTCGGTGCCCGCCTGGCGCGCCTGCTACAGTTGGCGTTGCCCATCGCCGCGGTCGGAGGAGCGACGGTGATCGCTTCAGGGATTCTCTGGCGCAAGCCGTTGTTGTCTCAGGTGAGCGTGGCCGCCAGTATTGCCCTGGCCGTGGTGCCGGAGAGTTTGCCGCTCCTGGCCGGCACGGGACAGGTCGGGGTGGCCCACCGCCTGGCCCGCCGCCGGGCCCTGCTGCGCCGGCTTTCGGCCGTGGAAGCCCTTGGACGTGTTGACGTGGCTTGCACCGACAAAACTGGGACCTTGACCGAGGGCCGGCTCGCGGTTCACTTGGTGGCCGGCTGCTCGGATCTGGAGTGGGAGAAAGATCAAGACGAATACAGCC
>DATGIQ010000640.1:0-8992 GCA_035295665.1 Gemmataceae bacterium | reverse complement strand
GATGGATCCCAGCGGCAATGGTTCCTGGGTGGCGGCCAGCACCGCCGCCGGAGATCCCGCCATCGCTCAGGTCGTGCTCAACTGTGCCCCTGCCCTCAGCAACGACCAGAGCAGTCTCTATATCGCTGTCAGCAGCGGCGGTGAGTCAACGGGATACTTGGTGCGTCTGGACAGCACAACTCTGGCCATGACGGGGAAAGTCTTTCTTCGGGATCCGAGCACCGAGACGGGAGCCTCCTTGCCGGACATCGGTACGGCGTCGCCGACGGTGGGACCGGATGGGGATGTGTACTTTGGTGTGTTCGATCTTGTGAATGGAGGCCTGACGAACAATGATCGCGGTTGGCTGTTGCACTTCAGCAGCGATTTGAGGCAAACCAAGATCCCGGGCGCGTTCGGCTGGGACGATACCGCTTCGATTGTCCCTGCCAGCACGGTGCCGTCTTACAATGGGGCGTCCTCCTATCTCATCATGACCAAGTACAACAATTACAAAGAGACAGGCGGGGATGGAGACAATCGGCTTGCGGTACTCGATCCGAACGCGATCATGCAGGATCCCATCACCCAGGCAAAAGTCATGGCAGCCGTGCTCACCATCGCGGGAGTGACACCTGATCCGGTGCTGCCGATGGTGCGCGAGTGGTGCATCAACACGGCCGCGGTGGACCCGGCGAGCGACAGCATCATGGCCAACAGTGAAGATGGCACTCTGTACCGCTGGAACCTGGCCACCAACTCGTTCACGCAATCGGTGAAGCTGACCAATGGCACGGGGGAGGCGTATACTCCGATCGTGATCGGCGCCGACGGGACCGTTTATGCCATCAACGACGCAACCCTGTTCGCAGTTGGGGGAACCGATAGCGGCGCAACCGTGACGCCGCCATCGGACCAAAGTGCGACGGAGGGCACCTTGCAGGCCTTTGAGCTGGGGAGCTTCACAGACACCAGCGGCGGTCCCTGGATAGCAACCGTTGCCTGGGGCGATGGCACCTCCGCCACCATGTTTGATCCACCTGGGGTCGGATCCCTCGGCACGCAAAACCATAGCTACAGCGAAGAAGGCGTCGCTACGGTGATCATCACCGTAAAGAGTACCAGTGACAATCTCTCCGGCTTCGGATCATTTCAGATCACTGTATCGGATCCTGCGGTGGCAGGCACACCGGTAAATGTCAATGCCACGGCCGGTTCTCCGTTCACGGGAACCGTGGCGAATTTTACCGATCCGGGTGGCTCGGAGTCCGATGATGGTACGCACTACTCGGCCAGCATTGATTGGGGGGACGGGAGCACCGCTACCACGGGGGCGATCACGACGAGTGGTGATACTTTCACGATCAGCGGCACACACACCTACGCCGCCGCAGGCTCGTACTTCCTCGCGGTAGCAATCGATCACGAAGGTGTGCGGACTTTAGTGTCGAGTCCGGCCACAGTCGGCAGCATTGACGCATTCGTGCCGGCGGGCATGATCAAGCCAATCAGCTTCTGGGAAGGGTTACAAGGGCAGGAACTGGCCCGTCGGTTCGGGGCCACGGCCAATGGGCAGAGCTTGGGGCAGTGGCTGGCCATGACCTTCCCCGACCTCTATGGCGGTGGGAATAGTGCTCCTAATTTGGGCGCCTTCACCAATTCTCAAATCGGCAGCTACTACCAGAGCCTGTTCCTGGTCTCTAAGGGGGTCGGCCTGGATGCAGAGGTGTTGGCCACGGCTTTGGAAGTGTTCACGACGACGACTTCCCTGGGCGGAAGTGTGGGGCAGAGTTATGGCTTTACGGTCAATGCATTTGGCTTGGCAGCGTACGACTGGAATATCGGATCCAATGGGTCCGCCTTCGGCGCGTCCAACTTCACTGTCTTCGATGTCTTCCAGATTCTCGCCACGACCAATGACTCCGCGGTGAGCGGCGAGCCATGGGGCACGAACACGTTTCTGCGCGATGAAGGGCTGAGCGTGTACATGGGGATCAACCACCAATAAGGAACCGCTCCTCCTCGCATTCCGCACCGTGCAACAGGATAGGGGCTTGGAGCCAGGGGACCCAAGCCTGACGCGCAAGCGCAGGGCCAGCAGAACGGCTTCCTTTGCTTGCGCTTCAGGCTGGTGCCCCGGAGTTACCACAAGCTTTGTCCGCAAACTCTTGGGCACATCGTTTGCAGACTTCTTGAGTGCTGAGCAACTTCTGGTTGGGACGGCAGTTCAAATGGAGGCAGACACATGCGCGCGAAACTTCTGAATGAGCGGCCGGAAACGTATGCTCTCATTTTCGATACAGGCGATGAAGTCATGAAGGGCTTGTTGGCGTTCGCGCGGGAGAAGCAGCTGGCCGGCAGCCATTTCACAGCCATCGGCGCATTCCGAGAAGCGACGCTCGGCTACTTCGACTGGAATCAGAAGGATTATCGGCGCATCCCCGTACGCGAGCAAGTGGAGGTGCTTTCCCTGGTGGGCGATCTGGCCCGTGGGGAGCGGGGCGAGCCAAAACTGCATGCCCACGTCGTCCTCGGTAAGTCGGATGGAACGGCGCACGGCGGCCACTTGATCGAGGCGGTTGTGCGACCGACGCTGGAGGTCATCCTCATCGAGTCGCCGCAATACTTGCAACGCCAGCACGACCCGGAGACAGGACTGGCGTTGATCCGCGTCTGATGCTCCCGTGCGACGGACACACCACGTAACGGAAGTTCCGCGGATCAAAGGACTGAAGGAGAGCAGGTTGCATGGCCAGTGCTTCGTGTCCGCCCAACTGGCGGCACAATCCATCTGCCTGGTACGTCCGTCTACCCGGAATAATGTTGGCTCTGACCGGCTTCGCCATTGCTACCTATCTGGGGCTCTATCAGCTGGACATCGTTGCTCATGTCTGGGAGCCGTTCTTTGGCAACGGCAGCTGGGCGATTCTCAGGGAATCCTGGGTCGCGCACCTGCTCCCGGTTCCGGATGCGCTCCTTGGGGCCGCTTGTTACCTCCTCGAAGCGGTCGCCGAAGGGATCGGCGGCCGACAGCGTTGGCGGTCGTTGCCGTGGGCTGTGTTCACAAGCGGGGCTATGGCGGCGGCGCTGGGGTTGTCAGCAGGGGTGCTCGTCTTGTGCCAGGCGTTCCTCTTCCGCGCCTATTGCACGCTCTGTCTGGCATCCGCGGCTTGCTCGATCGCTCTCCTCTTCTTCGTCATCCCGGAGGTATGGGCTGCCGTGGAATACCGTCGCCGCGGAGCCGAAGCACTCGCGTGCAGGGGATGAATCTTGTCGATCCTGCCTCGATCACCGTGCGGGATCATGCACAGCACTTGGTCGGAGCCCCAACCTCAACGGTTTGGCACACGATGTTTGAGCGGCGCGGCGAGACGGCGCTGCGTCCTTTCGTTTCGCTGCGCCTTCTCAGCGTCCTGCGGCGCCCGTTCGGCACGCACCAATCCCGTCGTCGTGCCGATGATGCCCGGCACGAGCAACAGCACGATGGTGCTCGCCGCCAGCACCGCTCTCCGATTGCGCCGCACAAACTTCCACAACCGGTAGCTCTACGACTGCGGGCAAGCCGCAACCTGCGCGTCGTTTCGTAGCGTCGGTTGTGGTCCTTCTCCAGGTACTTCATCACGATCCAATTGGGCGGCTCTTCTTCGCGGATCTTCCGCAGCAGGTCGAGCAAGGCCGCTCCCTGCCGCCGTGTGGGCCCCCGCGGCGTTGTACCCGTCCGCAGCTCGTAGAGCAGGACGCCCAGGGAGTAACGATCGGTGCGGGTATCGATATCGAGCTGGCGTCACAGACACTCATTGTGATCCACTTACAGGGCTGCGCGGCTGGTCAGCACGGAGCGTGCCTTGCAGATTTGGGGAATGGAGTTGAGGCCCACGAACCGATAGCCCTGTTGTCTCAGGGCCGGCACGAGGAGCTGCGTCGCTTGCAGGGCCCCGTTCTTGGCCCGAACCGCTTCATCCTCAGAGCTATCATGCATGAGCACGATGCCGCGCTGCTTGCGGCTAATGATTTCCAAGTACCGTTGGACGCACCGTTCCGCAGGGAGTCCCTGTGTCCAGAAGTCCCAATCTTCTGCACTGATGTCCCAGTTCACTGGACCAATGTAATGCCAAAGCGCTGCGCAGCGGTTGAGGATCTCGGCCACGAGCGATACCGGCTTGTCTTCGGAACTATCTAGATGCAGCTTTTGCCTCCAGTTGCCATACGGAGCGCGGAACAGGGCAATTCCGCCAGAAAGAAATGGCCGGATGATCGCATCGGTGCGAACGAGTTCGTCTACTACGTCCCCGCCGGATTCGGCCAGCGCAACCAATCCCGGATGGCTGTACGTGTGGTTGCCGATCAGGTGGCCCCAGTTGCGAAGATGCCGGAGCGTTGCCTGCTGGTGTTCGGCGTGGCGACCAATCACAAAAAACGCCGCCTGGATTCCCTGCTCGAAGAGGTAGCGGCCTAGTTCCGCGGTGTGCGGTCCGGGACCATCATCGTAGGTTAGGCAAAGTGTCTTGGTCGGCAGCTGGCTGCCTTTGATATCGCAATCAGAGAACATGGGATCCTTTCCGTTCCTTGTTCCGATCGATTTCAAGGAGCCGCAAACGCAGCTCGACATCCGGCGGTACCACATGACGGTACCGCCAAACGGAAGGCAAGCCGGTCAGCGCAGCCACAAAGCCACGTACGGAAACCCAGTCGCAGGGAACCGATCGGGCCAGGGAGAGGGTTCGGCGCAGGGCACTGGGCAGGGGACGGCGTAGCCAGGTGAACCAGAGCGTATTGCGAAGGTCGTGCCTGCGGCGCAGCCGGGCGTCGCGCTTCGTCGATGGATAATGATGGATCACGATCTCAGGTACATAACACAGCCACCATCCGCCCGCAGCCAGCTCGGCGGCCAGCCATTGTTCTTCGCCGCCAATCCCAAGATGGGCCGTGAAGCCGCCGGCCGAGAAGAATGCCGAGCGCCGCATCATGGATGCTCCGGCCAGGAATCCTAGAAGCGGATGCCCCGGCATCTGAGGTTCTCGAGGGAGTGGACTTCGCGCCATCTCGGTGCAAGCAGGGTCTTCGCGTTCTTCCCGTCCGATCAGCACTCGGCCGGTAAGGGCAGCCAGTTTGGGATGGCGGTCGAACAGGTCGGCAGCACGGCGGAGCGCCCCGGGATCCCACCACGTATCATCATCGCAGAATGCAAGATAGGGTGCATCCGTATGACGCGCACCGAGCGTCCGGCCGGCTGCTCCCAGATTGGCGCCTGCCCGCACGACGTTTACCTGGGGAAATGTTTGGGCCACTGCTTCCGCAGTCGCATCGGTACACCCGTTATCGACGACGACAATTCCCGGTTGTTCCGGGAGCCCGGTCAGCCGCTCCAATGTGCGCAGAAGCTCTTCCCTTCGATTGTGCGTGATCATCACGATCGCCACACGCGGATCTTTCGTGTCCATTAGCTCTTCCCCCTTCGCAGCGGGGAAGCATCATAATGAGCCAGCAGATCAGCCGGGTCGTTGTAGATGGCGATCGCCCCTGCCAGATCCGCATCTTTCCAACCGCCGCACCGCAGCGCGATCAGCGGCACGCCTGCCCGGCCGGCGGATTCGATGTCATACGGTGTGTCGCCGAGCATGACTACCACGGCGTGATCCAGCCGGAGCTTCTGAAGCGCGGCCTGAACGATGTCCGGGTCGGGTTTGGACCGGTCGGCGTCGTCCGAAGAGGTCTGGTGTTCGATGAGGTCATCGGCTCCGCAAATCTTCAGGAGATCGTCCAGCTCCGCGCGCTTGGCGGAGCTGGCCACCGCCATTCGGAGTTCCATGCGGTGCATGTGGTGCAAAAGTTCATTTGCTCCGGGCAACGCATGCAACGAAGGCAAATAGCGCGTGGAGAAGATCTGCATGCGGCGTTGCAAGATCGCCTGTCCCTTGGGCGAGTCCGGCGCAATTCCCGACACCTTCGGTAGCAACTTGTCACCGCCCATGCCGATCAACCATCGGATCTGATCGAACGAGACATTCACGTGATGCTCGGCCAAGGCTTCGGCCCAGGCGCGTGCATGAGCATCATTGCTGTCTACCAGTGTTCCGTCGATATCCAGGATAATTCCCCGAGGCTGCATCATGGCTCCTCCGGCGTTTTCCTGAGGACTGAGCAATTGTGATGCCAGGTTGGGACCGACTTCTCACGCCAGAATTTTCAGGCCGAGAGCAAAAGGACAGGCGGCCGGTTCAAGCAGCCGCAGGCTGAGCTAGACAGGAATTCCACCGCGTGTGATAATTCCAGCGTGTGGAACTCGGAACCTCCACAGCAGCAGGGCCGAGTAAAGGATGCCTCCCAAAGTCCTTAAGTGCGCTGCCGGTCATCCGTAATTAGAAATCCTCCATGGATCCGCTTGCCATTCGAACCGTTGATCTCCGGCGGACTTACAAGACGCCGCGCCGGCAACGGACCCCATCAGAAGACGATGCCCATCCAACCGAATTCGTTGCGCTGGACAATATTAACGTCGAAATCCGGCCCGGCGAATTATTCGGATTGCTTGGCTCTAACGGGGCCGGTAAGACGACGTTGATCAAAATCCTGACCACGCTCCTAGCACCGACCAGTGGTTCGGCCTGGGTCGATGGTCTGGAGGTCGTGGCCCAAGCACAAGCGGTACGCGAACGGATTAACATGGTGTCGGGCGGGGAAACGTCCGGCTACGGCGTACTTACGGTGCGCGAGAATCTCTGGCTTTTTTCCCAGCTCTATGGCGTGCCGGGGAAGGAAGCCCGTTGCCGCATTGACCGGCTCCTTGCCGCGGTGGGCTTGCACGACCGAGCCGATACCCGCATCAGTCACCTGTCGACCGGACAGCGGCAAAAAATGAACTTTTGCCGGGGCTTTGTCACTCAGCCGCAAATCCTTTTCCTCGATGAGCCCACGCTCGGCCTCGATGTCACGGCGGCGCGGACCGTGCGGCAATTTGTTCGCGAGTGGATGAACGAACGCCCCGGCCGGACCCTCGTCCTAACCACCCACTACATGGCGGAGGCCGACGAGCTGTGCGACCGCATCGCCATCATTCATCGAGGCCGCGTGCTCGCCTGCGACACGCCAACCGCCCTCAAACGCCGGGTACAGCGGTATCCGACCTTTGAGCTGGCGCTGACGACCGGCGCGAATGGCTGGCACGGATTGGGTGCATTGGCCGGCGTTCAGCAATGCACCTGCGCCGAAGGATCCGCTTCTATCGATGTCCGCGTCACGCTCCAAGAGGAGGCGGTAGTCGGCTCAGTTGTCCAAGAAATCCTCCGGGGCGGCTCGCAAATTCTTTCGCTGAAGAAAGTCGAACCATCGCTGGAAGACGCCTTTATCGAACTCGTCGGGCACGGCTGGGTGCCTCGGGAGGTTGATGCGTGACCCGAGCGGCTGCCTTCTTCATGCGCGTCACGCTCGCCCGTGCGTACCCGCGCGTGATCGCGCTTCGCCGCCAGCCGGGCTGGCTCTTGCTGGAAACGGTCTTGCCCATTCTGTCCGTGTCGGCGATGGCGTTTGCGTACCGGGCCATGCAGGCACCCGAGGAATATCTTGGGTTCGTGATCCTGGGCGGCGCCATGACGGCGTTCTGGCTCAACGTGATTTGGTCGATGGGCGCTCAGTTTTACTGGGATCGCGAAGCCGGAAACCTGGAGCTGTTCATCGCCGCGCCCTGTTCGATGATGGCCATCCTTGCGGGTATGGCCCTGGGCGGCATGGCGCTGACGCTGGTCCGCGCCTTGACCATCTTCCTCATCGGCTGGCTCGCGTTCGGCGTGCCTCTGGCTCCAACGAGCTGGTGGGCGCTCCTCGGGACATTTCTCTTGCTCATGTTGGCCTTGTATGGCCTAGGAATGGTGTTCGCCTCGGCCTTTTTGTGGTGGGGGCGTCAAGCCCTGCACATCGTCAGCCTGCTTCAGGAGCCCGTCTATCTGCTCTCCGGGTTGAATTTTCCTGTGCGGGTCTTGGGCTCGGCGGTCAGCTCGGTGGCGGCGCTGCTACCACTTACCGCTGGTGTGGATGCGCTTCGGCAAATCCTCTTCCCGCGGTTGGCGGATCAAGGCTTGCTACCGGTTTGGGTCGAAGTCATGCTCCTGGCGCTCTTGGCGGTCCTGTTCATCAGTCTGGCGCGCTACCTGCTGGCGCGGCTGGAACGGCGGGCCCGCCACGATGGTCGCTTGACGGTGAGGTGGCTGTAGATGCTCCATTGGCGTGCGCTGCGTTGGTCCGCCTGGTTGGGCTGGCAAATCGACAGCAACTGGGCTGCTCCCTGGCTCTTCCTGATTTACGTCCTCGTCAAGCCATTGGCCGGCTCGCTGATGCTGGTCTGCATGTACCTCGCGGTACGTGTCTCGGCGGGTAGAGCAGTGGCACCGGAATACTTGCCGTTTCTGTACATCAGTAGCGCCTGCTTCATGCTCGTCGGCGGCATTACTTCCGGCATGAGTCAAGTCGTGGTTACGGACCGCGAAAGCTACGGCATGCTCAAATTCGTCCGGATCAGCCCCGCTCCCCTGCGCACCTACCTTATTGGCCGCGGCCTGTCCCGCGCTATCCAGGCTTGCGTGGGTGCCGTGCTTACCGTGAGCGTGGGGCTGGCGATCTTCCCGGAGCTGCGCGCTGCCTTGGATGGCCGTGCCATTGCCTGGGGCTGGCTCCTCTTTTACCTCGGCACGGGTGTGGCCTTGCTGGTCACTCTCGGTCTGATTTTGGCAGGTGCCGTCCTGAATATGGCTCGCTATGGCATGTTCCTCAGCGATGGCATCGCCGGCGCCCTGTACCTTTTCAGCGGAGCCGCATTTCCCATCAACATCCTGCCGATCTGGCTCCGGCCCGTTAGTTTGAGCTTGCCGCCGACCTACTGGTTGGAAGGGATGCGGCGAGCCTTGCTCGGCCCAGCCTCGTTTCCTTCGCCGCTAAGCACGTGGGACCATCTCCAGTTGGCCGTCACGTTGCTGGTGAGCACGCTGGTTCTCGGTGTACTGGCTCATCTTTTTTTCCGCTG
>DATGIQ010000639.1:0-4933 GCA_035295665.1 Gemmataceae bacterium | reverse complement strand
CACTCGTGGAGCGACCGGCCGACATGATCGGCAAGGTCGATGGCATGCTCATCGAATCGCAGCAGGGTGGGGTTCATTGGGACCGCGCCCAGCCATTTTTGGAAGCGGGGTTGCCCTGTTACATCGATAAGCCGTTTACGTGCAGCGTGGCCGACGCCCGGAAGCTGGCGGCCCTGGCAAAAGAGAAGAACGTGCCCATCTTCAGCGCTTCTTCCCTGCGCTACGCTCCCGATCTTGTCCACTTCATGGCAGATCCCGCTCATGGCAAGGTGCTGGGGGCCGTGGCGTACGGCCCGGCAGAATTGCACGACCTGAATCCCGGCCTCTACCACTACGGCATCCATGCCGTTGAAGTGCTCTACACCTTGATGGGTCCGGGCTGCCAGCGAGTTACGTGCACGCATGAACGGGACGCCGATGTCGTGACCGGGCAGTGGAACGATGGCCGGCTCGCCACGGTGCGCGGCATCCGGAGCGGCAAGAGTGCGTATGGTTGCTTAGCGTTTACCGAACAGGGAGTGCAGGCCGTGCCGATTAGCACGACCTACATCTATCGGGAACTGCTCAAGAAGATTGTCGAAATGTTCCAGACGAAGAAAGCTCCGCTGGACATCGGCGTAACCGTGGAGATCATCGGCTTCATCGAAGCAGCGCTCAAGAGCGGCCAGAATCACGGAGCTGGGGAAAGTGTGCTCGGGCTGTAGTGCTGGCGGACAAACCTGGTCGTAACTCCGGGACACCAGCTGGAGCGCCAGCGCAGGAAGGCGTGATGCTGGCCCTGCGCTGGCGCGTCCGGCTTGTCTACGCTGGCTCTTAACGAACCTTTCAACTTGCTGGCGCGTGAAACGAAATGGTAAGTCCCCTTCGCATCGCCAAGAAGCCGTCCACCTTTACGCTCTCATAGCGGCGCTGCAACGTCTCACCGACCGTGCGCAGATCGTCCAATTGAACGGGAAGACATTCGTCGGGCTCCTGGTGCAGCTGTTCGGCATAGGCTGCGCAGCCGTAATGGGTGATCAGCACGATCCGCTTCAGCTCATGTACCTTCACCAAGAAATCCAGATGATCCAAAGCCGCCTGGCAGCACACCTTGGCTCGTTCGGTTCTGGGGGCAAAGCAAGCCGGGCCACCGGCCATGGCCAAACGATCGTAGCGCGGAATCTGCAAATTCCTGTGGCAGAATTCATCAAAGGCTTCGCCCCATCGGCCATCACTACAGTAGATCGCAACCGCCCCGATGCGTTCCGCGTTCCAGCGCTCGGTGCTGGTGAAAACAGACATGGGGAGCTCGGGACCCAGATCGACCGTGCTCCAGCGCGGGGCATCGGACGGGCCAGCGCTTACCGTGGGCGAATCCGCTGGGAGGACCGCCGCAACTTCGGCAACCTTCGCCCGTTGAACTTTTTGCGTCGATGGGAGGACAGTAGACTTCGCGGGTGTACTCTCAGGTCGGACCCCAGAACGAGTCATGGGGAATCTCCTTTGTTTGCGATCACGCACGGCGCTGGATGGGAGGGGCGAGTCCCAACTGTGAGGGAAGGATGACGGCTTTCCGTCACGGTCGAGGCTCGTTCGATGGCAACGCCACTGGCCCGCACAAGCGGCTACCCTTTCGGCGGCAGAGGGTTCGACGCAGTCGAGTTTTCGGGAGCCGGCGTCGCGGAAGTTGTACGGGTGGCGAACCGGACGCCCTCTTCCGCCGAGGCTTCCGGTGACATCCGGGCCAGATAATCCGGGATTTCCACACCGCCGATGTCCTTCAACACCTGCATCATGGGAGGCATGGTGCGGGCCAGGTTGTGCAGGAATCCCGACACATTGTTGCCCCCGTGGCCGTTGACGCCGTTGCCGTTTTCCCAGACGACGACCTTGTCGAACTTGATGTTTGCGATCGCCTGGGCGGAGGTCTGGGCCAGGTGATCGAGGTGTTCGAGCAAGAGTAGCTGGTACGCTTGTTGAGCGCCGCCGCAGGCCGCGACGATTTGGCGGAGCCCGTCTGCCTTTTTGGCCAACATTTCGTATTGTCCCTTCGCCTCGGCTTCGAGCTTGGCGAAGATGGCAGATGCTTGACCCAAGGCCTCGATGCGGCGCTTTTCGGCTTCGGCTTCCGCCTCGACGATGATTTTGGCCTTTTCCGCTTTGGCAGGAGCCTCGACGGCGGCACGGCGTTCTGCTTCGACGCGCTCAGCTTGGGCCAAGGCAGCCTTGGCGAGGGCGCGGTTTTGCGCCTCCAAGACCGCGGCCTCGGCTTCGCGTTTGCGCGTTTCGCCCTGCTGGAACGCGTCGGCCTGCTTGACCTGCAGGGCCGCCTGCGAGGCCGCGATGCTGGCCTGGGCCTGGTTTTCGCCATCGATCGCCTTGGCGTTGGCGTCCGCCAGGGCGACCCGCATCTTGCGTTCGGCATCCTTGACCTGGGCATCGCGCTCGAACGCCGCCGTTTGTTCGCCGACCTTCTGTTCTTTTTCGAGCTGGGCGACCCGAACAGCCTGCTCGCGCTGGGCCTCGCGCATGCCGATGTTGCGGAGTTTGGTGGCGTTGGCGACCTGCACCGCCTTATCGCGCTCGGCCTCGGCGACGCCAATTTGCCCGAGCTTCTCTTGCTCCGCGACATCCACATTGGCCTGCTGAACCGCCTGCGACGCAGCTTTGCGGCCAATCGCTTCGATGAAGCCGGATTCATCCGTGATATCCGTGATGTTCACGTTGATCAGCACGAGCCCGATCTTGCGCAACTCCGGTTCCAGGGAATTCAGGATTTGATGCAAGAATTTTTCACGGTCGCGATTGATGTCCTCGATGCGCATCGAGGCAATGACCTGGCGAAGCTGGCCGAAGATGATATCGCCGGCCTGCTGTTTGATTTGCGCCGTGTTCAGCCCCAGGAGGCGAATGGCCGCGTTGTTCATCACCTCCAGGTCGGTGCCGATCGCCACTGTAAAGATGCTCGGGACGTTGACGCGGATATTTTCGACCGACAATGCATCCTTGAGCGGGATTTCGATCTGGATCGGTTCGAGGCTCAGGAACGCATGGTCTTGAACGAGCGGCCAAACGAAGGCCGCGCCACCGTGGATACACCGGGCTGTGTTGCCGCCTCCGACTTTGCCAAAAATCACCAACACGCGGTTGCTGGGGCAGCGTTTGTAGCGGCTGACGATCATCATGAATGCGCTGAACGCCACCAGGGCCACGAAAACAGGGATCAGGATGATCCAGATATTTTCGACGGGGACTTGCGCGGAAAGAGCGGCGATGGTCATGGGTCATACTCCTGAAACAGGGGCTACCTCGACGGTGTCCGGACCGACGATGGCGACAACCACCACCGGGGCACCGGTCGGCAGCTCCTTTTCGGCCGTGACGGCTTGACATTCCACGGTGCGATTTTGCAGGTTCAACAGGACCTTGCCGGTGCCGGCCCGCCCTGCGGGGATCGGCAGATAGACAGTGCCGCCTTTGCCGACGGCCCGATCCATGCGGACCGTGCCTTCGGCCCGCAGCCGGCTCAGGGTACGCATGAGCCCGGCTACCAGAACCATGGCCCCGGCACCCGCAGCCACGGAAATCAAGCGCGTGGCCGCTCCATCTCCCCATTGCTGAGTGCCGGCCAGGCCGGCCAGGCCAAAGAAGGTCAGCGCGGCCACCAACGTGCGAAACGTCAACAGGCTGACAAACCAGGACGACAGGGATTCGTGATGGCTGTCGTGATGGTCATGACTGGCGTCCTGATCGCAATGCGCGTCGTGGGCCGCAAGTTCGTGAGAATCGCCCGCCTCGTGGTGCCCACCCAATCCCACCAGCGAAAGGAGAAATTGGCACACCATCAAGGTCGCGCCGGCCAAAAAACTTACCAGGTACACGGTCTCCATGGTCACACCTCGATCCAGCAACGATGCAATCTGGCTGCGGCCTCGAAATTCTTGAGCTGTCCTAGCAAATCGCTCGTTTACGGAACGGAATTGTTAGCATACCTGTTTGCTCCCTGTTCACAAGGTAATTCGCTGGGAGACCGGGGCTCTTTGGCAGCTACACGCAGATTTCACAATTGTCCGCCGCCGAATAGCCGTTGTCTCAGCGCGGCAACTGAAGGATGCGGCTGACATAGAGGCTCAAGAGCGTGAACAGCATTGTAAACGCCGAAAGGAATAGTCCCAAAGAAATCAGGAGCAACCATCCCGCGAGGGAGTTCGGCTGGGTCGGGATTTGCGCCAAGGCCTTGGCCAGCTCCATCTCAATTTGCGGACGGAGCGCTGGTTCGTGCGCGCGCCAGTGCAAGGTTACGTGATGCATGGCCGGAAAGGGCTCCACCACCAACTGGCTCCAGGGATGATCCGAGGATGTCTCGCCTGGCACGAGGGAGCCGGAGCGTGGGCCCTTGGGCTGGGGATGGCTATTGGGGGGCACCGGGCGATAGCGGAGAAGCAAGCCGCTCGGTCCGCTGGGTACCCATTCCAAGCCAAGACGCTCCATGACTTGCGGGAGCACGTTGATCAAAACCTCTGGATCAACGTTATAAATGGACGTTTGGGCTCTTCGCCGCCAAAGCACCACCGCTGCGATAACGACAACCAGAGCGAAATAGCCAAGCCAAAGCCGGACCCAGAAGTGCCAGTCTTCGCCAATCCCTTGCAGGTAGCGCGCTTGGCCGAGCAGCCAGGAAAGGCGCCATTGCTCATACATCCCGGTAAGGATGGCCGGACCACCAAAGAGAAGAAAACCGGACGCCGCGAACAGCACGCCGGCAAAGTCCCACGGTCCGGGCATCAAAACCGCGTGGCGTTTGCGGTTGAGGGCGGTCAGCACCAGGCAATAGAGTGCGAGGGGAATGATAAACGTCAGAAAGATCAAAGAGCATTCCTCGAGATGGGCCGGCACGCGTTCCTACCGAAAGCGTTCATTGTAGCGGTCAGGATGCGGCCCGGTCAATTATGCG
>DATGIQ010000638.1:0-6275 GCA_035295665.1 Gemmataceae bacterium | reverse complement strand
TATCCGCTCGATACCCTCAGCAAGTTAGGATTCATCGAGGATCGCTTGAATGGGCGAGCCTGCGTCGTGTTCTGGCATGGTCCAACGCGGTCCGCCACGGCCTACCGACCGGAAGCCAAGCCGCCTCGAAAGTATCCCGCTCCGCAGCCGAACCGTGATGGCATATCCCCTCCCGACATCCGTCCGGAGCCGGCGGCCAGAACGGTCCGGCTGGTTCGTGATGATAAAGAGGCAGCAGCGCCGTTCGTCGACACCGAAACCGGCTCGCGCTGGGACATTGCCGGAAGGGCGGTAAGCGGCGAGTTGAAAGGGTGGACGCTGACCTGGCTAGACAGCACGCAAGTGAAGTGGTATGCGTGGGCTGCCGAATATCCTGAAACCACAGTTTATGGCAAATAAAAGTAGGCCAAGACGAGGAGTACGCACCAAAACGGATTCCAACAAAGCAGTGCCAGCACGCCCAGGACGATGCCGGTAATTGCGTGGACCATACCTTTGGCGGCTGGATTGGCGGTGCTGGTACGCACACCCGAGATGCCCAGCCAAATTGCCACCGGGCCGAGTACGAAGCCCAGAACCGGAATCAGGGCGAAGAAGCCACAGTAGTACGCCGCCAGAGCCTTGGGGTTCTTGTACGGGATGAAGATCGAGACGATATCCGAATCTTTGTCCTTCTCCAGATGCGTGTCCACGTGGCCGACTTCCTTGCCCTCCGCCAGGACAACATCGGCCGGAAGCGCGCCCGCCGCTTCAGCCGGGCTTCTGGGCGGCAGCGGCTCGCCACACGATCGGCAGCTCAGATCATTGGCTGGATTGGCGGCATGGCACACAGGACACTGCATCATCTGTTCTCCCGATCGGCAGCCGCAAATCCACGAATCTTTGGGGGCTGTTGAGCTGCTGGCTCCTTGGATGTAGCACGATACCCCGACACCGTCAAGCCGCAGCAGGGCCGAAGAGCTTTCCAAAGCTTCGTAGCTTCGCAGCGTCGCAACTTCTCGCAGCTTGACGCAATAATTTTATAGTTGACAAGAACTTAAACATGCATTAATATCAACCGCCGCGAAGGCGGGTTCACCGATTACGTAGATGACTCGACTTCTCGCCGCTATTCGCTTGGGACCTCAACAGCAGGGGTAGGGATCTTAGCACAAACCTCCCTGGGGTCCTGGGAAGGGCTTTGTGGGCAACTTGGGTCGGCTTGTCCTACCGGGAAAACTTTTCCTGACCGTTCGTGGTACGCACCCACGATCCCCTCTCCGGCGATGGCTAGTCCATACTTTCTGTGCTCGCCTTCCGACGCTGGGGCGTCGCTGCTCCGTTCGGTGAAGCGCCTGGAGGCCTGGGCGGAATCCATTCTCCCAGAAACGGACTTCCGGGAGTTCGAAACGACAACGAGGATGTCTCCCCGAAGGCCCTGTTTTCCGTGAGCCTGTGGCAGGCAGCCGCGGATGGAGTTTTCAGGCATGAACCACAAACGCTTAGAAGCTTGTACAAAGAAAGTGTTGGCCGAGATGGCCCGCAAGAAAGGGATCGACAACTGGTACAAGCTCTGCAAAGAAGAACTGATCCTCGCTCTATCCGCTCAAGCTCCGCCGTCGCACCGCCGTCCGCCGGTTTCAAGAGCGAAGCCGAATGGTTCCGGGCACAAGACCCGGGTCACACTGCAGACGGCGGCCGCCCGCAACACTTCGGCGACGGGAACAGCCGAGGAACAGGTTGAACGCAGTAAATACGAGATCGGGGTCGCGACCAAGGACCTTTCCGCCAAGGTGCCGAAGGATTTGCCGGGCGGCTACGGCAAAGATCGGATCGTGGTAATGGTCCGCGACCCGTACTGGCTCCATTGCTACTGGGAGCTGACCCGTCAATCCGTTCATCGTGCGGAAGCCGCCCTCGGCCAGGATTGGCATGGCGCCAAGCCGATCCTTCGCCTCCTGGATGTCGGCAGCCATGATACCTCCAGTGCTTCCGAAACGATCGTCCGCGATATCGATATTCACGGTGGTTGCAACAACTGGTACATCGACGTCGCCAATCCGCCGCGGTCGTACCGTGTGGACATCGGCTACCTGTCGCGCAACGGCCGGTTCTATGTGCTGGCACGCTCCAATCTGGTGAGCACCCCGCGCGCCGGCGTGAGCGATGTCATTGATGAGAACTGGGCGGACATCGACTCAAAAAAGGCCGACCGCATTTACGCCATGTCCGGCGGCTTCGACCCGACGGCCAGCAGTCTCGAGCTCAAACAGCTCTTCGAAGAGCGTTTGCGCCGGCCTCTCGGCTCACCGGCGGTGACGAGCTTCGGCTCGGGCGCCTGGCTGCCCGGCCGGGGACGTAAGTTTTGGTTCCAACTGGACGCGGAACTGATTGTCTATGGTGCCACCGAACCCCAAGCCCGGGTCACGCTCCAGGGTGAACCGGTCAAATTGCGGCCGGACGGCACGTTTACGATGCGTTTCAGCCTTCCCGATAGCCGGCAGATCATCCCGGCCGTGGCCGTCTCGGCTGATGGCATCGAGGAGCGCACCATCGTGCTCGCCGTGGAACGCAACACCAAGCAGCTCGAACCGCTCATTCATGACAACGGTGAGTAGCTGGCCTGCGCCGGCATGCTCCTCCGCCCAGGATGCTGCTGTCGCAGTTTTCCGGGGACTTCGGACATAGTCTTCCTCGGTACCGGTGGTGGCCATCCTGATGGGATCGTCCGATCCCGCTCCTCGTGCCCAATCCAGGAACTCTTCGACCTGCTTGCTCCCGCCGCCATTTTGCGTATGTTTTCCCTATCTCTTCCGCGGATGTCAACCAATGAGCGCCGAATTCCACGAGGCAGCCTTCCATGAGAACATTTTCGATGCGTGCAAAGCTGATTGTCAGCGCCTTGCTTGGGCTGGCGGCCCTGACCGGCTGCGGGACCAGCACCAACCGAACGACCAATAGCGGGCAGGCAAGTACGGGCGAGCGGCGAATCATCATCATGACCAACGGCAATTCGCCCTTCTGGGACGCCTGCCGGGTCGGTCTTCAAGAAGCTGAAAAGAATCTTGGATTGAACAAAGCCGGGTTTCGCGCGATTCTCGAAGTCAATGACGGTACCCCACAGGGGCAAATCGATAAGCTGCGCCAATTCGCGAGCCAGTCCGATATTGTGGCCCTGGGGATTTCTCCTTGCGATGCAGCCAATTTAGCCGTCGCTGAGCTCATGCGCGATCTGAAGAAGCGAGGGGTCCATGTTGTCACGATCGATTCGGACATGGACCGCGAAACCCTGCGCGATACCCGGTTTGCCTTCATCGGGACCGACAACTTGGCCGGCGGACGCGAGCTGGGCAAATGCGCCAAGAACCTCCGGCCGGAGGGCGGAGAATACGTCACGTTTGTCGGCCGGACCGGTGCGCAAAATGCCATCGACCGGGTCGAGGGCGTTCGTCAGGGGGCAGGAGACAAATTCAAAGCGCTCGACAACATGGCGGACGAAACCGATCTGACCCGGGCGCGCGAAAATGTGCGCAACGCCATCCGCAATCATCCGAAGCTCAACACGCTGGTCGGAATCTGGTCGTACAACGCCCCCGCGATCGCCGATGTCGTCAAGGAAATGAACAACCGCAAGCAGTTCACCATCGTCACCTTTGACGCTGAGCCTTTGGCCATCCGGCAGATGGGCGAAGGCTTGATCGACGCCATGGTGGTCCAGAACCCCTATCAGATGGGTTATCAAGGTGTCCGGCTCTTGAAAGCATTGGTCGAAAAGGACCAGGGGATCGTCAAGGAAATGTTTCCCAATCTCGGGAAAACCGACGGCGACATTTATGATACCGGCATCAAGGTGGTAGTGCCGGATGAAGGCTCCGCGCTGAAGCCGGAAATGTTCGACAAGAAGACGGAGTTCCTCAAGTTGTCCGACTTCCAGCGCTGGCTAAAGAAGTACGACCTCACCGGTTCCTAACTGTCCGCGCCGCTCGGTGGCTGGTCCTAACCCCACGTCCTCTCCATGACCTCTGCACCACCGTCTGTCCCATCCCGAGCCTCGGCATACGCCTCCCTCCGGCGGGCGCTGCTGCGTCCCGAATGGGGGCTCGTGTTGGCCGTTGCCGCGGTCGTCGTGTTGACCGGCCTGCTCGATGATCGGCACAATTACTGGTATAACCCCGGAGACAGCGCCATCAACGTGCTCCGCCAAACGTCCATGCTTGGTATTTTCAGCCTGGGCGCCGCCATCGTGATCATTTCCGGCGGCATCGATCTTTCGAGCGGCTCGGTGATCGCCTTTAGCGGCAGCATCTGTGCCACGCTGATGGTGCTGATGGCGCCCGAAGAAATGAAGGCTGCCCGGCTGCTGGGGCTAGGGACCATCAGCACGGCCATTGTGGGGACGCTGGTGGTAGGGCTATTGATCGGCAGCCTGCACGCCTGGCTGATCACGGTCGTGGGGCTGCCACCCTTCGTGGCGACGTTGGCGACGCTGGTTGGGCTCCGGAGTCTCGGCCGTGCCATTGTCGAGAATGTCACCGCGGCGACGTGGGGCGGCCGAAGTACGCAGATCCAGATCTACGACAGCCGATTCCGGTACTTGGCCACTTCCGTGTGGATCCCGGCCGTGCTCTTTGTCGTGCTGGCGGGCCTGGCGTGGCTTCTCTTGAGCCGGACGGTCATCGGTCGCCACCTCCACGCCCTGGGAGGCAATGAACAGGCCGCCCGCCTGAGCGGGATTCAAACGGACCGGCTGAAGTGGCTGGCGTACTGCATCAGTGCGGTCCTGTCCTCGATTGCCGGGATCCTCTACATCGGCGATCAGAGTGCTGCCCATCCCCAAACGCTGGGTCAGGGATACGAACTGAATGCCATCGCGGCCGCCGTTGTGGGCGGCTGTAGTCTGCGCGGCGGAGTCGGCACCATCCCCGGCACCGTCCTCGGCGTATTGTTTTTGCGAACTGTGATCGACGGTGTGGCCAAGGTGATCAAGACCGGGGCCGATGTCTACGAAGGGCTGATCGTCGGGAGTGTTGTGGTGGTTGCGGTGGCGTTCACGCAGTTCCGCCAAGCCGGCGGGCGGGGCAAGCGCTTCCTTTCCGGCCCGCTGGGGATCGCCACGGCCATCAATCTCTCGTTGCTGGCCGGCGTTTTGGCTGCGCTGCTGGCACCCAAGACGTTCCTGGGCGAAGGGATGCTTGCCCTGATCACGGGCGGGGTGACGCTCTTGGTCTTGATCGTCCTGCGCTGGATCGAAGGGCGACGGACCGGCAACGCCCGGACGGCGCCTCTGCCCTCGGACAAACTCCGTTCCGCCTGACCCAAACGAACGATGCCATCTCCGGTTCCCCTCATTGCTTTCCAGCACGTCACGAAACGCTTCCCGGGCGTCGTGGCGCTCGAAGACATTTCCTTCGATATTCATGCCGGCGAGCTGCATGCGATCGTCGGGGAAAACGGCGCCGGCAAAAGCACGCTGATGAAGATCCTGTCCGGCGTCATCACCGACTACGAGGGCCAATGGTCCCTGCGGGGTCAAGCGGTTCGCTTTCAGGGGACCCGCGACGCCGAAAAGGCCGGCATTAGCATCATCCACCAGGAGCTGAACCTGGTGGAGGAACTCTCTGCCGCGGCCAACATTTTTTTGGGCCGGGAAAAGCGAACCGCTTTGGGACTGCTCGACGACCGGGCCATGGAGCGAGCCGCGGGCAAGTTGCTGGTGGAATTGGAGTGTCACATCCATCCCTGGCAGCTCGTGCAGGAACTGCGGGTCGGCGATCAGCAATTGGTCGAGATCGCCAAGGCGTTGTCGCTGGAAACGGAAATCCTCATCATGGACGAGCCAACGAGTGCCTTGACGGAAGCGGAGGCGGCCCGCCTGTTCCGCGTGATTGCCCGGCTGCGCGCCCGTGGAGTGACGATCCTCTACATTTCGCACAAGATGGGCGAAGTCTTCCGCCTGGCTGATCGCATTTCCGTTTTGCGAGATGGCCGTCGCGTCCAAACTCTCCCGCGCGAAGCCACGAATGCCCGGCAGATCACACATTTGATGGTCGGCCGGGAAATGGAGGCCGTTCATCTGGGGAACCAGCGACAGTCTGGCGCGGTCGTCCTGGAAGTTCGCAATCTTTCGCTTCCCTGGACGGGGCATGCCCGCCGGTGGAGACTGCGCGATGTCAACTTTCAGTTGCGGCGCGGGGAAATTCTCGGCATTGCCGGACTGATGGGAGCAGGGCGAACCGAAATCCTGGAATGCCTGTTTGGCGCCAATCTGGAGCCACTTCACGGAGAAATTCTTTTGG
>DATGIQ010000637.1:0-4343 GCA_035295665.1 Gemmataceae bacterium | reverse complement strand
CCGGCGCCCAGGGTCACCCCGCCAATGAGATTGTCCGCAGCCTGAAAAATGAGCACGTCCGCGCGGAAGACTTGCTGACTCGAGCCGTTGCCCAGCACAGCGGTACCGGAAGTGTCCGTACCGAAATAGTTGCCCTCGACGGTATTGGCATTCCGCATGATCGCCACGCCCTGCGCGAGGTTGCCGGAGATCACATTGCGGGCCCCGGCTGTCGTGCCGCCAAGGGTATTGCTCGTTCCGTCGACGCGCACGCCGACCAGGTTGCCTAACCGCTTCGTGCCGGACCTGTCGGTGCCGAGCCAATTGCCCGCGACAACGCTGCTTTGTCCCGAGAGCACCACGCCGGCATCGCGGTTGCCGGAGATCAAGTTGCCCATCCCGGATTCGGTTCCGCCGATGGTGACCTGATCCGTTCCAGCCGTCACGTAGATCCCCTCGCCGTTCGCCACCGCGACCGTGCCGGTCACGTCGGTCCCGATGGTGTTCCCCTGGACCTGCGTGCCGCTACCCGAAATGCTCACGCCAATTTGGGTGTTGTCAGAAATAACGCTTCCAGCTCCCGCGGCGGTTCCGCCGATCAGCGTAGCGGCTCCGCGAACATCGATGCCGATAGCATTGCCGATGGCCTGGCTGCCGACGGCGTCCGTGCCGATCCGGTTGCCTTGCACGGTCGTATCACGAGTGGAGAATAGGACAATACCGGTAAGGTTGCCGGAGATCACGTTGCCTGCCCCGGCTTCCCGCCCACCGACTTGATTGTTCGTCCCCGCCATCACATACACGCCGAAACCATTGGGTACCGCATGGGTGCCGGTGCTGTCGACACCGATCGTGTTGCCTTCGACCTGGTTATTGCTCCCCGTCAAGAGGATCCCGGAATTCAGGTTCCCGGAGATAAGATTGCCCGCCCCAGGGTCGGTGCCCCCGATGGTAATGCCGGATCCATCGACGACGATCCCGATCGTGTTACCCAGCGCGGCCGTGCCGCTCCCATCAGTGCCAATCCAGTTTCCCAGAACCGGATTGGGTGCGCCCACGTGGACGCCGCCCAGGCGATTGCCGGAAATGAGATTGCGTGCTGCGAGCATGGCTCCGCCGATCTGGTTGTTGGACACCGTCGAGGGGGAAGCGCCCGTGTTGCCGACGGAGATGTTGATCCCATAGGAACCATTCGCCAAGATGTGGGTACCACTGGCGTCGGTGCCGATCCAATTGCCCTGCACGGTGTTACGGCGCGCATTCAGGATGAGCACGCCGTCCATGCCGTTGCCGGAGATCACGTTGCCGGTCCCAGGATCGGTCCCGCCGATGGGGTTTCCGTCGGCGGCGGAGAACAGGAAGTTCACGAGCGCAATGCCGGTGTTTCGGTTCCCGAGAGCGGCCATGCCGGAGACATCGGTGCCGATGAAGTTGCCTTGGACGCGATTCTGGCTGAGACTCGCCACCGCGGGACGCGGGCCTGGGCCGCTTTCGGGTATCAAGAAGCTGACGCCGTCCCCATTCCCGGAGATCAGATTGCGGTCCGCCGGCGTCGATCCTCCCAGCAGGTTGTTCGAGCCCCAGATGGCCACGCCAAGGCCGTTGCCGACAGCTTCGATGCCGGTGTCATCCGTACCCACGTAATTACCGGCGATGGTGTTGCCACTACCCGTGACACGGACGCCGGAACTGAAGGCCTGGATGACCAGCCCGCGCACGGTGCACCCGTTGGCATCGATCTCCAGTCCCACACTCGACGAACCGGCATTCGTGCCGTTGAGTACGATCAGAGGCTGACCCGCAAAGCCCAGCTGAGTCGTGCCGTCGAGGATCACAGGGTCGGTAATCCTGGGCAGGCTCGACGTGAGCTGGAGGGTCTGAACGCCGCCATCCCCGATGGCGAACGTAATCGTGTCCGCTCCTGGCTGGGTGTTGGCAAGGAGGATCGCCTCCCGCAGCGAACCCGGGCCCGAATCGGCGGCGGTGGTGACGGTGAAGACCGCCAGCAGACAGCGATCCTCGAGGCGCTCCAAGATCGGCAACTGCGCAACGTGGCGCGGAAACGCCTGTGGCCGACGAACCGGACGGGACGCTGAGGCGAACCGGCTGTGGAACGAAGGGAAGAACATAGGCTGTTTCCTCGGACGAAGCAGACAAGCGGACACATCCCAGATATGAGTGCCGTCTAAAGTCTCAGCCGCAATTCCAAGAGCTGAGGTTACCACCTCGGAAGAACGGTTACAATGATTCCCTCAACTTGATCAGCTTCTCCGGCCGTCGATCATGTGAGCTCGGGTCGCCGCAAATGCGTACTGTGGGGACGGCTTAGCCTCCCGTCCGAGGACCCGATTCGCCGAGCCGGTGCCGCAATGCCTCCCGAATGCGGGCGAACACGCCGGACCAATCGCCCCGGTGTTCCTGACGAAAGAGCCGCATGCTGGGATACCAGGGAGAATCGTCGCGCTGCAAGAGCCAGCGCCAGTCCGGCAAGAACGGTAACGCCACCCACACCGGGGTCGCCAACGCCCCCGCCAGGTGCGCCACCGACGTGTCGACCGTGACCACCAGATCCAACGCCGACACCAACGCCGCCGACTCCAGCCAAGCTTCGGCCGGGTCTTCCGGCCAATCGGGTGGATCGAACACCGCCCAGCGGCCATCCAACCGAGCCAGCTGCTCGCTTCCTGGACCGCGCTGCAACCGGACCAGCCGTACTCCGGTCCCCTCCGCCAACGCCCCAAACTGTTCCAGCGCTACCGAACGCTGCCGATCCTGGCCGTGCGTTGGCCGCCCTTGCCAGGCGATGCCGACGTTGAATGTAGGCGTCTCCTGTAATACCTGCTGCCAACGGCGACGCCGCTGGGGGTCAGGATGAAGATACGGGACGGCGGCGGGGATGGTGTTCACCGTGGTCCGCAGGATACCGGGTAAGCTCAGCATCGGTGCCTGTACGGCGAACTCCGGCAGCGGCGAGCCCCGGGGCACCAGCCGGTCGATGCCGGGACAGGTAGCCAGCAATGGCGCCAAGGCCGGCAAGCACTCCATGATAACCGTGCCGCCGCGCTGCTGCACCAGCGGAGCGTAGCGGGCAAATTGGAGGTTATCGCCCAGCCCCTGGTCGGCGTACAGCAGGATCGTGCGCCCACCCAGCGGTGTGCCGTCCCAGAGCGGTTGGCGAAAAGTACGGGTCGGGATCCCGGGGCAGCGTCCGTGCCATTCGTACTCGGCCCAACCCCGTTCGAACTGACCAAGCAGGAGCCAACATTGGCCCAGGTTGTGGTGGGCCTCGGGATAGTCGGGGCGGAGACGGATCGCCTCCCGATAACAGGCCATCGCTTCGTCCAGATGGCCCTGGCAATGGTAGGCGTTGCCAAGGTTGTAATGGGACTCGGCAGAGTCGGGACCGCAGCGGACGGCTTCGCGGAAACACGCCACGGCTTCGTCGAGCCGATCCTGCCGTTGGAGAACGTGGCCCAAATTATGGTGGGCCCTGTGGTAGTCGGGACAGAGGCGGATGGCCTGGCGGTAACTGGCCACGGCTTCGTCGAGCCGATCCTGCCGTTGCAGGGCGAGGGCGAGGTTGTAATGGGCCTCCGGGGCACCGGGGAGGAGGCGGATCGCTTCGTGGTATCTGGCGAGGTCACCGCTCGGCGGCTCCTGCTTCTGAAGGGCCATGTTCAGGTTTCGGTGGGCTTCAGGATAGTTTGGCCGCAGCCGCAGGGCCTCGCGGAAACAGGCCACGGCGTCATTCAGCCGGCCCTGGCGTGCCAACACCTTGCCTAGATTGTTATGGACTACAGGATCGTTCGGCCGCAGCCGCAGGGCCTCGCGGTAGCAAGCCGCTGCCTCCTCCAGGCGGCCGAGGGCGTCCAGAACCAGGCCCCGGTTGGAGTGAAACGTGGCGTCGTGGGGCCGAATGGCCAACGCTTGCTGGATGCTATCCAGAGCCCGCTGATGCTGGCCGGCCTGGTAAGCGAGTACGCCGAGCAGGTGTAGGGCATCGGCGTTGGTCGGGTCAGCCGCCAGCACCTGCTGGTAGAGCGATTCTGCGTGTTGCCACTGCCCGGCCTGGTGGGCCTGCTTGGCCCGGGCCATCGCCTCCGCCAACTCCATGTCCTCAACCTCATTTTCTGGCTGCGGGTTCTCTGCGCGAAACGCTTGCCGGGAAAGTTTCGCGCCGAGGCGCAGAGAAAGAACAAACCGGTAGAAATAGTTTACTCTGCGATTTCCGTGGCGAACACTACGCCGCGGGCCGCTCCGCGGCCAGGAGATAACCATAGGCCCGCAACCAGCCGAAGAAGCCCGGCCACGGCAGACGACCGTCCGGCCGCACACTAACCGGACGTACTTCGAGTAGCCGAAAT
>DATGIQ010000636.1:0-22178 GCA_035295665.1 Gemmataceae bacterium | reverse complement strand
TCGGCGATGACCGCCTCGGCGTCGTTGGTGATGCTGCGGCCCTGGCCGCTGTCGACCAGGCACAGAAACTCGCCGTGTTCGGTCAGGGTGTAGCTGTTTCGTGGTGTCGGCATGGGTGTTCCTTTCTTCGGTATTCTCAGCAAGGAGTAGGATTAGCCAGCACGACGGCGATTGTCAAACCGGGGCGCTGCGGGCCTAGCGTCCGCGTTCGCCGGCTCTCTTGCGCTCCCTCTCTTGCTCGGCGTAGCTGGCCTGCGGCGTGTCCTGGCTCTGCTGGGCCGACCTGGTCCGGGCCTGCTCTTTGGTCCAGGCGTGCGCCTCGCGGAACATCTCCGCCAACTCGAGGAAGTCTTGCTGGCTGAAGGAAGTGCTTTCCTTCCACTGGTCGCCGTCTTTGTACGAGCGGCTGGGCGTGGCGCTGTACCACGGGCCTTTGTCGCTGTCATGCTTCCACAGGGTGAGCTTTAAGCCGCTGCCGGGGGTGCCGCGGATGGTGTGGGCGGGTTTATTTTTCTCGCTCATGGGATCGTCCTTTCTGTTGGTTGCGAAAAAGGAGGGTCAGTAAACACCCGTCCGGAGGCCGGGTCAAGCACTTAGCCGCCTTCACCGGCTGCGGACACTAAGGTTGGGCGAAGAACGGGGACATCAGGGTGTTCTTGCCGAACAAGCCCTCATGTCCCCGCTTGCAAGAGGCGCGGCACATCCGAAAATCTTCAACCGTGGCCCTGGTTCACACCCAGATGATCGTGTCGTTTCCTCCCGCGTTGCTGAGCGTCAGCGAGAAGTAGCTCTTCAAGATACTCAAGATCGTGAGCGTGTCATTCCCCGTGCCCGTCGTGAGATTGAGGGCATTCACGTCGTACAGTCCAAAGGTGATCGCGGCCGGTGCCAGACCCTGGATCCTGCACAAGGGCAGGAGCCCAGTCAGAAGAGCGACCGTGGCGTTCCGACCCATGTGGTCGGTACCATCGTTCACATTCAGCACGGTATGGGCCGGGGGATTCAAGATCGTCAGCGCTCCATAGATGTCCTGCACGCCATTGAACGAATTGCCCACATTGACGATGCTGTCCGCGTGGCCAACCAGCATGGTGGGCACGGCGGTGCTCAGGACGTTGACCGTGGCTCCGCCCATGCCCGTGTGCAGGGTCAGGCTCTGCGTATGGTTATAGTCGAATTGGATTGGCTCCGCCGTGCCCAGGCCGAGAATCCGGCCATAGGAAACGCCGATGAGCTGCTGGGTATCGACCACAACATTGGGGCAGGCCATCGTATCATTCGTGTCGTCCACGGTCACCGTGGAATGGCTGGCCGGATTGAGAATCGTCAACGCACCCTTGATATCCTCGACCTTCCCGGCATTGCCGACCTTGACCGTGCCGGCCGTATGGCCGACCAGCGTGGTCGGTACGCCTGTGCCCAGCACGTATACCGAGGCTCCGCCCATGCCCGTGTGCAGGGTTACACTTTGCGTATCGACATATTTGAATTGGATCGTCGCCGCTCCCAGGCCCAGAATCTGGCCATAGGACGCGCCAGCGATGGAAATGGTATCGATCGTGACTGCGGAATGGTTCTGGCTATCGTTCCGGTCATCCACCGTGAGGGTGGTATGGTTCGGTGGGTTTTGAATGGTTAACGCACCCTGGATACCCTCGACCTTCCCGGCATTGCCAACCTTGACCGTGCTGGCCGTATAGCCGACGAGCGTGGTCGGTACGCCTGTGCCCAGCACGTATACCGAGGCTCCGCCCATGCCCGTCTTCAGGGTGAGACTCTGCGTATCGGCATATTTGAATTGGATCGGCTCCGCCCCCAGGCCTTCAATCTGACCAAAGGACGCGCCAGCGATGGAAATGGTATCGGCCGTGACTGCGGGACGGTTCTGGCTATCGTTGCTGTCATCCACCATAAGGGTGGTATGGTCCAAAGGATTTTGAATGGTTAACGCACCCTGGATACCCTCGACCTTGCTGGCATTGCCCACGTTGACCGTGCAGGGCCCATGGCCAATCAGACTGGTCGGCACACCGGTGCTCTGGACGTTGACGATCATCCCGTACCCAAAACCGGCGAAGCCCGTGTGAATGGTCACACTGCTCGTGTCATCGTATTCATAGCTGATCGGTGCGTTCGCCAGGCCGGAAATCCGACCCCAGGGCTGATCCGAGGCTGGTGTAAAGGAGTCGAGCTTTACCGTCGGGATCAGGGTATCCGCGGAGTCATCGACGACGAGAGCCGTGCCATGGAAGGTGGAGTTTTCGATGTTGACCGCACCCAGGATATCCTGGACCGTGCCGTCGTGGCCCACGACGACGGTGGCGGTGCCGCCGCTGACGATGGACACCGGCGCATCCACGATCGTACGCAGTACATGGATCTGGTCGTTGCCCCCGCCGCTATTGACGGTGATGCCGTTGATGGCCCCCTTATCGAATTCTGCCACTTCGCCATTGAGTGTTGCGCGAATGCCGCCGGCGTCGGTCACATCCAGCGTAATTGTGTCGTTGATATTGTTCAGCTGGTCGCCATTCACGATCAGTGTGCCGTCCTTCACCAGGAAGTTCTGGGCTTGGTCCGTGGGAACGATAAACGCATCGTTAGCCTGGGAGAACCAGGCCTGAAGAAGGTCGACGCCATTGGGCCGGTAGGCGTAGTTCTGGGCGTGGTTGTCGCAGAGTTCATTGTTTGGAAAATCGCCTTCGCTGGTGTGAATTGCGTTCAAGACCGGATCCGAAACAGCCTCGATGATTTCATGCGACACGATTTTCGTCACATCGTCCACGTTCCCGTCGTTACTCACCACGGCAAAGTTGAAGGGAGCAGGGAAGCCAAAAGGCGGCGCGAAGTAAGGAACCACGGCATGGTAGCCGTCGTGTTCCACGGCTCCTCCCGTGAGCTGGGACCCCGGCGGAGGAATCACGACGTAGAGCCGGTTTGGGTCCGCGTTATAGAACGGATCGGGCAGCGGCCCAAAGGGACGGAACCCCAATTGCAGCATGGCGATCGGATCGAAGTCATTGAAGGTAGCTCCCGGGCTCAACTCGGAATCGACTTTCCAGCCAGTTACCTGGCCGGCGCCGATGCTGCCACGGTACTCGGACAGAGCTGTCAGATACGGACTTTGCAGCATGCCGTCGATGGCGCTCTGAATGGTTTGCCGCAAGGCCGGGCCAGAGCCGAAGTTCCAGCTATTGCCCCAGAAGACCAGCTCGGCATGAACGTTGTTGATAACCGGGCCGCCCCAGTCGCTGGCGGTCACGCCGATGCCGGGCTGGAAGAGAATGGAGGGAACCTGCCGATATTCAAGCGCTTCCAGCGCCAGCGCGCGCCGCGGCGGCTTGGTCGGGGACACGGAACGGCTACGCTTGAGGAAGCGCCGAACATTCTGCAGATACGATGCGAAGCGCATGATAATTCTCCTTTTGTGGCAAGAGCCAACAGGATACACGGAGATCGTCCGCTGGATACGACCGGCACCGACGCGGGCCGGTCCTTTAGCTCGCAAGCAACGGTCCAGTAAAAACCCTTTGGTCGCACAGACCAGGCGGGTAGGCGAATGGGCTGGAGGTATCACCCGGCCGGCGCGACATCGTTTCTGCTACTGGCCAGCCGCAAGACACATCAGGAATTGTTGCGTCCTGGATTGGTTCAGGGTGGCCCAACAAGAGACTTATCGTGGGAAAGGGGGGTCGGCGGACAAAATCCAAAGGCGGCGAAAAAAATCTTTTGCACCCGCGCCGCGACCTGATTCAAAGCCGAACGGCTTGAAGCGCATCCAGCGTGCGCAGGTTCTGGGCCGGTGCCCGGCCCCGGATGAGTTGTTCGGCGGCCTCGAAGGCCAGACGAGCCCTGCTTGTTCGTGGTGCCACACGGATTTGTGCGAGCGGATTAGCCGGGCCTGCCCTCCGACCGCGTCTTGTGCCGCGACCGGCGACGCAGTCGAATGAGCCGTTCCCGCCGGACTTCTTCCTCGACTGAGCGGGCCCTTGGCTTGAGCAGATCGCTGCGTGTAATGATACCGATCACCTTCTGCGGTCCCTCGGAGGAGACGACCGGCAGCCGGCCGACCCCCGCCGCGGCCATCCGCTCGGCAGCAGTTCGGCAGGTTTCCTCTGGAAAAATGGTAATCGGTGCGCGCCCAATGAGATCGTAGGCGATGATCGGCTCGGTCTTTGCCAGCTCCGATCGCGCTTCCGGATCGAGGAAGGCGGACACCCAGTGCTCCAGCAGACTCGAGCGCGTGACCACACCCAGCAATTCACCCCGCGGGTCCACGACCGGGTAGCCCTGGTGCTTGGTAGTCGGGTCGCCCAGGAAATAGGTTCCGAGAAGCTCCCGTGCGGGTAACGAAGCGGGGATCGTCACGACCGGTGCGGTCATGACCTCGCTCACGCTCAGCCGCTCCAGCGGATCCACGGTGTACTCCCGGCTCACATGATAACCGCGCCGTGCCACCTTCTCCGTCAAGATGGATCGCTTCATGAACAAGACGGTGAAGCCATGCGAGACCGTGGTAGCGATCAGCAGAGCCAGGAAGGTGTTCAGATCGTAGGTCAGCTCCATGGCGAATAAGACGCCCGTCAGAGGGGACCGCATTGTGCCACCCATGACAGCCGCCATGCTGATCAGCGGCCAAAACTGAGCATCGCCGCCTGGAAGACCAAGCAGGTGTTCCAGCCCTCCGAGCGCGCCGCCGATAATCAAGAGCGGCGCCAGCACACCGCCCGAAGTCCCAGAGCCCAGCGCAATCGCCCAGATCGCGAACTTCACCGCGATGAGCGCGACCAGAGGTCCTAGCTGATACTGTCCGTGAAGGAGCCGTTCGATGTTGTCATAACCCACACCCAAGGCGTGCGGCTGAAAGTAGCCACCGATGCCGACCGCCAGTCCGCCGAGCGCCGGCCACCACATCCAATGGATGGGAAGGCGGTGAAAGGCATCTTCCGCCGCATAGACGGCGCCGGTGAGCAACAGCGAGGTCAACCCAGCCAGGAGACCAACCGGAACGCAGGCCAACAGGGTGACGATGTCCAGCGGATCATGCGGCGGCAGGATCGGAAACAGCGGCGTCGGACCCAGACTAAGGCGCGGGTCGGATTGAAGCAATCCGCGCAGGAGAGCAGCCACCGCGCTGGCCAGAGCAACCGGCACGAGGCTGCGTGGCTTCCACTCGAACAGCAAGAGTTCGACAGCAAGCAGCACAGCAGCCACCGGCGTGCCAAACGTGGCAGCCATGCCCCCGGCGGCGCCGGCGACGAGGAGCGTCTTCCGCTCGGCAGCCGTGGTACGACAGATTTGGGCCATGATCGAACCGAAGGCCCCGCCGGTCATGATGATTGGGCCTTCGGCGCCGAACGGGCCGCCCGAGCCGATCGAAATGGCGGAGGAAAGCGGCTTGAGCACGGCGACGCGGGGCTGCATCCGACTCTGACCGATGAGGATGGCTTCCATCGCTTCCGGGATGCCATGTCCGCGAATGCGCTCCGAACCGTAGCGGGCCATCAGCCCGATGATCAGACCGCCCACGACAGGGACCAGGATCAGCGCGACCGCGACCCAGCCGTGGACATCGGTCGGCGGGGAGATCAGCTCGTGCGGAACCGTAAGACTTTGATAATAGAAAAGATTGGTGAATAGCCCGATCAGCCGCTGGAGGACGAGCGCCACCAATCCACAAAGAGCCCCCGTAGGAACGGCGAGGGCGGCGAGCCACACCAACCGGAGGTCTGCGGTAAAATCCCCTTTGTTCAACACCTTCTGTCTGCTCCCAGTTCCGGGAAGCCTGCCATCCTTCGACGAGGCCAAAGCCCCAAGCGTCGGCATCCCAATCGACGGGTGCATATTATAGCGATCTCTTCCAAACAGGAAACGGCAGGATGCGAGTCCAGTTGCCGTGCGAAGGCCTTCGAAAGGTCTTGGCCAGCATCGGCTCATTTCGCACGTTCGGTAAGCGCTATGGTAGGACGCTACTGACTACGAATGGTAGAATTGCGCCTGGTTGAAGGTGTCCGTTTTTGTTTCGCGGCGGTGCGCAGAACCGCGTGCGGATGCGCCCCGCGCGGTTCTGCGCACCGCCGCGAAACCGACACAACCAACCGGATCATGAATCAGAGCGGCCATGAGTGCAGAGCCGAAACTGGGGTGAGTCCATTCCTCCGAAAAGGGCAAATGCGATCACTTCTTCTCCCGCTCCCACACCGCCAGCGTCTGTCCGCTCTCTTCCTTGGATGTGAATTCCGTCGGCCGCTCCCGGCCGGGAAGGGCATAGCAAACCTTCCAGGTATCGCCGTCGAATTCGTAGATCCCGAGCAGCGGCTTCGGTTTCACCGCGGCAACACTGGCGGGTAGGAAATCGATCGTTTTGGGTTGCTTGGTCGCATCGATCTTGATGGTTCCCTTGCCGATGGGCTTCCGGAAGAGAAAGACCGTATACTGATCGCCTTTCGTCGTTCGGAACAGGGATTGGACATCATCGTCGCCAAGCTTGTTCCCATTCGAGATGATCGATACCGCTGCCCAATCGCCTTGGAGCCGCTCCAGGTCTTTCTGGTTCACATCGTTCTTGGCATTGTCCGCCGCCAGAAGAAAACTAACGGCGCACAGCAGGATCCCGAATCGCATCGCCGATCTCCGTGCAAGAGGTTAGCTCGCCCCATTCGCCGCCAGCGACAGACAAATCATCTCCTTATCATTGCGGGCGAACACGCACCGCTGCGCGAAGGCGGGGTGCGACCAGACCACATGCCGGCCGCGAGCTTCCTGAATCGGCTCCAGGATATGGGCCCGGTCGACTTCGTGATAGCCCTTGGGGTTCAGCTCCGCCAGGATCAAATCGCCCTGGTCGTTGAAGAGAATGGTGCGATCCCCTTGTGGCACAATGAAAGCCGTGCCACAATCCGTCTTCTTCCCGCCGGTCGCGGCATACGTCTGCCAAAGCTGCTCGCCGGTGTCCGCCTTCAGGCACCGCAACTCTCCGTTGGCGCACACGCCGTAGATGTAGCCGTCTTTCAGCACCGGCGCCGCCATCAGAATGTGCACGCCATCGGGTTTGGAGGGGTTATTGCTCTTGCCGTGCCACAGCACCGTGGCGTCCGGTTTGTCGGCGGCTAGCTTTAGCATCATCGGACCGTGATAGTACGTGCTCAGAAACAGCATGTCGTCCATGCGCCGGACTGTCATAATGTTCACGGCCGGCCGCTGCGGCGGACCATCGGCCGGATATGCCTTCGTCCAGTAAACCTTGCCCGTGGCCGGGTCGAGGGCATTGATCGAATCGGACAGCCAAATGATCAGCTGCCGTTTGCCGCCCGCCTCGTAAATCATCGGCGGGCTGTAGCCAACCTCCTCCGTCGTTAGTGCCTTCCAGACCTCCTGGCCCGTGTCTTTCTGAAACGCCACGACGGCACTCCCCGCGCCGCCGACCAGGCAATACAGGAGATCGCCATCGAGCAGTGGGTGAGCGGCAAAGCCCCAAACCGGCGGACTATCGAGCTTGTATTCCTTCGCAAGGTTCTTCGCCCAGCGCACCTTCCCGGTGGTCCGCTCCAGACAGAGAAGATCACCCATGGCCCCAAGTGTGTAGACACGGTCTTGGTGAACCAACGGCGTGGTGCGCGGTCCGCTGGGATAGGAGATGGTGTAGGGGCAATCGTACTCATGCTTCCAGAGGATCTTGCCGTCGGCGGCGTTCAGGCACAGGATCCGTTCATTCCCGGGGATGCCGTCCCGTGTCGCGCGCCGGGGCTTGCCAGTCGCATCCAGGGCCCGCTGCCGGTCCATGACATAGACCCGTCCGTCGGCAACCGCGGGGCCGCTGTAGCCGGTGCCGATCGGCGTCCGCCAAAGCACCTTCGGCCCGCCCGCGGGGAAGCGCGTCACCAAGCCGGTCTCGCGCCAGATGCCGTCTCGGTTGGCTCCGAGCCATTGGGGCCAATCGAGTGCCCGGATCGGCCCGGGTATCAGCATACCCAGGCACGCCGCCAGAAAGAATCGTAGGATGGATCGCCCATTATGGTGCATGCAACAACTCCTTGTTCATTGGTTCCGGTCTTGCAAGCCCAACGCCAGGCCGAGATAACCAAACGGCCGAAGCTTTTCGTCCCAGCCGTCCATCCTCTTTTGCATGGATGTGGCCGCCCCGTGCCGCGCATCTTGCCGGGCAAGCATCTCGAGTGCGTTCAGATGGGCCGGTGCATTGGCATCCACCATCTGTACCCAGGATTCCTCCGCCGGGCCCTTGCTGGCATTCAGTCGGCCACGCAAGACTTCCAGTTGCATCCGGCCACGAACAGCAACGTCAGGGGCCAGGCGGGCCAGCGCCTGGACGCGGTCTTCCAGACCTGCCTTCACACCGGCGCGGGCCAGATGGAAGAGCGGCCACGGCGCCAGGGGCCGATCTTTCGACTCCGCTTCGGCGAGGGTGAAGGCGTTTTCCAATTCTGGCCGGACGGCGGCGGCTTGGTCGTTGGCTTCGGCCGCGGCCGCCAAGGCAATCAAAGCGGGAAGCTGCTCTTCCGGTGCGCTCACTGCACGGAGACGGGCACGGGCCTGATCGAAGTTTCCTTGATACGCCAATCCTCTCACCGTGCCGACGAGGATCGCCAGAGCGCGTTCTTTCTCCCCTTCCGCAGGGGGCATGGCCCCGGCGGCTTTCTCGGGTTTGCCCAGGACCAGCCAAAGGGCGATGAGCGACGGGGCAGGGGACACGGCGGGGGGTTTCGCTTCGTCGCCCGGCGGCTGCACCACCGAAGCGCCACTCTGCTGGGCCTGATTGGCAAGGGCCTCCGCCATTGATTCCTGCTTGCCGCGGAGCATCTCCAATCCGACCGCGGCCAGCATTTCCGCAGCTTCCTCGGGGAAGATGGATGCCAGAGCCGCGGCCCGCACCCCTTGATCCTTGGCCAGGAACTTGCGAGTCACCTGGTGGAGGGCTTCGCCCCGGCCTTCGGGAGAAGACACATTCTGCAACGTTTGCCGGACCTCTTTCTGAGTATCGTCCCACGACACACGGGTTTCCTGATCGATATCCGCCTTCTCTCCACCGAGATCAATCTGGTCCAGCGCCAAGTGGATCAGGAATGCTTCCCGCTCGAACGGATCGACGCGGACCGCCTGGAGAATGGCTACTCGCGCCTGTTGAAAGTGCGTCCGCGCCGCGTCCGCGCTGCCCCGGTTCCCCGTGCGGAGGAAATACACCCCCGCTCCGCGGTGAAGCTCCGCCGCGGCCTCGGAGGTGAGCCTGTCGGCCGCTCCCAGGGGTTCCAGGGCTTTCGCCAGCGTTTGATCCTGGCGGCGTTGCGCCCAGTAACCGCTGATCATCCAGGCGGCCCCAGCAACGAGCAGAAGGCCAACGGCGATCACGGTTCCGCGTTTGATCCATTGGGCCGGGGTCAACCGGCGGCGCGTCTGTGGGATGGCCTGGGCCTCGACCAGCGCTTGCCGGCTGACGCCGACGGAGGCGGTATCCCAGGCTCCTTCGGGCGCCGGTCCCAGGTCCCGGCGTGCCCCGGCCGGCAATCGGGCCTGCACCCCGCGCCAATCTTTGGGCTGCTGTTTTTCCAGCAACGGCACCTTGATGATTCGCCGGCACTCCGGGCACGGCGTCTGCTTGCCCGACAACTCGGCACCGACGCGGACCGTCTCATCGCAGTAATAACACTTGAACTCGATCGTGGTTTGTTCCGCAATCGGGGCAGGAGCCTTGGGCTCCTCGGCCAGCGCCGCAGCCGCCAGTGCCTCGATATCGGCGTGGTTCGCCACGGCTCCGGAGGCACTGGCTGGAATCGTCAGCCGATTTTTGCACGCCGGACACTGCGCCTTCTTGCCCGCCAAATGGTCCTTGACATTGAGAGGTTTTCGGCAATGGGGGCAGGTGAATTTGATTGACATGAGTCCGTAGTCCGTGGTCCGTAGTCCGTGGTCCCGAGTTCCTTGCTACGGACTACGGACGACGGACGACGGGCTATTTTAGGAGTGGCAGCCGCACGCGACCGTTGGCTGACTCGGTTGTGAGAGTTCCCTTGGCGGTTTCTTCCTGTTCCCAGATGGCGATTTCCTCCATGAGGGCATCCACCATTTCGCTTTCCTGCACGTGGCGGATGATTTCGCCGCGCTTGAAGATCACGCCCTTGCCGTTGCCGGCGGCGATGCCCAGGTCGGCCTCACGGGCCTCGCCGGGGCCATTGACGACACAGCCCAGGACACTGACCTTCACCGGCGTTTTGCGGCCGGCCAGCCGTTTTTCCAGCTTGGCGATGATTC
Source organism: Gemmataceae bacterium (assembly GCA_035295665.1). Classification (GTDB taxonomy): domain Bacteria; phylum Planctomycetota; class Planctomycetia; order Gemmatales; family Gemmataceae; genus DATGIQ01. The sequence goes on along the minus strand of DATGIQ010000636.1, from coordinate 11,915 downwards.
CTTCCAGGTCGATGGCCAGTCGGCCACAGGTCGGGCAGGCAATCAATTCCGGCTTGCGAACCCGGCGCTGGGTGGCCTGGAGAATATCGAACGCCGCTTGAATCTCGGGCACCGGATCGCCGAGAAGACTGATGCGGATCGTGTCGCCGATGCCATCGAGCAAGATCGGAGCCATCCCGCACGCCGACTTGGTCACGGCATAGGGCGCCTTGCCCGCTTCCGTGATCCCGATGTGTGTTGGGTAGTGGGCTTGCTTGGCATAAAGCCGGTAGGCTTCGACGGCCATGATGACATCGCTCGATTTGAGCGACACGATGAGATCGTGATAGCCTTCCGACTCCGCGATCTCGATGTACCGCAGGGCGCTCTCCACCATGGCCGGTGGACAGGGGAAGCCATGCTTCTCGACCAATTCGCGTTCCAGGCTGCCGGCGTTGACGCCGATGCGCATGGGCAGGCCCTTGGCCTTGGCTTTGCGGATGACCTGCCGGTACCGATCGTAGCCGCCGATATTGCCGGGATTGATGCGGATCTTATCGATTGGGTGATCGAGAGCGGCCAGGGCCATCTTGTAATCGAAGTGGATATCGCAAATGAGCGGAATATGGATCCGACGGCGGATTTCGCCGAGCACGGCCGCATCTTGAGGCTTGGGAACGGTGACGCGGACAATCTCGCAACCGGCTTCCTCGAGCCGATGGATCTGGGCGACGGTCGCTTCGATATCGTAGGTGTCGGGGGTGGTCATCGACTGCACCCAGATTGGGTTGTCGCCGCCGACAATTTTATCGCCTACCCGAACTTCGCGGGTCTTGTGCCGCTGGAACGTATGCTGATAGGCCATTCTATCCTCCCTGTTTAAACGGACGCGGTTATCGTAGTTTACGGCCTACGCAACCGTCAAGTTGGATCGAGAAGGGCACGCCGTGGCGTGGCGTTGGGTTCTTGCAGTTTGGCTCGCTTTTCCTGGAGCATGCGGTGGACTTTGCTCTTGTTGCCGCTCGTTTAGAATCTCAAGACTCCTCCTTCATGGCCACTCCCAAGCCCGGCCCTTCTGGCACTCGGAGCCGATCCGCCTGGTAAGGCAACGGCTCCCGGGTCAGGGTTTGCTGATAGTACAACGGGCCGATCAAATCGCCGGGAAACCGCTCACACTGAATGTTTGCGGTGCACACCGTGACGTGGGCCATCGCCGCCGTGGCAACTTCGCGCTCCAGGTTGCTGCCGATCGTGCAGGGGATTCCGGCGGCCTCGGCCAGCTTGGCGATCTGTTGCGTGGCGCGGATGCCGCCGTGTTTTCCCGGATACAGGCTCAGGACATCGGCCGCCTGGTGGCGGATCACCTCCAGGGCATCTTGCGGCGTGAAAACGCTTTCGTCGGCCATGATGGGAATGCCACTGCGGCGGCGCACCCGTGCCATGGCCCGATGATCGCCCCGGCGGGTCGGCTGCTCCAAGAGCGCCACCTCCAACTGCTCCAGCCGCCGGGCCGCCCAGACCGCTTGCTCCACCGTGTAGCCGCCGTTGGCATCGACCGACAACCAAACCTCCGGCCCGATGGCTTCCCGGACCGCACGCAGCCGATCTACATCGATCCTTGGATGTTCATCCCGTCCGATCTTCACCTTGATGGCCCGCCAACCGCGCTCCACCATGCGCTGGGCACGCTGGGCGGCCACGTCCGGCTCGACAGCGCCGATGACAAATTTCAGAGGAATTTCGTCCGCATCGGGCTTCTTGCCACCCAGGAGTCTGTACACGGGCACGTCGAGAATCCGGCCTTGCAAATCGAGCAGGGCCATCTCGAGGGCGCTCTTGGTAAAGCTATTGCCGAAGACAGCTCGGTCCATGCGCCGGCTGATCCACTCGGTGTCAAAGGGATCGCTGCCCAGCACAAGCGGGGCCAACATCTCGCGAAGGAGGGCCAGTGTCCCCGCTTGCGTCTCGCCGCTCCAGACGCTGGTGACGCTGGCTTCCCCCAGGCCGACACGGCCGGCTTCATCGGTGAGCCGAACCAGCACATATTGGCCGGCGCGATGCGGACCCAAGGAACTGATGATGGCCAGTTCGGGCTGAACCGCGCCGGAGATCGGTTCGGCCTGGACGGATACGATGGGCATGAAGGGTTCCTTTCGATTAAGTGGGAGTACGGATGGATGCCCGCATAATAATCGACTCTGGGCCGCGGTGACCTGTTCAGGATTGTTTTCCCGGAACTCCGGGGATGGCTCGCGAAGAGGGCAGGCCTCGCCAAAGGGTTGAAGACGAGTTATCCTCTGGAGGAGTGGCGCGAATGGTGCGGAGCGGTGGTCTAACAACGCACGGTAGTTCCTGCCAGCTCTGTTCCTGTGGTGGCAACTCCCGGAGGTTCAGATCAATAAAGCAAAAACTCTTGCCGCCGCCGCCGGAACGCTTCTTCCTCCGCCTCCCAGGCGCCCATGATGTCGCGCAGCGGCCGGCCCGCTTCCAGAGCCAAACGCTCCCGGTCGCTGCCGAAAAGCAAATCGATCGCCGGCCGGTCGGTCACAAACTCGTACGGTTCGCGCCGCCAGGCAAAGTGGCCTCCGGACAAATCCCGCATCGCCGCCAAGACAGCCAGGCCGGTCCGCACCGGTTGAAATGCCTCCCGATCCAGCACATGGATTTGCAGGCCGCCACAGCGTTGACCCGCAAACTTCTGAAACGTCGGCCGAAACCATGTCGGCCGATAAGCCACGCCCGGCAAGGCTTCGTCCTCCAGCCGTTGACAAAGCTTGCGAGGATCCAGCCAGGGCGCACCACAGAGTTCAAACGGCCGGGTGGTTCCGCGTCCCTCCGACAGGTTCGTGCCTTCCACCAAACACTGTCCCGGATAGACGAAAGCCGTGTCCAAGGTCGGCATGTTCGGCGACGGCAGGACCCACGGCAAGCCGGTCTGGTCAAAATTCATCTCGCGCCGCCAACCTTCGCACGGAATGATGCGGAGTTCGCCGGCCAAGCCACGCTCTGCCTGGTACATCTTGGCCAATTCACCGATCGTCATGCCATGGCGGGTCACGAGCGTGTGAATGCCGACGAAACTCTCGAAGCCCGGCTGGAGCACCGGCCCTTCGACCTTTGCGCCCCCCAGTGGATTCGGCCGGTCCAGGACCACCGTCAAAAGATTGCATTGAGATGCCGCTTCGAAACAGAAGAACATCGTGGCCTGAAAAGTGTAGTAGCGGCTGCCGACATCCTGTAGATCGATGACCAGGGCGTCCAGGCCGCGGAGCTGTTCCGGCGTGGGACGCAAACTCTCAACGGTGTCGCCATAAAGACTGTAGATTCGCACATCCGACTGTGGATCATGGCCCCCCGTGACGCCAATTAGATCCTGGGCCTCTCCCGTCAGGCCGTGCTCCGGGCCGAATAAAGCGGCCAATTGGATCTGCGGTGCCGTCGAAAAGAGTTCGCTGCTGTGTCGGAATTGGCAATCGACGGCCGCAGGGTGCGTCACCAGACCGATCCGCAGGCCACGAAGCGACCTAAATGCCTGATCACGAAGCACTTCCAATCCGGTGCGTACGTAAGGCTGTGCCGACATGATGGGTGCCAGAACGGAGCTTTTGGGGGAATTCAACGACTGCCGTAACGTAAAGCTGGCATAGCCGAATGTCAAGCAGATACGCTCGAAAAGCGCGGTCGTTTCCGCCCCTATTCCAGGGGGAGATTTTGTGGCTTACCCACGCAACTTAAGTCATTGATTTTCAATATCTTACGCAGCCATTATTGTCCTTTACCTTACCCCCTGATTTCGCTATAATCTTCTTGTTGTCTTTACCGCAAAGATCGGGGGAGAAACGTATCGAAAACCGAACCTTTGCGCGCTACGTAGAGATGCCGGAAAACCGTGCGGCGCTGCTGGCTGTGCGGGACGTAGCCGCCTGTGTTGGCCGTGGAAAAAGCCACCGCACGAACAATCCGCTTTACCTGCATGGTCCTGCAGGAACGGGCAAGACGCATTTGATTCTGGCCCTCGTCGATGCGGTAACCCGGCAGTCGCCCCAGCTCGTTGTAACCGTCTTCCAGGCCGCGGATCTGGCCAAAAGGGAGCGGATCGGGGAAAGCGCCGGCGAGCTGGAACACGATTTCTCGGCAGCCAAGGAAAGCAATCTGGTCATCATCGAAGACCTGCAACACCTGAGCAATTCACGAAATCATTCGGATCCCGCGGCGAGTCGGTTGCTGGTCCAGATCTTCGATTACTTGATCGTTCGCCAGCGGCAAATGGTATTCACGGCTACAGTTGGTCCTCGGGGCCTCCTGCACCTCCCCGCCCGGTTGGTGAGCCGGCTCGGTTGTGGGCTGGTCGTGGGTCTTGAGTCCATGCAAACGTCCAGCCGCTTTGCACTGTTGCAGGACAAGGCTCAGCGACGGCAATTGGCCGTCCGGCCGGAGGTGTTGGCTTGGCTGGCGGAGCACCTCAACAGTGGCCGGCAATTGGAGGGCGCGTTGGTTCAGCTGGAAGCCTTGGCCCGTTTGCATGGTCGGCCGCTGGACGTGCCGGCGGTGGCCCACCATTTTCAGCCGCTGGTTCAGATGAACCGGTTAACGGTGGAACGCATTGCCCAACAGGTAGGGAGTTACTTCCGGATCCAGCCGCGCCATCTCCAGTCCCGACGCCGTTACCGGAATGTTCTGGTGCCGCGCCAGATTGGCATGTACCTGGCCCGAGAGCTCACCGACCTGTCCCTTGAAGAGATCGGTAGCCATTTCGGCGGCCGAGATCACAGCACCGTCCTTCACGCCTGCCGCAAGATCAAAGTTGCGCTGGACGACGATGCGGTCATTGCCGGTGCGGTGCAGCAACTTCATCAGGAATTGCAATGAACAGTGGTTGTGGAAAACCGGGCAATTACTTGTGAACAGCTGCGGGCTTCTCGGCAGTAAAAAGTGGTGGCGACTGACTTTCAGGAAACCTTGGCAAACTAACAACCGACGGGACACCGGATCTGAGCCTTCCATGAACGCTTTTTCAACCAAGTCATCGTGGTTGTAAGGTGCGGTCCGGTAAGAGAAAAGAGAGTTTCCTGCTTGGTTATGAACAGAAATGGCTTGGTGTATTCCTACTACCACGAGGTTAAGACCTTTGGATTCTTCTAGGACAGAAGGCAGAACAAGGGGTATCTGACCCCAGAGCCCTAAAAGAAGGTACGAGGAACCAATGAAGGTGCTCAGCCACCGTGAAGGATTGTTGTCGGCTTTCCAGTTAGCCAGCGTGGTGGTCCCAACGCGCGACGTGAAGCCGGTCTTGCGAAACGTGAAGGCCCTCGCGGAAACGGATCGCTGCACGTTCTTGGCAACCGATTTGGAACTGGGACTCCGCCTGGAAATGCGCGGCGTACGGGTAGAAGAAGCTGGAGAAGCCCTGCTGCCGGTCGCGCGGGTTCTGGCAATTTTGCGGGAATCCACCGACGATGAGCTTTCGATCGAAGCCAGTGCGCAATCGTGCCTGATTCGAGGCCAGCTCAATGAATTTGAGATGGGCGGCGAAGATCCCGGTGACTTTCCCGAGGTGCCGGCGTTCACCGGCGACAGCTACCACGAAGTAGCCGCCGGCATGCTCCGGGAGATGATCCGGCGGACCGTGTTCGCCGCGGCCACGGAAAACCCGCGCTATGCGGTGACAGGAATCTTGTGGGAGCTGGAAGGGGATGTGGCCCGTCTCGTGGCCACCGACGGACGGCGGTTAGCTGTGGGGGAAGGAACCGCGACCGCGCATGGCGGCCACGATACGAAGGGGCAAACCCACGTGGTACCGACCAAGGCGATGCAATTACTCGAGCGCAATCTCCAGGATCCCGACGAACGGGTGCGTGTGAGTTTGCGGCCAAACGAGGCGCTGTTCAAAACCGAGCGTGCGGTCATCTACAGCCGGCTTGTGGAGGGCCGGTATCCGCCGTACCGGGAAGTGTTTCCCAAGAAGCCAACCGCCAAGATCCACCTCGGGGTCGGCCCTTTCCTCACGGCCGTTCGCCAAGCAGCCGTCATGACCGATGACGAGAGCAAGAAAGTGATCTTCAGCTTCGCCAAGAAGAAATTGACGTTGCAAGCACGCGGTCCAGCGACGGGCCGATCCAAGGTTGAAATGCCAACCGAGTACGAGGGGAAAGCGATCGAGATTGCGTTCGACCCCAAGTTCTTGACCGACATGCTTCGGGTGTTGAATCCGGAAGATAACCTCGTGCTGGAGTTGGTGGATGGCAACAGCGTTGCTTTGTTCCGCTGCGGCGAGAATTACTCGTACATCGTCATGCCGCTCTCGTAAGGAATGGAAAAGGGTCCCGAGCTTCTGAGTGAAATTCTGAGCCGGCTCTTTGTGGCCCGCGGCTGGGGACGGCGTCAGGCGCAGCTCCGCCTGGAGAGGGCGTGGGCCGTGGCGGTGGGAACCGAAGGAGCCAAGTACACGCGCGTCGCCGGCTTACGCCGCGGCGTACTGGAGGTAACCGTTGGCAATGGGGTCTTGTTACACGAGTTGGCGCACTACCAAAAACGGCGGCTCCTGGAGCAATTGCGCAGCCAGCTGCCGGGCACCACCCTTACGGACTTGCGTTTCCGTGCTGGCGTGATCAAAGGAACTGACGAAGCATGACCTGGTGGAAGATGGTCACGGACAGGACGCCAACCGTCTTCCCTTCCGATCGAGGACCTAGAAGTGATAGTTGAAGATCTTACCCTGGCCAATCAGGCAACGGTCGAGGCCGCGGACAAATACGGCTCGGACAATGTTCAGATTTTCCGCGACGCGGAGCACATCCGCCAGCGTCCCGGTATGTACATTGGCAACGTCGCCGCCAGCGGGCTGCACCACTTGGTGTACGAGCTGGTCTACAACAGTGTCGACGAAGCCCTCGCCGGCCATTGCCACTCGATCCACGTGAAAATCAACGTGGATAGCAGTCTTAGCGTCGATGACGATGGCCGGGGGATTCCCGTGGAGGAGCATCCCGAAGCCAAGCGCTCCACGCTCGAAGTCGTCATGACGACGGTCGGTGCCGGCGCCAAGTTCGACAAGAACACCTACAAGGTGTCTGCCGGTCTGCACGGCATCGGTGCCAAAGCCGTGACCGCGTTGAGCGAGTGGGTCGAAGCCCAGGTGTGGCGCGGCGGCCGGGTCTATGCTCAGGAATACGAACGGGGCAAGCCGATCACCGAGGTCAAGGAGATGGGCTTGGCCAAGCGCACCGGCACGCGCATTACCTTCAAGCCGGACCGGGAGATCTTCCACGATGTCACCTTCGACTACGACACGCTCGAAGCACGCTTGCGTGAGCTTGCCTTCCTAAACAAGGGGCTGGCCATCAAGCTCACCGACCAGCGGACCAACAAAGAGGATCTGTTCCGATATGACGGCGGCATCGCCGAGTTTGTGGAATACTTGAACCGCTCTGAAGAGGTCCTGCACAAGCCGATCTACATCGAGAAAACCTTGGACGATGTCCGCGTCGAAGTGGCCATTCAGTACAACAACAGCGAAGACGAGCGTGTCCGCTGCTACGCCAACAACGCCTACAATTCCGTAGGCGGCACCCATCTCAGTGGCTTCCGGGCAGCTCTCACGCGGACCCTGAATGCTTATGGAAGCAAGGAAAACCTCTTCAAGAACGATCTGACGCCGATCGGCGAAGATTTCCGCGAAGGCTTGACTGCCATCGTTAGCGTGCAGGTCCCCGAGCCGCAACTGGAGGCCCAGACCAAGATTCGCCTGAACAATCCCGAAGTGGAAGGGATTGTTGCCAGCATCGTCAACGAGCAGATGAGCAAGTATCTCGAAGAGAATCCCAAAGAAGCCAATCGGATCATGAAAAAGGTGATCCTGGCGGCGGAGGCTCGTGAGGCAGCAGCCAAGGCGAAGAAGGCCTTGAAGGATCGGAAAAGCATTCTCAATTCGGGCGGCCTTCCAGGCAAGCTCATGGACTGCACCACACGCGACCGGGACGAATCGGAGCTGTTCCTGGTCGAGGGGCAGTCCGCCGGGGGCTCCGCGGAGAGTGGCCGCGACCGCATGTACCAGGCGATCTTACCGCTGCGCGGCAAGGTGTTGAACGTCGAAAAGGCGCGCGTGGACAAACTCCTGAGCAATGATGAAATCTGTTGTTTGATTTCCGCGGTCGGCGTGGACATCGGCAACAGCGAGGACGTGAGCAGGCTTCGCTATGGCAAGGTCGTGATCTTGACCGATGCCGACGTCGATGGGCAGCACATCCGCACGCTGCTGCTAACCTTCTTCTACCGGCAGATGCGGAAGCTGGTGGAGGATGGCCGAATCTTCGTGGCCCGGCCGCCCTTGTACAAGGTTACCCAGAAGAAAAGTGTGCGGTACGTGCAAACCGCCGAGGAAATGAGCAGCGAGCTCATGAACCGGGGTTTGCAGGGCACGCGCTTGAGCATCTTGAAGAAGACCGAGGATACAGCTGGTGACAAGAAGGGTGCCCCTATCCAATGGGAAGGCGAGCCGCTGGCCCGTTTGGTTGGGATCCTCGGCGAGATGGAAGATTCGCTCCAGATCTTGGAGCGCCGGGGTCTGAGCATCGCGACGTTTCTGAATCGGGCCGGTGCCGGCGGCTTGCCCGTTTACCGGGTGCTCCTGGGAGGCCGCGAACAATGGTTCACAACCTCTGCCGAGGCTGATGCATTTCTCCGCCAAGAGCAGCAACGCCTCGGGCGTGACTTGGTGGTGGCCGACGAATCGGCCGAGCATGGCGGCGGCAACGGTCAAACCAATGGTCACGGCGAGACCTTCCTTCGGCAAGAGTTCCACGAAGTCCGCGGCATTAACCGCGGCCTGGAGCGGCTCCGGGAGTTTGGCCTCGATGCCAGCTGTCTGGTGGAAGCTCCTCGGGTTGCGGGCCGGGAGCCGCCGCCCCGTTTCATCCTGGAGAATGGCGATCTGCACCGCGTTCTGCCGCACTTGCGCGAACTGGTATCGGAAATTCGCCGGCTGGGGGAACGCGGCCTGACCGTAACACGTTTCAAAGGCCTCGGTGAAATGGACGGCGAAGAGCTCTGGGAGACGACCCTCGACCCCGAAAAGCGCATGCTGATGCAGGTGCATCTCGATGATGCCTTCAAGGCAGACGAAATGTTCCGCATCTTGATGGGCGAAAAAGTGGAGCCGCGCCGAGACTTCATTCAGAAACATGCGCTCGAAGTGAAAGACATCGATTACCACGGGGCGTGATATGATGCTTGCGTTTGGCGCTCAGCATCTACTGCCGAGCGCCAAACGCAAAATGGAGTTCTTTGGGAACCACGAACTCAACGGTGTCGGGAACTCTACGATCAAAGTTCCCGACACCGTTGGGTTCGTAGTTTTCAATGGCCCAGGAAATGGAACACGACGTAGCCGGCGTTGCCGCCGCCGTCGACGTAGGTGTTAGTGCCCCCCATGCCGCCGTCGACGGTGCCAAAGAGCGCTGTGACGTGGTCGGCGGTCACCGTATTCTTGCCAGCTCCCAAAGCCACCAGGAGCTGGACCCCAATCTGGAGATGGGAAAGCACGATGGTATTATTTCCCGCTCCAGCGGTGAGGGTGAGGTTGGTGCGGATGCTATCATTTTCCAGGTCGAAGGAGGGATTGCCGGTGCTCCCCGTCTGCAAGAGGTTCAGGCTGGCGACACTGCTTGCCTTCACCGTCACTCCTTGTGTATTGTCCCCCAGCGTGATGCTGAGATCACTGGCGCTGGTGATGTCCTGGACATTGACCAAGGCATCGCTGCCGGCGGTGAGCTTGATCGAGCCGCTGCTCACCCCATTCAGTACGAAACTGGCATTATCACCGGCACTCACGATGAGGGAACTGCTGGAGGTATTGCTCAGGCTGATCGTATCCTTCCCCGGTCCAGCGGTGGTCAAGCTCAGAGCGTTGGCCAGCACAGTGTCCAGGCTCAGGACATCAGCACCGGATCCGGCGGTAAGGGTAATGTTGCCGGGAAGGCTGAACTGCGACAGGGTTACGCTGTCGTTGCCGTTGAGCAGGGCAATCGTGAGCCCGGTCACCAGGCCGAAGCTTTGCGCATTAGTCGATTGATTTACCGTCGTGCCTACCCCGGCTACCTGCAAGCCTCCACCGGCCACCTGGGTAATGGTGAGGACATTATTGCCGGTATCGCCGCTGATCCGGAGTAATCCGGTGGCCAGATCCAGCGTGGCGGTCACATTGCCTGCTGCCCCGCCGGTAATCACTTCTCCCCCTGCCAAGGTGCCCGTGCTGCCGGTCAGGTTGCCATCGCCGCTGTAGCTAGCGGTGATCGTATGGCTGCCGACGGTCAGCGTAGTGCTGCTGAACGTGGCCGCGGTTACGCCGCCTGTGGTACTGACACTGACTGGACTGCCGACGTTGCTGCCATCAATTTGGAACTGCACCGTCCCTGTTGGCGTTCCGCTGCCGGGCGCTTGGACACTGATAGTGGCGGTAAACGTCACGCCCTGGCCGGACACGGATGGGCTAGCCGATGATGTCACGACCATGCTGGTGTCAGCTTTGGCGACCGTTTGTCCATTGGCCAAGCTGCCGATGCTTGCGGCGAAATTGTTATCGCCGCTGTAGAAAGCCGTGACCGTGTGACTGCCCACGGCCAGGGTGGCGGTGCTGAAGGTTGCGGTGGTCACGCCGCCAATGGTAGTGACGGTCACCGGGCTGCCAACATTGCTGCCGTCAATTTGAAACTGGACGACTCCCGTCGGCGTACCGCCGGAGTTCTGTGTACTGACCGTGGCCGTGAAGCTAATCGTTTGGCCGAAAACGGCCGGGTTGGCGCGGGAGCTGATGGTGGTGGTCGTCGGCGGATTGCTGGTGGTGGTGATCGTTTGCCCGCCCACCAGGCTGCCCGTGCTGCCCGTGAAGTCGGCATCGCCGCTGTAGCTGGCCGTGATGGTATGCATGCCGAGCGGCAACGTGGCCGTGCTGAAAGTTGCGGTGGTCACGCCGCCCGACGTGCTGACATTCGTGGGGCTACCGAGGTTCGTGCCGTCGACCTGGAACTGGACCGTTCCCGTCGGTGCGCCGGCTCCGGGTGCCATGATGCCGATCGTGGCCGTAAAGGTCACTGTTTGGCCGGACACGGATGGAGAAGCCGACGATGTTATAACCAGGCTGGTGCTGGCCTTGGCGACGGTTTGGGTTACGCTGCCGCTGCTGCTTGCGAGGTTGCCATCGCCACTATAGACCGCTGTCAACGTGTGCGCCCCCACCGCGGGCACGACCGTACTGAACGAGGCGGTCGTCACGCCGCCTGAGGTACTAACAGCTACCGGGCTGCCAAAGTTCGCACCATCGATCTGGAACTGGACCATTCCCGTCGGCGTACCAGCACCTGGAGATGTCACGCCGATCAGGGCCGTGAAAGTTACAATCTGGCCATACACCGAAGAGAGCGCCGACGCTGTCACGGCCACGATGGTGCCGGCCTGGTTGACCGTCTGCCCACCGGCCAACACGCCGCTACTGGGAGCAAAATTGCTGTCGCCACCATAGATGGCGGTGACCGCATGGCTACCGACTGCCAAGGTCGCGGAATTAAAGGAGGCAGTCACCACACCACTTGCGACACGGACGCTGACCGGACTGCCGACGTTGCTGCCATCGATCTGAAATTGAACGGTCCCCGTCGGCGTGCCGCCGCCGGAACTCTGGAACCCGATGATGGCCATGAAGGTGACACCCTGGCCAAAGACCGACGCGCTGGCCGACGAGCTAACGGTGGTAGTGGTAGCCAGGCTGGGTTTGTTGACGATAATCTGTCCGCCGGGCAGGTTGGCGAAGCTGCTGGTGAAGTTGGCATCGCCGCTGTAGATGGCGATGATGGTATGGGTGCCGGTGGCCAGAGCGGCGGTGCTGAAGCTGGCCGAGGTCACGCCTGCCGCTGTACTGACAGCGACCGGACTGCCGGCATTGC
>DATGIQ010000635.1:0-2532 GCA_035295665.1 Gemmataceae bacterium | reverse complement strand
CCGATCTCCAGAATCTGCTCCGCCGTATCGCCGGGCAGCTCAAGCAGGATCTCCTCCAGTTGCTCCGGACGCGCGGGACGCGCCGGCAAGGCTTGCCAAGGACGCTCCGGTAAACGCGGGAGTGACAACAGCCTGTCAGCGGTGATGAACTGATCGGGAGTAAAGGCGAGCACTCGCCCGCCCGGCAGGAAAATCAATCCGCGCTCGCGCACCAGCCCCGCCGCCTCATCGTCCAATAGCGCCGGCACTAACTCCGCATCGAAGGGCAGAAACAGGTTTTTCGCCAGGCCGCGCAGCCGAATGGTCCCTGGAAAAGAAGCGGCGACAGGTCGTCCGAGCTTCACGAGAAAACCGCCGGCCACCGCATGAATGGGAGGCAAGGCCGGCCACTCGCGCACCGCTTCGGGCGCCTCCGTCGTGATGCGAGCACACGGATTGAGCAACTCCGCCGGTTGGTCCGACAGCAGGAACAGCGCCGTGACGGAGCCGGGTTGGTTCGCGCGCTGGAGTGAGAAAGGCACTTTCATCCGCGATGTCCCCGCTGGCTCGGCCGTTTGGGCAAGGCGTTTGTGCATTTTGCCTGGAAAACCCCGCGTTTTCAATGACTTCCCGCGGAAGCGGCCGAGGAACCCAAGGAGGGAATGCAAAATGAGCGATGTCCTCATTTGGGTAGGCCCGCCGAGCCGAGGCGGGCTGTGGTGCCGCTCGGCTCGCGGCACCTACTTAAAAACTATCCCAAAACCGGCTGGTTGCAGAGTCGGCAGAGCCGTCGGTACCAGTAGGTGGCACAGGCCAGTTGGATCAGCCCAAGGTAGTTGCGAGCGTGTTTATCATAGCGAACCAGAAGGGCCCGGCACTTGGACAGCCAAGCCAACGTCCGCTCCACCACCCAACGACGTGGTTTATGCCCGCGCTTCCGATCACAGGCTTTCTTCTCCTCACCGATACGACGGATGTGCGGCGTGTGCCCGCCCGACGCGGCGGCTTGCTGGCCGGTCGGGTTATCATAGCCCTTGTCCAGGCACAGATGCTGAGGCGACTGACGAGTCGGCGTGGGTCGCTCGACCACGATCGCCGCGATGGTCGCCTCCAGCAATTTGCAGTCCGGGACGTTGGCTCCGTCGATAACCGCCCCCAACGGGCCGCCCTGTTCATCGACCAGCAGGCTGGTTTTGGTGCCGGGTTTGCCGCGATCAGTGGGATTTTTGCCGACCTTTTTTTCCCCCGAATCGCGCCTTGCCCAGGCGGCCATCGGCACTCTGCCAGTCCCAATAGACACCGGCCAGTTCCTCACAGGCTTCGACCAAGGAACTCCACAAGGTTTCGAATAGTCCGTCGTGGCAGAACCGCTGAAACCAGCGATGCACCGTGCTATCGCTGCCGAAGCGTTCGGGAAGTTTGTTCCACTGGCAGCCGCTGCGCATGCGGAAGACAATGCCATCGAGAACCTGACGCAGGTCGGCCCGTGGTCGTCCGGTCGCTTTGGGTGGGTAGCGTTCGTCGAGGATCAACTGCAGACAGTCCCAGAGGCTGTCAGGAATTTCCCAGATGGTGTCCGGTGGAGGCGTCCTGGATTTCCTTGCCATGGCCGACAACTCCTTTCGTGGAGTTGTCTATTTCGCCAAGTTCCCAAAGCTCACACAAGGCAGGTTTTGGGATAGTTTTTAAGGACAGGACTCTAGTAGCCGGCACCAACGACGAGACTAGCCGCACTTGTTACCGATTTGACCCCAACAGGATGTTACGAAAAGGATCACGGATGTGCTGACTCGCACATTTTTTCCGCTTCGCTCCGTGTCGGAAATCGTCTCCTCAGGCAATTAGAAGGCGGCATTCATGCAGGATTCTTGGGCTGGATATGCCAGCTGCACTTCCGGCATAGCCTTTGCCTTTCGCGAGGTGCGTGGGGTGTGAACAGCTCGGTAAGGTTTTCAGACCCCTGTTCCGAATCCGGTCGTTCAACGAACAAAGCGCTAAGGCTTAAACATCAACAACCCGGATGGATTACAACTTTCATCGACCATCTTGCACAAAGGAGGCAGACCAATGGCTACTCCAAACTGGATCCGAAAAATGCTGGCCTTGCGCGGCATTCCCTTTGAGGAACTGCATCACCGCGAAGCCTACACGGCGCAGCAAGTCGCCGAACGGGAACATGTCAGTGGCCATCGTGTGGCCAAGGTCGTGGTCATCATGGTCGATGGCCATCCCGTGGAATTGATCCTGCCGGCCACCCGGCGCGTCGATCTGCATCGGGTTCGCCTGGTAATGGACGCGACCACGGTGCGTCTGGCCACCGAGGCGGAGATGGAGAAAGTCTTCACCGACTGTGAAGTCGGCGCCATGCCGGCGTTGCGGCAGTGCCCAGGTATCACGGTGTTGCTGGACCGCTCGCTCAATGCCGCAGGCGACATCTTGTTCCAGGCCGGCACGCATACCGACGCCATTCGGTTGAATTTCCGCGATTGGTATGAGTTGGTACGTCCTCATGTTGCGGCCTTCAGCAGCGAGCCGGCCGAGGCTTCCCACGTT
>DATGIQ010000634.1:0-11755 GCA_035295665.1 Gemmataceae bacterium | reverse complement strand
TCCAGTCCTCAACGTTGGCTTGACACAAGGCGATTACTACCTCGCCGTATCGGCAAGCAATAATGTTCCGATGCCTGCATTCGGGCGGCCGCCTGGGATCGATGGCATCTTCGATCCGATGGTGTCCCATAGCGGCACGGTCGGGGCAACGGTTGGCGAATATGTCCTCAATCTGGCCGCGGAGGCCATGAATGACTCACCTCATGTCAACGGCGTTCCGATGATGGATGGTCTTCCGTTGACCCAGGGCGACATTCTCACGGCTCCGCCCACCAGTCTTTCAGTGGCCTTCAACAAAACGGTCAACCTCAGAGAGTTGGTTCGGCAAACTGGGCTGCCCATTCTGGACGCGGTGTACATTCAGGATGGCCAAGGCAACAAATTCTTCCCCCATGTTGTCAATTACGCCGATGCGGAAAATCGCGCCGAGTTTGTGCTACACGAAGCTCTGCCCAACGGCGCCTACCAACTCCATTTGTCGAGCGCGCTGGGGCTTACAGACCTGGCCGGCAATCCCCTGGTAGGCAATGACCCGGGTGGTGATTACGTCATCCGGTTTACGGTGAATGGTCCCGCCCGAGGATCGAACGGTAATCCGCGCGTTTGGTTGGACAAGGGAGCCAATACGAACCCCGCACATGCCCAGGATTTGGGTGTCCTGTTCCCGACGGAGCTCCTGACCGGCGTCGCTGTCGAGCGGACGGCCCCTCTGGCCGCGGCCTCGGATCCGGCAGACTACTACCAATTTAGGATCTTGCAGCATGCGCTGTATTCCTTCGACTTGGAGAGCGCTCCCGCAATTTCCGGAATCAGGCTCAGCCTGAGTGATGTCTCCGGCAAGGTGATATCCCTGGTTCTCGGCGACTCGGAAGGATCTATCTCTACGGTGCTTGACCTGAATCCGGGAACCTATGTGCTCGGCGTTCGGGGCTGGCCGGCCGACGTGGCGGCCAATCTGACGTATCGCTTGAACATCGTGAGTTTCGGGCAAGATCAAGAGCCGGTTGTCCCCTTGTCGATTGGTCCGGGACCGGCGGTCCGGATCCGTCCCCTCACGGAAGAATCCCCGACCCTGATCGAGTCGCCGGTGCCTACGGTCCAGATTACGGCCGTGGAAACCGTGCCGAGCCGGGGGCGTGATCTGGGAAGGATCCCGAGCAGCTTTTTCCTTGTCCTGGCGGCCGGACCGGTCGGCGGCCCCAGTGGTCCTGCCCCTTCGCCGCGGCCAAGCGGTGCGTATGAGAGCATTCTCGCCCAAAGCTCCGAGACCCTCCTTCCCGAAGTGGTCGCCCGGCTGCCGCTCCTCATTCCGGCTCCTCATTCCGGAACGGAGCAAAGCCCAGCCGAAGCAGGGCAGCTCTTGCAGTGGCTGCAGACAGTGTTGCATCAGTTTGAGCGGCTGAACTGGTCACAAACCCTGGACGTCTTCTATGGTTCGCGCCAAGGGCAAGAGAAGATGCGCATCCGTCCGGTAAATGTGCGGCCGGAGGAGATGCCGGACAAGCCTCGGCCGATTGAAGGAGACAAGCAACCGATGTCCACGGCCGAGGATGACCAGGAGAGTGAGGAAGGCTTCTGGGAAACGATGGCGCCGGCGTGCGCCGTGGCCGCGGCATTCGCCGTCCGGACACCCAGAGCACGAGGCCGGCGTCGTGGCGGGCGGTGACAGGGAAAGTCGAAGGGAACGAGGCGTCTGACCATGAGTCCGCACCATGACGACAGGGATCGTATCCGCCCGGCCAACGGCAAGCAGGCAGAATCTGCGCCGGCAGGGCGGGATTTCGTGGCGGTCCGCAGCCTGAAGCGTCAGCTCCTGGCCGAGCTGCGCATGAGCTGGGAAGAAGGACAGCCCATTCCCCCCGAAGATTTGCTGAACCGTTGGCCCGCCAATCCGGAAAATGACCCCGATGTCGCCAGCCTGCTGAGCGAAGATTACTGGCAACGCCGCCAACTCGGACAGCAACCCAGTTCCGAAGATTACCGGTGCCGTTTCCCCGGGCAGAAGGAGTCCTTGGCTCATCTTTTGCAACAGCAGGCCCTATTGCGCTTGGGCGACGGAAAGGCTGCCCCCGGCAGCCGCCTGCTTGCCCTGCCGACGGTCGGGGATGAGTTGTGTGGGTTCCGTCTCTGCCATGAGCTTGGGCGTGGCTCCTTTGCCCGCGTCTATTTGGCGCAACAAAAAACGCTGGCCGCCCGACCAGTCGTGGTCAAAGTCTCGGCCATCGACAGCGATGAGCCCCAGACCTTGGCACAATTGCAGCACACGCACATCGTTCCCATCTACTCCGTCCACGACGACACCGCGGCGGGGCTGCGGATTGTGTGCATGCCGTATTTCGGCGGTGCCACACTCGCGTCCGTCCTGCAAGTACTCAGTGCGGAAGCGAGCTTGCCGATGCACGGCAAACAGCTCGTCGCAGCGCTGACTGAACTCCGGAGCCCGGAGTCCCCGGCCACGGATCCCGCGCAGATGCCGTTGGCGTTCCTGGCCCGTCTTTCTTATCGGGATGCGGTGGTCTGGATCATCGCCCGGCTGGCCGAGGCGCTCCAGCACGCCCACCAGCGTGGCATCCTTCACCGCGACATCAAGCCGTCGAATATCCTCTTGGGCGCCGATGGCCAGCCGATGCTGCTCGACTTCAACCTGGCCGAAAACCTCCGAGCTGACCAGGCGTTGGCAGCAGCAACCGTGGGGGGCACACTGGCCTACATGGCTCCAGAACACCTGTTCGCCTTGGCCAGCCGCGACCCGGCTCTGGCGCGTCAGGTGGATCATCGTGCCGATCTGTATGCGCTGGGAATCGTGTTCTATGAGCTGCTGGGCGGCCGAAGTCCATTCCTCACGAACGCCGGCGACGTTTCGTTCCCGGACCTTGTGGACAAGATGGCCGTGGAGCGCGCCAGCTCGGTCCCGTCGTTACGCCGGCATCGGCCCGATATGCCTTGGAGCCTGGAAAGCATCCTCCGCAAGTGCCTCGCTCCGGATCCCGTGGACCGCTATCAACAGGCGGAGCATCTCGCCGAAGACCTTCGCCGTTCCCTCGAAGACCGCCCGCTAAAATTCGCCCCGGAGCTGAGCTGGCGGGAACGCCTCCACAAATGGCGCCGCCGGCACCCCCGATGGGCACTGAGTGGATGGATCGCTGTGGCGGCGGCAGTCCTGTTGGCCGTCGCCATGACCATCTTGCCCAGCATTCTGCAGCGCGTTCACCGCGGCGACCAGGCCGTCGCTCAACGAACCAAGCACCTGTTCGACACCTACGCCGAATTGACGCGCTGTTATCTGAACGCGGCCATCGGTGAACATGCCCTGCTTCACGAAGGCGTGGAGCTTTGCGAAAAAGCCCTGGGGTATTATGCGGTCCTCGAGCGCGCGGATTGGCAAAACCAGACGGCCTGGCGGCTGCTGGATCCAAGAGAGCAGGAATCCGTAGCAGGAGACATTTGCGAGCTGCTTCTGCTCCTCGGAAGAGCACGCTTCATGCTAGCCGGAGCAGACGCGGAGCGAATATCGCCCGTCATCAAGGCGACGCCACTGGCACTGTTCGGCTGGAGTGCGCTGCCGGCCGATGCCCTGGCCACCGCTGCGGCTGCGCTCCCGGAGGCACAGGCGCCATGGGACTGCGCCCGCGCCCTGGAAGGCTTGCTCGCGGGGCGGCCTCTGCGCATCAATCGCCCTATCAGCATCGCGGAGTTGAAGAACGCCTTGCACCGGAACCCGCGTGACTATTGGTCGTGGTTCCATCTGGGAATGTGTTATCGGCAGCAGGGAGAGTATGCTCTGGCCGCCAGCGCGTTCCAGTCCTGTACCGCCCTGTGGTCGGAATTCAGCTGGGGACACTTCAACCTCGGCGAAGCCTTTCATCAGCTCGGGAAGAGGCAGGAGGCGATCGAAGAATACACCGCGGCCACTCAGTGCTGGCCCACTATTGGTCAGGCATATTTCAACCGCGGATTGGTCCAGCTCGATTTGGGCAACTGGCAAGCAGCCTTGGACGATTTCACGGAGGCTTCGGAACACGGATACCACGAAGCTGCTGTGCACGGTGGCCGCGGGATTGCCCTGGCACACCTGGGCCATATTGACGAAGCCGACGTAGCTTTTGCTGAGGCATGGGCAAACGGCCGAAAAAACGTCGATATGCTTCTGAGCTACGCCTTTCTGGTTTCGCGGCGCAGCCCGAACAAAGCTCAGGAGATCCTTCGCAAGGTCCTCGAACAAGATCCCCACAACGCGAAGGCTTGCTACGGGTACGGGATGCTCCTGGAGAACCAAACGCCCGACTCCGAAGAAGCCGTGGCCTGGTTTGGTCGTGCTCTGGCAGCGAACCCGGGGCTTGTAGAGGCGCGTTTGGCCCGAGCCGTGATCCGCGCTCGGCAAGGGAGGGGCAACCCGTTTGCGGAAGATATCGACCTGTGCGTTTACCGACAACCAACCGGCCCGATCCTGTACGGTGCCGCTTGTTTCTACGCGCTGCTGGCGGAGAGAAGCAAAGAGCCCCTGGCGGCTTGCTGTGCGGAAAATGGCCTGCGACTACTCGGGGAGGCGTTGAAGCAAGGGTATGGATACGACCAAGCCGCCACGGATCCCGACCTGGATGGTATCCGTCACCATGCGCAGTTTCGCCTCCTGTTGGAGCGCACGACAGGACCCGAAGTTGGGCGATGAGGGAAGGACCGTGCGACAAAGCCAACAACCTGAGGCGACCGAGCGCCACCCCTTCGCCGAGCAAGCCCAGGCATGGGCGATTGCACTCGAAGAGGAATTTGGCGTTCCCTTTACCCTCTTCGATGCGGCCACCGGAACCATGATTCCACTGGACGCTCACGTCGCCGAGCCCGTTTCCCTGGATCCGCCCGCGGTGCTGGCCCTGGCCAGGGAAGGTAGAGCGCGCTGGACGCCACTGTCGGAGCACCACGACCAGCTGGCACTGCCTCTGTACGCACAACGCAAACTGGCCTTCGTCGCGGTGGCGGAAGTGATTTCCTGGGCGACCACCGAAGCGGCGCGGCAACGAGAACAGGCCATGCTCCAGGGATGGCTCGCGGCGGTGAGCGAGCGGCTTCGGCAGGCAGATGAACTCGTCTGCCGCCGGCACGCCGAGAAGGTTCTGCGTGCCCAGGCCACCTGCGCCTGGGAAACGCTCCTCACCGTCGATCAGCTGGCACGCGGCCTGCGGATGGATAAAGACCTGGCCAAGCATCAGCACCGCATTCTCGAAGCGGCCCGTACGTCTCTGGAGGTCGACACGCTCATTTGGATTCCTCCCGAGACGG
This sequence comes from Gemmataceae bacterium, assembly GCA_035295665.1. Classification (GTDB taxonomy): domain Bacteria; phylum Planctomycetota; class Planctomycetia; order Gemmatales; family Gemmataceae; genus DATGIQ01. The sequence goes on along the minus strand of DATGIQ010000634.1, from coordinate 6,478 downwards.
AGGGGTCGATTCGCTGCCAAGGTGCCGCGTTGCTGACGGAGGAGGAGTGCCGGCAATTGGCGCGCGTCCTGGCGCAGAGCCCAGATTTTCAGGCATCCGCACCGTTCTTGTGCAATCATCCGCACACGGCGAACTGGGGCGCTTGTTTCCCTCAGATCGATAACCTGATGGCGTTTGCCCCGAGCCAGCAGAATCCGAGTGGTTGGTTTTTGGCGCTGAACCAGAATGAAGGCCATCCGTTCCGCCTTACCGACGCCGCTATCCTGCTGCCGTTCCTTGCCCTGCTGGAATTGCACCGCCGCTGGTCGCACCGCTACCAGGATCTCAAGGAACTGCTCGTCGGACTGGCCCGGTCGCTGACGACGGCCCTGGATGCCAAAGATAATTACACATTTGGCCATAGTGAACGGGTAGCGCGCATCGCGGTCGAATTGGGACAGGAACTCCATCTCGATCCGGACCAGCTGAGCGATGTTTACCTTGCGGGACTGCTTCACGATGTGGGGAAAATTGGCGTTCGGGATACAGTCCTGCAGAAGACCGAGCCGTTGTCGTCGGAAGAGCAAGAGCACATTCAAGAGCATGTGACCATCGGGTACACGATCCTGGCGGACCTGCGCCAGATCCGTAGTCTGCTGCCCGGCGTGTTGTACCATCACGAACGGTACGATGGGCAGGGGTATCCCGACGGATTGGTTGGCGAGGACATCCCGCTTTTGGCGCGGATCTTGGCCGTCGCGGATGCCTATGATGCCATGAGTCATCCGCGCCCGTATCGCGATGCCATGTCCAACCGCGAAGTCGAGGAAGTCCTTGTTGCGGGAGCGGGCAGCCAATGGGACAAACAGGTGGTGGACGCGTTTTGCCGCTGTCGCCAACAGATCTACGCCATTCGCCAGCGGAGTGCAGGCGATTCCTTGCGGGTCGCCCTGGACGGTGCGTTGCGGAGCGTCGCGGTGCCCGTGGATCGTTCCACCTAAGAACGGGTCTTGAGGAATCGGTGAGGCGGCCGGGTCGCGCGACCCGGCCGCCTCGCCTGCCAGAAGTGAGGAATTATCATGGATGACAGAAAGCAAACTGCCTCGAACACAGTGGCGGCGCCCGGCCGAGCAGCAGGAACATCATCGCCTTCATTCAACAAACTGATCAATTTGAACCGGCCGCATCATCTTCTCGAACTGCTCGCCAAGGCCGTCGGGGCCGCACACGGGGCGATTGGACTTGTCTCCTCCGAAGGGGATCTACAAGAGCATGTGACGTTTGGCATCGCGGAAGATTTAGTCCGGGAACTGCGGAGCTTGCCCTGGAGTAGCGAGTTGATGCGCTGCATCGTGCATCAAACGGCGCCCCTGCGCGTCGTGGACTACTGTCAGGACGTTCCCACAAGCGGAATGCCCTTGTCCCTGGTCGGTCCACCCCCGTTGGCCACCGGGCCATTCCTGGGGGTGCCGCTCATCTGTCATGGCCGGTGCCGCGGTGCCCTTTACCTGGCGCGCACGCCGGGCCAACCTCCGTTCAGCGATGAGGATCTGGAAACGGTCCTGCCAATTTGCACGTGGCTGGAACAGGGCACTCTTTTCGAGGAAGCCCGGCTCTTGGCCCAACTCCGTCTGTTGAACCAGGTGGCTCAGGCAGCAGCCGGAAGTTTGGATCTGCCACAGATCTTGACGGTTGCCCTGCACGAATTGGATCGCCACCTTCCGCACTACAGCTGCGCGGTTTGGTTGTTGGAAGATGGCAATTGTTCCGCCCTGGCTGAGGGTCCGCGTGCCGGGGCCAAAGCGGCAAGCCCCCGTCCGTCCTATTTGGCCCTGCATGCTTACGGCATGGTTGTCAATGAGCGCACCACGAAACTCGGTCTGACCCCCGGTCTGCGGCTGTCCGTGGAGGAAGCCCGTTTCGCGGCCTGCTTGCGGGACGGCAAGGCCCAGTATCTGGACCTCACCCGCTCGGACGCCATGCAACCCGGCATCTTCGAAGCCCAACTCGGGCAGCGCGGAGTCAACTCGTCGTTTGCGGTACCGCTGCGTGCAGGGGATCAAGCGGTGGGCGTCCTTTACAGCCTGTGCCCACGGGCCAGCGGGTTCACCAATGACCAGGTCCAGCTGTTGTATCTCGTCGCCGATCTGTTAGGGCCAGCCATCTCCAATTGCCAGCTTTTCCGCCGCCTGCGCGGGGCCTATGAGGAACTACAGACCGCCCAAAACCAGCTCATTCAAGCGGAAAAGATGCGTGCCTTGGGCGAATTGGCGGGCGGGATGGCCCATGACTTCAACAATTCGCTCTGTGGGGTCCTCGGCTTCCTGGAGCTCGCCTTGGCGGATAAGAGTCTTGATCCCACCATCGCCAATTACCTGGAATCAGCTCGGACTTGCACGCTCGATGCCGCCCAGACGGTGCGCCGCGTCCAAACGTTTGCCCGCTGGCAGCGCAAGGAGCAGTCAATTCAGCTGCTCGATTTCAACGATCTGGCGCGCCAGACCCTGGAGCTGACCCGCCACAAATGGGAGAGCTTGGCCCATGCCCGCGGCACACCGATCACGGTCCAAGTGGAGGCGGAGGCCAAGGAAGCGCTGCTCGGCAGTGCGGCGGAATTGCGCGAGGTGCTGACCAACCTGATCTTCAATGCCGTCGATGCCATGCCGCAAGGCGGCCGGCTGACGCTGCGCACCTGGAGCACGGACACGGATCTCTACGTTTCCGTCCAGGATACCGGCGTAGGCATGAGCGATTCGACCCGCCGGCGACTGTTCGAGCCATTCTTCACCACCAAAGGCGAACGCGGAACCGGCCTGGGACTGAGCGTCACCTTTGGCATCGTCCAGCGTTATGGCGGCGAGATCACCGTCCAGTCGGAACCGGGCCATGGCTCAACCTTTATGGTGCGTTTGCCGGCCGCGGGCGGCGGGCGCGAAGCAGTCAGCGAAATGGAGACACCCGCCCTGGGCTCGGGGATACGGAAGATGGCTAACTCCCCTTCTACCGATATCCCCTGGACTTTCCGAAACAAGCTTCCTTCGCGCCCGGCCAAAGAACGATCCGTGCAGCCAGAAGGAGCCGCGGTGGCAACGCTCGTCGAGAAACCGGATCCGGTCCCGTCTCGTCGAGCCAAGGGAAGAAGCCTGCGCATCTTGGTCGTGGAAGATGAGGAGAGCATTCGCCATTTTCTCACCAAGGCATTGACCCAGCTGGGGCATTCTCCGCGCACGGTCCCCGATGCCCACGAAGGGCTGACCGCTTTTTCCGAGGAACGCTTTGACCTGATCATCACGGACCTTGGTCTACCCGGGATGAGTGGGGAGGAACTGGCCCGGACCATTGCGCGCCAATCCCCAGTGACCCCGGTGATTTTGTTAACGGGTTGGTCGAGTCAGTTGAAGGATGAAGCACAATCTCTGGTCGGAGTTACCAACATTCTGGGAAAACCAATCACCTTGAGCACGCTGTCGTCGAGCATCGCTGCGGTCTGTAGTTCGTAGCATGGCCCGACCCGCCATTCCTCCGCACACCGTTTCTTCTTTTCCTCTTGCATTGTTGCTGCACCCGGCGTTAACTGAAGGTGGCTGGACCGGCGGGTGCGAAATCGTTTCTGTTACTTGGTGTGGAGAGGAAACGGCGATGAGAAGCGCGCACGTGCTGTTGCTCGCGGGTGGGATCGTTGCCCTCTGCCTGGGATCGGTGCAATCGGGTGCCGGGCAGGAGAAACAAAAAGAGAAAAAGGGAGCGGTCGTCAAGCTCGACGGTCTGGAATCCCGAGTTCCGGCGGATTGGCAGGAAGAACCGCCGACCAACCGCACTCGGGTGAAACAATTCCGCCTTTCTCCGATCGCCGATGACAAAGACAATGCCGAGGTCATCATCTTCTATTTCGGAGAAGGGCAGGGCGGCTCAGCGGAAGACAATATCAAACGTTGGAAGGGATTTTTTGTGCCTCCGGAAGGGAAAAAGATCGACGACGTCGCCAAGGTCGAAAAGATGAAAGTGGGCGACGTTCCGGTGACCTATCTGGATATTCACGGCACGTATTCTTTTCGATTCCCGCCGTTCGATCCCCAGGCGAAGACAACGCTCCGGCCCAACTACCGGATGCTGGGAGTGGTCTTCGAAAGCAAGAAGGGCCCATATTTCGTCCGGATAATCGGTCCCGCGGACACCGTTGCCTTTTACAAGAAGGGCTTTGATGAATGGATCAAGGGGTTCAAATAATGGGCCCGATGCCGCCGACGACCGGTGGCGACGCGGCGACTGCGGAGGTGGGCACCGACTTTTTTGATTATGAGTTACCCGCCCACCTCATCGCCCAGGAACCCTGTGCGGAGCGGGACCAAGCCCGTCTCCTGGTACTCGACCGAGGCCGTCGCACCCTCGCGCACCGCGTTTTCCATGATCTGACCGAGTTGTTGTGCCCCACGGACCTGCTGATCCTCAATGATACAAAAGTCCTGCCCGCGCGCCTGATCGGCCGGCGGGAGCGAACGGGCGGCAAGTGGGAAGGGCTTTTTCTACGCCAGCTTGCCGATGGTTCCTGGGAATTCTTATGCCAAACGCGCGGCCGGCTCGCACCGGGAGAGACGCTTCTTGTAGAACCAGGTGGGCTGCAACTTTGCCTGCTGGGCCGATCGGCCGAGGGTCATTGGCTGGCCCAGCCGAGTCAAACTGGACCGATTTTGGATCTGCTCCAAGCTAACGGCCAGGTGCCGCTGCCGCCCTACATCCGCAAAGGCCGGGCGAATCCCCCCGACCGGTCGCGGTACCAGACCGTTTTCGCACGGCAACCAGGAGCAGTGGCCGCACCGACAGCGGGGTTGCACTTCACACCCCGACTCTTCGAACGGCTCCAGCGACGGGACATTGCCTGGGCCTTTGTCACACTCCACGTCGGCCTGGGCACCTTTCAGCCGCTCCGGATGGCCAACTTCACCCAACACCGTTTGCACCGCGAATGGGGCCAATTGCCGCTCGACACCGTCCAGGCTATTGCGCGCTGCCGCCAGCAGGGGGGCCGGGTGGTGGCCGTGGGAACAACCTCGGTGCGCGTGCTGGAAACGGCGGCCGCGGCGGGCTCCGTTCAGCCCTGGTCCGGCGAGACGGACTTGTTCATTCATCCGCCGTACCGCTTCCAGGTCGTGGACGCCCTCGTGACCAATTTTCATTTGCCGCGGACAAGTCTATTGCTGCTGGTGAGCGCCTTTGCGGACGCAGCATTCATCCGGCAGGCCTACGAGACGGCGATCGCCCAGGAATATCGTTTCTACAGCTATGGAGATGCCATGCTGATCCTGTGAGGGGGACGCGATGCTGTCTGCAAACCCAGTCCGGATGGAAGTACTCACTCGCATCCTGAATCCCGCTGAGGCAGAGGTCCGGATCACAGCTGATCCGGTCGATCTCTCCGCTGAAGCTGAGCTGCGTGGCCGGTTGGTCGGTCCGCGTTGTCCTTATGCGACGACCGTGGAAGTGGCCTACCCATTGCGTCCCGTGCCCGGCCCACGCCCACCGTCCGGCGATGTGACGGCACGCGTGATCATCCCGGAACCGAGCTTCTGGGATCTGGAGACTCCCTTTCTCTATCACGGGTCGGTGGAGCTCTGGAAAGCGGGCAACCGCTGCAATGCGGTCGAAGTCCGCCACGGTTTGCGCATGCTGCAACTAGGGAAAAGCGGTTTGCGCTGCAATGGTCGAGCGCTCCTGATTCGTGGTGTGTCGCATCCACAGCTTCAGGTGGAAGATGCTCGGCAGTTCCGCCGCGATGGCTACAACACGCTCCTGGCTCCGGTGTCCGCCGAGACGGCCGATCTCTGGGACGCCGCCGATCAATGGGGCTTTCTGGTCCTTGGCCGCTTGCCGGGCACGACCGATGCCATTCGCTGTGCCGAGATACTCAAGTTCCACGCTAGCTGTTTGGGTTGGCTCCTGACGGCGGACGCGCAGAAGGTCCCTGGTGAGCTGGCACGACTGCAAGACGGAACGGGTTCTCTGTTGGGTTTGGAGCTTGATCGACCGCTGTCGGAACCGCTGTCGCAGCCCTTTCAGTTTATCTTTGCCAAGGAAGAGTATCTTCCACGTGAAAGGACGACCCAGCCGCCAGTGCTTCTCCAATTGCCGCGCTCCGCCGGGGAAGAGGAACGTAAACAGGCCCTGGCGTCCTCAGGAATTCTGGGTTGGATTGCGGATTAGCGAGTGCGGGCCCACGCGTCACCGGGGTTGCTCTCAAGCGGCAATTTCCTGCAGGGCCCGCGCCAGGTGATCGATCTCCTGTTCGGTATTGAACAAGCCCGGGCTGACGCGGATTGTTCCATCCGGAAATGTCCCCAGGGAGCGGTGGATATAGGGGGCACAGTGCAGGCCCGGCCGGATGGCGATGTCGAATGCTTGATCCAGAATGCCGCCGATTTCTGCCGCCGGTAAGGCCTGGCTGCGCAAACTCATCGTCCCGACGCGCTGCGCCTGATCGCGGTGGCCAAACACCTCATATGTA
>DATGIQ010000633.1:0-4534 GCA_035295665.1 Gemmataceae bacterium | reverse complement strand
GACGCCCACGAAACCGAGGCGGACGCGCTCATTGCTGCCCAGGGCTGATAACTTGGTTGTCTGGAGCGCGGCCAAGGTTCCCGTGGCCATCGCCGTTCGGTGAAACGTCCGCCGATTCATCTGGCTGTCCATGGATCACTTCCCCTGGTTAGAGTGCAGAATGGTTCCTTTTACGGCTCGCTCTCCCCAACGCTAGCGGGACAAAGCAGCATGAGAGGCGAATTGTCATGATCTTACCATTGCCCATGAATGTCGGAAGCCCTTTTCGTGCATTTTGCACCGGGATTTGGCACACAATGTGCCCTTCAATCACGTGAAGAGTCCAGTTGGATCACCCGTCAGGATTCCAGCCAAGGAAACGGCACCGACAGCGAATTCTCTAAGGGGAGTTGCACTCTGGAGATAGAGGAGGTGCAGCGATGTCCAGCATGTTGATGTCAAAGATGGGGCTCTGGACGGGGATGTGCGCCATCCCTCTTTCCCAAGCTCGACCCCAGCCGCAACGATCCATCTGCGTCACCGGACTGAGCAAAATACAGGCGGAAGACCTACTTGATTGGCTCGAAGCGAATGGCTACCGCGATTACCACATGTCTTATGCGGTTGGCCAAGGGTTTACCGTTTCCTGCGCGAACAGTCCTGGAGCGCGCGGCTAAACCATTCTTCCTCCAACTTACGGGTCACTGGCAATCGGCGAATGCGTCACTACCATGCTCAGAAAGCAATCGCCGTCCCTAGCCAAAGAGTGACCCATGACTTCCTGGAACTTGCCCCGCGGCTATCGATACGCTGGCATCCACTGCGGGATCCGCGCCGCGCCGGAGCGTCTCGATCTTGCCTTGGTGGTAAGTGATACGCCAGCATCGGCCGCAGGTCTCTTCACACAAAACCGAGTTGTGGCCGCACCGGTTCGCGTGTGCCAGGAACGACTACCGCGTGCGGATGGCCGTGGAATTGTCATTTGCTCCGGCAATGCCAACGCCTGCACCGGACAGCGTGGCCGGGACGACGCCTGCCGCATGGCCGCGGTGGCAGCCCAGGCGGTCGGGTGTGCCGCCGAGCAGATGCTCGTTTGCTCGACGGGGGTGATTGGCCGCTATTTGCCTATGCCGTGCATCGAAGCGGGCATTCGCGTTGCCGCCGACCAGTTGGCGGGCACCGCGGTCGGGCTGGATCGAGCCGCTCATGCCATCCTCACTACCGACACCCGGATCAAAGTGAGCAGCCACACGGTGCAATTGGCCGGCAAGGAAGTCCATCTCGTCGGCTTCGCCAAGGGGGCGGCCATGATCGGGCCGAACCTGGCCACGATGCTGGCCTTCGTTCTCAGCGACGCGGCCGTGACGCCCGCCGATCTTGCGCTCCTTGCCCGTCGCGCCACCGACCGATCGTTCCATTGCATCAGCGTTGAAGGCCATACCAGCACCAACGATACGGTGCTGTTCTTCGCCAATGGCACCGGCTCGCCGCTGGGGGGCGATAACTTGGCTCGCCTGGAAGAGGCCACGGCCGCGGTTTGCACTGAGCTGGCCCGCGCGATCGCGGCCGATGCCGAGGGGGCAAGCCATCTGATCACGCTATCGGTGGAAGGTCTCCGGGATGACGCAGAGGCCCGGCGCATAGCCAAGACAGTGGCCGAGAGCGCCCTGGTCAAGACCGCGGTTTTCGGCGCAGATCCCAACTGGGGCCGGATTGTGTCGGCTGCCGGCTACGCGGGGGTACCCTTCGAGGAAGAAGCGTTATCCCTCTGGCTGGGTGACCTGCTGCTCTATGATGCAGGTATGCCGCAGCCGTTTGATACTGCCACCGCTTCGGCGTATTTGAAAAACAATCGAGAGGTTCACGTGCGGCTCCGGTTCACCTTGGGCCCGGGGCGGTGCACATTCTGGACCTCGGATCTTGGCTATGAGTACGTTCGGCTCAACGCTGAGTACACGACGTGAGTCTCATGAAACTGTCCATCATCATTTCACCAGTGATTCCAGCCAGAGAATCAAAGCGCCGCAACTCGCTCCGCAATGAGCGAGCGCAAAAACCCGTATCGTACGCACGCCTCCGACAACCAGCCGAAATGCCTCCGTTGCCAAGAGTGTTTCAGCTCAGTGGCTGCGTGTTTTACGGGGATGGTATTCTGACTCCACTTGGAGATCCTAGTTGTCATCCGCTGGTGAACGGGCGACGATGTAGCTCCAGCCGCTCCTCCCGGAGTAGCTGGCCGGTGTTGGCCTGCTGGGATCTTTCTGGCTCACAGAAGCCAGTCAACGCATGTTCCTGCAGGTGCCGCTTTGCCTCCTGTTTGGCGCTGCAAGCCTGCTTCGGTCTTGCTTCTTGAGTGCTCACGGTTCCGGCGTCAGGGACACACGCAGCCCCTCCGCCGGGTTGCCATCCGAGTCAACGAAACGGGCGCAGCATTCCCAATCCCCACTCCCGTTCACCACTTTGAAGACAAGGACATTCGTCCCTTTGCGCAACTTGGCCGGCCGGATCGGATCCAGGGCCAGCAGGGAGCGCGGCCGAGTGTACCTGTAAATCTCCTGGCCATTGAGATAAATCTTAGCCTGATCGTCGCTACCCACCTGCAGCAGCGGGTCGTTCCGTTCCAGCTCGCTGATCACGTAGCAACCAGCGTAGGCAACACTGTGTCTGGTCGGTTTCCCCACGAGGCGGTTGAAGTCCAGGATGGGCTCCTCCGCACGGTGCGCTTGCCACGCGTAATCGCGGCCGCTTATCAGTACACGTTCCCCCGCCCGCGGCCGCAGCGTGGCTTCTCCCGGAAGCTGCGCGCGATCCAGCCCCTCGACCTCGCTTTCTGCGGACTCCAGCGGAAGCGGCGCCAGGACAAGCCAGTCCTGAATAAAGCCCGGGGCACTACTCGCAGGCCGCTGCCATGCCGCGAGCTGCCGCGTGGCTTCTTGGTCTTGTTTGGTCCAAAGAGCGGTCTGTTCCGGCGAAGCGGCTTCCCAGATCTTGGCCGTGCCGTCCCCACTTCCCGTGATCACCCTCCGCCCGTCTGAAGTGACGACGATGGAGTCGACTGGTCCGGTATGCCCCTTGAGCGTCAGCAATTCGCGGCCGCTGACCGCATCCCAGAGCCTGACCGTGCGGTCCTCACCTCCCGTTACGATCCGCTGGCCGTCCGGCGTCACGGCGACGGACAAGACTTCACCGGTGTGCCCTTTGAGGGACAAGACTTCCCGGCCACTGGCCGTATCCCAGACCGTGGCGATGCCCTGGCTACTCCCCGTGACCAGCCGTTGGCCGTCGGCGGTCAAGGCCAGGCACCAGACAAAACCGATGGGCGCTTTGAGGGTCCGAAGTACTTGGCCACTGGTAGCATCCCAAAGCTTGGCCGTGCCATCGTTACTTCCCGTGGCCAGCCGCTGGCCGTCGGGGGTCAAGGCCACGGACCTTAATGGGCCCGTGTGTCCCTTGAGAGTAAGGAGCTCTCGGCCACTGGCGATATCCCAGAGTTTGGCCGTGCCGTCTTCACTTCCCGTCAGCAGCCGCTCCCCATCCCGGGTCAAGGCGATGGAACTAACCGTGCTGGTGCCCTCCTTGAAGGCCAGGAGTTCTCGGCCGCTGGCAGCATCCCAGAGCTTGCTGCCATTGCTACCCGCCGTGATCAGGCGCTTGCTGTCCGGGGTTATGGCAACGGAACTGACCGGGCCGGTGTTGTTGATGGTCAGAATCTCGCGGCCACCGGCAATATCCCAAAGCTTGGCTGTGTTCCCCTCCCAGCTTCCTGTCGCCAGCAGTTGCCCGTCCGGGCTAACGGCGATGCAACCGACCTCGCTAGCGTTCTTGAGAGACTGCGTTCCCCGGCCGCTGGCCATATCCCAAACCCTGGCCGTGCCATCTATGCTTCCGGTCGCCAGCCGCTGCCCGTCCGGGCTGAGGGCGACGGAACCGACCCAACGTCCGTGCCCCATCAGGGTCAGGACCTCTTGGCCGCTGGCCGCATCCCAGACCTTGGCCGTACCAGTGTGGTATCCCGCCACGACCAACTTGCCATCCGATGCCAGGGTGACGGACCGGATCAAACCGGGGCCCCCGAAGCTTCGCAATTCCCTGCCGCTGGTGGCATCCCAGAGCTTCACCGCACGGTCCCAATACCAGCTCCCTGTCACCAGCTGCTGGCTGTCTGCTGACCACGCGACAGAGATGACCTCACGGGTATGTTCAAGTGGCGGTAGAAGTTCCCTGGCGCTCTCCATATCCCAGAGTCTGGCCGTGCTATCGCTACTTCCCGTAACCAGCAATCGGCCGTTCGGATCGACGGCGACGGCCCAGACTGCACCGGTGTGCTTTTTGAGGGTCCGAAGTTCTTGGCCGCTGGCGGCATCCCAGACCCTGGCCGCACCGTCTTGACTTCCCGTGATCAGCCGCTTCCCGTCCGAGGTCATCGAGACGGCCCAGACCGGACCGGTGTTCTGGCCGTGAAACTCCTGAAGTTGCTGGCCTCTGGCGGCATCCCAGATTCGGGCCGTACCATCTGTACTTCCCGTTGCCAGCCGCTGGCCGTCCGGTGCAAACG
>DATGIQ010000632.1:0-22527 GCA_035295665.1 Gemmataceae bacterium | reverse complement strand
GCGGATAAGACCGGGCTTGGTAAGCAGATTCCGGAGACGGCACGTGGTTTTCATTCTTCCTCTCTCTACGAGCAGGTGTGATTGCATCATACTATATCCTCGTGCGGAATCTTCCAGCACCAGTCTGCCGCACCGGTTGATCCAATCGCCGAGGGCCGAACGATGCACCCGATCCGTATAGGAACGTGTGGCTGGTCGTACCAGGATTGGTCCGATGTTTTCTATCCGAAAGAACTACCAGCCGGTGAATACCTCACCTTCTACGCTGAGCGTTTCCCCGTGGTGGAGGTGGATAGCACCTTCTATCACTCCCCCAGCCGCAAGACCGTCGAAGGCTGGGACGAAAGAACGCCGCCTTCCTTCGGCTTCAGTTTGAAAGTCCCCCAGGTGATCACCCATGAAAAAATCCTGGCGGATTGTCGCAAAGAGCTGAATACGTTTCTCACCGCAGCCCGCGTCCTGGAAAGCAAGCTCCTGTGTTGCCTGTTGCAATTCGGTTACTTCAACAAGCAAGCCTTCGCCAGTCTCGACGATTTTCTGCAACGTCTCGACCCGTTCCTTGCGGAGTGGCCCAAGGATGTCCCTGTAGCCGTGGAGGTGCGGAATAAAAACTGGATGACGGCCAAGTTCGTCGCCTGTTTGCGTACCCACGGAGCAACTTGGGCCTTGGCCGACCAGGCATGGGTTCCCTCGCCGTGGAGCCTGCTACAGAAGCTGGATGTCCTGACCGGGCCGTTCGCCTATGTTCGCCTCCTGGGCGATCGTGCCGAGGTCGACAAGCGCACCGAGAAGCTGGACCACACGGTGATCGATCGGAGCGAACAGCTCGACAGCGATGCCCAGGCGATTCGTTGGCTCAGCGAGCGCGTTCCGGTGCTGGCCTTCGCCAACAACCATTTTGCCGGCTATGCCCCGGAGACGATTCGGGAGCTGCTCGCCAAGCTGGACGCGGCGCAGTCGGTTTGACGAACTGGGTTGGCTTTCGCATATTAAATCCGCGAGCCTGATGGGACAGTTGACAAGCCTGACGCACGAGCGAAGGGTGCTGCGGTCCTTCGCTTACGCAGCAGGCTTGTACGGATTTCGCCTACGTCCATTCCAGAACCGGGCCACGACCCCACAATGCTATGCAGCCGAGTTTCCCATTTTCTGCGATTGTTGGGCAAGAGACGCTTAAACGGGCTCTCCTTCTGGCGGTCATCCAGCCCAGTCTGGGAGGTGTGCTCATCCGCGGGACCAAAGGCGTGGCCAAATCCACCGCGGTACGTGCCTTGGCGGCGCTGCTGCCGCCGATCGAAGTGGTGGCCGGCTGCCCCTTCCAGCGGCGACCAACAGAGGAGATTCCCGATTGGCCCTTGCCGGCCCCGCTGGCCATCGCCGTCCGGCCGTGGCCACTCATCGAGCTGCCCTTGGGCGCGACGGAAGACCGGCTGCTGGGAGCGCTCCATCTGGAGAAGGCATTGCGCGGGGAACGCGCCTTCGAACCGGGCCTCCTTGCGGCGGCCAATCGCGGCATTCTCTATATCGATGAGGTCAACCTGCTGGCCGACCACCTGGTGGATGTCCTGCTCGATGCCGCGGCCAGCGGCGTGCATTGCGTGGAGCGTGAAGGCCTCTCGCTCCGCCATCCGGCTCGTTTCGTGCTGATCGGTACGATGAACCCCGAAGAGGGAGAATTGCGGCCACAGTTGCTCGACCGCTTCGGCCTGGTGGTCGATCTGTCCGACTTGCCCGAACCGACAGACCGGGCCGAAGTGATTCAACGGCGTCTGGCTTACGAAGCCGATCCGACCGCCTTTGTTGCGGCCTGGGCAGATGCAGATGCCGTCCTGGCTCAGCGCGTCGTCCGGGCGCAAGCGCTGCTGTCCCAGGTACGCATCGCGGATGCATTGGTCCGGGATCTGAGTGAGCGCTGTCTGGCCGCCGGGGTTCAAGGGCTGCGTGCCGATCTCACGCTGTGCAAGGCAGCGTGTGCCTGGGCGGCTTACCAGGGGCGCACGGCTGTCGAGTCCGCCGACGTGGACGCGGTTGCGGAGCTGGCCCTCGCCCACCGAAGGACCCGGCCGCCCCAGCCGCCCCGCGGAGGTCCGGGGCACGAACCGGGGATCGAGGATGGAGGGCCGACCGCTTCTCAATCCTGCGGATCGACCGCCAAGCACCCTCCCGCTTCGACGCTGCTGCCCAGCGCCGGCCTGTTTGCGGCACGGGTTCAGCCGGCGCCAATGGGTTCGGTCGTGGAAGGGCGATGGCGGCAAGGCCGGGCAGCGCGGCGGGGGCCGAGCACCGGCGCGCTGTCGGTGCACTACCGAAGTGGTTCGGCCGTCGCTTGGGCCGCCACGTTGCGAGCCGCCGCTCCGTATCAAGCAGAGCGCAACGGTTTCGGCGCCGATCCACGGATCGTTATCCGCGCCGCCGATGTGCGCTGCTGGCCGCAGCGGGGACCGGGGGGATGTCTGTTGTTATTCGTCCTTGATGCCAGCGGGTCGATGGCGGCCTGGAAGCGGATGCGGCAGACAAAATCCGCGGTCTTAGCTCTGCTGGTGCAGGCGTACCAGCATCGCGATCAGATCGCCTTGCTGGCTTTCCGTGGGACGGCGGCGGAACGGGTGCTGCCACCCACGCGGAGTTTGCCAACGGCCCGGCGAATGGTCGAGGAGCTGGCCGCGGGCGGTACGACTCCGCTCGCGCAAGGACTCGTGGCCGCCCGTCACCTGATCCATAACCACCGGCGCCGACGATCTCAGCAGTCCTTCTGGACGGTGCTGTTGACCGATGGTAAGGCGAATGCCCCACTCGCTGCGGGCGATCCCTGGCAGGAAGCCCTGGCCCAGGCCCGGCTTTTGCGGACCAGTGGCAGCCAGTTCCTGGTGGTGAATACCGAAACCGGTTGGCCCCGCTTCGACAAAGCAATCGAGCTGGCCCAGGCCCTGGGTGGGAATTGCCTTTGCGTGGAAGAAGTGTTAGGACGACCCATGCCCGATTTTCATCGTTTGCCTGCCGCGGGCTGAGAAAGGATTTCGCATGGCCAACAAACGACGGCGCGGTTTGATCATGGTGGTGACCGGAGACGGCAAAGGGAAAACAACCTCGGCCCTGGGGCTGGCGTTCCGCGCTCTGGGAAACGGTTTCCGTGTCTTGATCGTGCAGTACATCAAGGGAAAATGGAAGACCGGTGAGAAGAAACTGGCCGACCTCCTCCGAACCCATGTAGACCGCCTTGGGCTCGACATCGAGCTGCGCCCGATGGGGGACGGCTTCACCTGGATCACGCAGAACCGCGAACAGGATATCGCCACGACGCGGGAAATCTGGGAGGTCAGCAAACAAGCCCTGGCCTCGAACCGATACGACCTGATCATTCTCGACGAGATCAACGTGGTCATGAAACTGGGCTATCTCGATCCGAAGGAAGTGGTGGAGTTTCTCCAGCACAAGGATCCCGCCCTGCATGTCGTCCTCACGGGGCGCGGCGCCCCGCCGGAAATTCGGGAGCTGGCGGACACGGTGTCCGAGATCGCCTCTGTGAAGCACCATTACAAGGCCGGCGTCAAAGCCCAGCAAGGCATCGAGTTTTGAAAGGAGTTCTGCCGATGATACTTTTTGGCCATCACACCGAAGCGTTCCTACAGATCGAGATCATGGGTCAGCCATTTCCGACCGGACCCATGGAGCACGGCATCGCCTTCGGCGTCACCGGGGTCGCCCTGTTGTTGACCCTGTACGGGGCGTATGCGGCGGTGCGGGACCTCCGCCGCTGGCTAGCACGTAGGGTGCGGGCGTGAGCTGCCTCAGAATCACCCCTCGCCGCCGAGATCCACCCACAAATTGTCCCAGCCTGGGATGGTGCATTCCGGGCCATCGTCGGCTCCATCCAGACAGGAGCAGGGACGATTCGGCGTAGGGACAACATGGTTCGGGCTCGAATGCTCCCATGCGCCCATGCTATCGTCTCGGGAATCCGAACGTGTCATCTTGCGGCTCCTTCCATTTTGAAAAGACGCCCAAGTGGCGTCGCAGACTGACCAGCCCGACCGTCAGGGAAGGCAAGTTACCCTCCCTGACGGTCGGGGCTACTC
Source organism: Gemmataceae bacterium (assembly GCA_035295665.1). Classification (GTDB taxonomy): domain Bacteria; phylum Planctomycetota; class Planctomycetia; order Gemmatales; family Gemmataceae; genus DATGIQ01. The sequence goes on along the minus strand of DATGIQ010000632.1, from coordinate 18,451 downwards.
CTTCCGAATCCTTTGCCACGATGGAGCATTAGTGCTGAAGCACGCAGGCCCGCCAGTGGTTGGGAAGTCCCTGCCGCCAGCGCAAGGCCGACGAGCCGACCAGAGGATCCTGAGTTTCTTGGGAGGACGCCGGCTTCCTACCGTCACTGACTTCGGACCAGCCGGCACGCGCCAGAACGCACAGGACAACAAACACCATAGGGAAAGCCAGGCAGAACTGCCAGTACCGCTTCATGGACCATCTCCTTGTCCGTCAATTGATCCGCCACTTCTTGCGGCGGCGAGGGGAACCGCGCGTATATCGAAGAAGCCGCTTGCTCATTAGCAATTCCAATGCCAGGAGATGCTGAAATCCAGATCGTCTGGCCTTGCCGATTCACAAGCCAAGTCGATTTGGCGAGTTAAAGATAAATCTGATTCTGAGGGAGATGCGTTCGCGTCTGGGTCGGGCTGGTGATATTTACAAGCCGATCTGCACCGTTCTTGCAGAAAGCTTATCACATCGAATGCACTGGATCCTGCTCGCGTCCGCTGGCCCAAACTTCGATGTCGGGCCATTGTCGCTGGAGGCGTTCGGCCAATGCTTCGACTCCCAGCCGCTCGGTAGCGTAGTGTCCCGGGAGCAGCAGCGCCAAGCCCTTGGCCTGGGCGGACAGCGCATCATGAAATCGAACTTCGCCCGTGATAAAGACATCTGCCTGGGCACGAACAGCATCGCCGAGGAATTCGCCACCGGCACCGCACGCGATAGCCACCTTCTCCATCAGCTTGTCCGGATCTCCGACCAACCCCAATCCCTGGCTCTTGAGCAGCGCCTTGGCCCTCTGTCCCAGTTCGCCCAGACGCGTCGGCCGGGGAAGCCTACCAATTCGGCCTTCGCCATCCGCGGAGGATTTGGGCTGGAGAGGGTAAACATCGTATGCCGGTTCCTCGTAGGAATGAGCCCGGCGCATGGCGGCGACAGCGCGCTCCACGGCACCTTCCGGACAGATGGCTTCCAAACGCCATTCGCGGACTTCTTCGCGTCTTCCTTTCTGACCCACACTGGGCTGAGTCGCCTCGGAGCCGAAAAAGGTACCTGTGCCCGCCAGTCGAAAACTGCACTGGCTGTATTGGCCAATGTTTCCCGCGCCGGCGGCGAAAAGCGCATCGGACACCCGCGCCAGATCGGTGTCCGGAACGAAGACCACCAGCTTGCATTCACGGGGACCAGTGCGGCGGCGCAGGGGAGCCACGTCTCGTAACTCGAAACGGCTGGCCAACAGTTCATTGATGCCGCCCCCGGCGTTGTCGAATGCCGTGTGCGGACTGAACACCGCCACGCCGGCGCGGGCCAGGGCAAGGACCATTCGCCCTTCGGTGGTAGCACTGGTAAGACGTTTCACCGGGCGGAACAGTATGGGGTGATGCGTGACAATGAGCTGGGCCGACTTTTCGATGGCCTCGGCCGCGCTGGCGGGCGTCACGGTGAGACATGTCATGATGCGCTGGACTTCCGCGGCTGGGTCGCCCAAGAGAAGGCCAACGTTGTCCCAATCGGCAGCGAGACCCAGGGGCGTCCCTTGTTCCAGAAATTCAACCGCAGCGGCAACGGTGATCATGGCCTGCAACCATCCAACACCCCGAGCGCGTTGGCTGCCGGCTCACTGTTTCCGACTGGGCGTGCACAGGATGACCAGCAGGAGGAGCGTGGAGGCGAAGGCCACGGTATAGGGCAACGCCGGCGTGCGTCCACCCTCCGGCTCGGAGGGGACATTGTACCGCTGGGCATAGGCACTGGGGAGGCAGCAAATGCCGGCCACCAAGAGGGGAGCCAACCAACGAAGAACTTGTCGCCACATGATGATCATCAAAACGAAAACCGCATTTTACCCGGCCTTGCGGTAGAGCTGCTCAGCTCGGCTCCACCAGCGTCGCTGGGCGGGAGGGGGAGGGGGAGCCTTCTCGCTATGCTCGGCGGCACGGCGGCGCGGGCGGCGCCGATCCAGAACGAGCTGTCCGATCAAACCCAAGAGGGCAACCCCACCACAGACCGCGTTGAGAGCCAGCCGCTGCCTCTCGGCCAAGGCAACCACATCCACCTTAGCAAAGCGATTGAGCAAACACAAAGTGGAATAGGTCAACACTACCGTTCCCGCCGTACTGGTGAGCGCCATGGTCCAGAGTCGGAACAGCACCAAGCCAAATAAACCGCCTGCCAAAGCGGCCAAAATTGGCTGTTGCCATTGCGGCGCCAGGAAGTGCACCGCAAGGACCGCCGCCGCACTTCCCGCAGCAAAGGCGATCAGGCGAACCAGCGCCAACGCAACCGCTCCCGCGGATACGGCCAGCAACAAGCCGACGAGCATCGGCTGGGTCGTGTAAATCGGACCGAAGGAAAGTCCAAGCACCCCGGCCACAATGGTTGCGATGAGCACAATCCAAAACCGATGACCGCGCCAGCCCAGCAGCCATAACAGAACGCCCAGGACAAAGGCACAACCGCTAATCAGCGGCGAGAAACCGCAGACCTCCTCGAGGATTTCCGGCAAGACAATCTGCATCTCATGCCCCCAACCGTTTTGCCTGGCTTCACCCGCCGGGACCATAACTCCAAGCTGTTCCAGCTGTCAAGCCGAGCAAAATATCCACGGCTGGCCTTCCATCGCTTGGACTGGAAAAGCCATGCCTTGTCATTCTGGACAATTTCCAGCTCTTGAGGCATGCAAGTTGCAAAGCTAACATCTGCCATGCTTGAGGTGAGTTTCCGCCGAAGAAATCTGTGCGATATCGGGATATGATAATTTGGAATCCCGCGAGACGCTTCGGCCTCGCCAGAAGAAGCCGCAAGTGGGCAGCCTCCGTCCTTCTTTTGAGAAGCGTACCTGCCGGATAAAAGGAATGATGTTACTCATGTCAATGATGGCAGAATTTGATGCCGCAGCCCGAAACCTTCCCGAGGCGTTTGCCCGCACGCTGCGGCACGAGGTTGGGGATCTTTTACAAACCATTTATGCTGCGGTGGCCATTCTGCAAAGGCGCTTGGCCGCGGACGCAACCCTGGAACAGCGTGTCCTGGCCGATCTCCGCAACCGTGCCGAAGCGTGCAAACGGCTCCTGGACAACCTGAGTGATCTCGTCACTCCCGTGAACCTCACGTTCGAGCAGGTCGATCTGGCCCAGGTGGCTGACTCTTTGGTCACCGTGGCAGCGCGCCGGTACCCCAACCGGGAGATTCGGTCGACGGCTACGTCACCGGTTTGCGTGCCCGCGGATGAGAAGCGCATTGCGCAGATCGGTGAAATCCTGTTGAATCAGGCATGCGAGGCGGCACAGCGGTGCGTCTCTCTCCATGCCCGACCCAATCCGCCCAGTGAGGAAACGGAATGGATCATCGTGGATGACCGTGCCGAGGACGGTCCTGAACCGTTCGAAGAAACCGCGCCGCTGTTCGAGCGATTGCTGCAGGATGGGAACCGCGGGATTGATCGCACGCTGGCCCAACGGCTCGTGCTTCTACATGGTGGGCGGATCACGACCGACCATCCCCCGGAAGGGGGGTTGGCAGTGCACATTTGGCTGCCAAATCAACGGCCGGAATCCGAGAGCTAAGGCAACTCGAGCAATTTGTGGAGAAGAGCCTAGCGAGGCAAAGCGAGTTGAGTACAATGGATGGCTGAGGTTGGGCTTTTTCCGGTTCCACTGCGTCGAGAGAATCCCTGAATCCCACGTCCCGGTTGGCCCTGAGCCAGCGGCGCGTCCGGCCATTCAAGGGAGAGGATATACTCATGGAATCTCACACTTCGCCGACACCCAAATTGAAAATTGTAACTGCGGAAGATGATTTCAACAGTCGCCTGTTTCTCCGCGAGACGTTGGAAAAAGATCTCGGCCACCAAGTTGTAGGCGAGGCGGCTACCGGTACGGACATGGTGCGGACGGTTCTGGCGGAACAGCCTGAGGTGGTGGTCTTCGATATTCACCTGCCCCACCTGGATGGGCTGGCGGCTCTGCGTCAGATTTATCAAACGCGGGTCGTGGCCGCGGTCGCCATTACGGCGGATCGTGATCAGGCCCTGGTCAAGCGTGCCATGGACGAGCATGTCCTGGCTTACCTCTTGAAGCCGGTCGAGGCGCATCAACTTGGGCCGGCCGTCCAGGTAGCCTGGGCGCGCTTCGGCGAGCTGAACATGCTCATGGAGGAAAATGCTTCGCTGCGGCAATCGCTGCAAAGTCGGAAGATCATTGAGCGCGCCAAAGGCGTTCTCATGAAGCGGCACCGCTGGTCCGAGGCCGATGCCTTCCGCCGGCTCCAGCGCGGCGCCATGAACCGCCGCATTCCCATGGTAGATCTGGCCCAGGCTATCCTGAACGGCCAAGAGGTTGATTTAGGGACCCCCTGAACGCAGCCCCGGTGTATCCCCGCCTGGCTACGGGGTGGGCCTCAACGGCCCGACGGCCGGAGGATAGAAGCTGCTACATTCTCCGCAGGCGGGTTGACAGCAAGGTGTGCAACATTCCACACGCCGGCACCGGTGGCGCCAGCAGCAACACCCCATATTGCTCAGCAGCACGATCAGCAACGCGCCCACCGCGCAAACACGTCCAAGAGACATGAGGACTCTCCTCTCTGTGCTGGGAAGGTAGAACCGACCAGTCGCGATGCCGGCGTGGGGGCGGTAGCGCCAACCCCGGCCGCTGGCCGCGGCCACAGACTTCGTTAAAAAGTATGCGCGGCCCTCTTCGGGAATCAACGGAATGAGAGCGCCAGCAGAAGAATTCAGCCCTCGTCGTGGTAAACTTTTCCGTCGATGCACAAGACAACCGAACCCATCCCGCCGGCCGAGTACCTCGGCGAACCTGGTAATCACGTGTCAGATGTGAGATGATGCTACGCAATCTTCTGCCGGGGCCGATAAGGCCTTATGACGGGAGCATTTGACGCAACTTCTAGAATTAAAATAACTGCGCCCTTCGCCTTCCGAATCCCAGGAAACCGTGTCATGGCGTCGCTACGTCTGGAGCGGTTGGATGCCCTCGTGAAGGAATTGAGTGTCCAGGAAGACCCCGAACACCTGATCCGTGTGTTTGATCGGCAAGCGGATATGGTTTTTCAGCGCGACGGGCTGGTGACACTTACCCGCCGCGACGTGGAGCCGCCGTCGTATCGCATCACCCGTTCGTGGCGGTGGAAGCAAGACGAGGCGTTTGCCGTCGACGGACCACGCCTTCCGCTCAGTAGCGGCGGGCTACTGGGTCAGCTCCTGTACGCGGGCAAGCCAGCGGTAATCAATCGGTTGGAAGTGGCGGCCGACGATCCGAGCTGGGAGCATCTGGAAGGGATGCGCTCGCTGGCTTGTGTGCCGGGTTATGATCGCGGTCAGCCCTTGAACCTTGTCGTGCTGCTGCGGCGGCAACCCGACAGTTTTACCCTCGAAGACCTGGAGGGTTTGCTGCTCAACGCCAACCTCCTCGGACGGACGGTGAGCAACCTGGTGTTGACACAACAGCTCCAGGAGGCGTACCGGGCACTGGACTACGAGAAGGAGCAGGTCGGCCGGATGCAGCGTCATCTCTTACCCACGGAATTGCCCAACCTCGAGGGACTGGAGCTCGGCGCCTCGTATCGGACCTGTAGCCGGGCGGGCGGGGATTACTACGATGTGTTGCGGCTGCCGGAGGATCAATGGGGCCTGTTCATGGCGGATGTGAGCGGCCATGGCACACCAGCCGCCGTGGTCATGGCCATGATGCACACGCTGATGCATGCCTTTCCGGGCTCGCCGACGCCGCCGGCGCGTGTGCTGGCCCATATCAACCGGCATCTGCTGTCCGTCGCTCCGGAAGGGATGTTCGCCACCGCCTTTTACGGAATCTACGATCCTGTCCGCCGCCGCCTGCGTTACTCCAGTGCGGGACATCCGCCACCGCGCTGGCGGACCGGCAGCGGCTTCATCCGCGATGTCGAAGGAACGGCCGGGCTCCCGCTAGGCGTGCTCGACGAGGATTCCTGGACGGAGCGGGAGATGGTGTTGGTCCCAGGCGATACGCTGCTGCTATACACGGATGGCATTCTGGAAGGTACCAATTCCCTGGGCGAACCCTTTGGCCGGCCGCGCCTCGATGATGCTCTCCGCCTGGGGCCGGGGCGGGCCAAAGCCTTGGTGCAGCACGTCGAGCGCCACTACAAGGCGTTTTGCAATGGCACGGCCGATATGGACGATCGTACGCTCCTGGCCGCCGTGGCCGTGCCTTGACGGAGGACGGCGAAGTCGTCATGGAAATCGATCTCAACTGCGACCTCGGCGAGGGCGGAGCCCATGATGAGGAACTCCTGCCGCTCATCAGTTCAGCAAGCATTGCCTGCGGATTCCACGCCGGCGACCCCGCCACGGCTTACGCAGCCCTTGCAACCGCTTCCCGGTACAAGGTGCAAGCCGGTGCTCATCCTTCTTTCCCGGATCGGGAGCATTTCGGTCGCCGTGAGCTGATCCGGACGGAGCAACAGATTTTCGAAGATTGTCTCTACCAGGTCGGCGCCTTGAGCGGGCTGGCCCGCGCGGTCGGCCAACCGTTGCGGCATCTCAAACCGCACGGGGCCCTGTACAACTTGGCCTGCCGAGACGAAACCTATGCCCGTCCGGTGGTCGAAGTAGCCGTCCTGTTTCAGCTGCACCTGCTCGGTTTGCCCGGCTCACGTTTGCAAGCGCTCAGCCGGGGGCGTTGCCCGTTCGTCGCCGAAGGCTTTGCCGATCGTCGCTATCAGCCCGATGGTTCGCTCGTGCCGCGGTCGCAGCCCAATGCCTTCATCGAAGAACCGGTCGATGCTGTCGGGCAAGTCGAATGGCTCATCCGCGATCAGGGAGTGCAAACGATTTGTGTTCATGGCGACAATCCGCAGGCCGTCGTGTTTGTCCGCGAGCTGCGTGCTGCCCTGGAGCGTCAGGGCATCATGGTCCGGGCGTTCCGATGACAGCCGGCCGGCAAGGCTGCAATCGTCGCTATCGCATGCCGACAGGAGTCAGTTCCCTTCTTCGATGAGCCGCCGTAACGCCATCATCCCCAGCTCCGCCACATGAGTCGCATGGGCGCTCCACAGAATCGGGTTCATTAGCTCCAGGGAAACCCAGCCGTCATAACCCACGGCCCGCAATTGCTCCACAATCGCTTTCAGTTGGAAATCGCCATCGCCCGGCAAGATGCGGTCGGCGTCGGTGGCTAGTTCGCGGGGCACGCCAGCCAAATCCGAAAACTGGACGAAGCCCAGGGTGGCCGGGGTTAGCAGCCTCAAATCCTCGAATTTGCTCGGCCCGGTGTAATAATGGAAAACGTCGAGATTGATCCCCACGTTGGACTCCCCGCATTGGCTGACCAGGGCCAACGCGGTATCGAGACTGGCGCAAAAGGTGGCCTTGCCGCGGAACTCCAGCGCCAAGCGAACATCGAAGCCCGCCGCCCACTGGGCCGCCTGTTTCAAGGAAATGACGGCGCGCTCCAGCGCGGTAGAGTTCACCGCTTCCTGGAAATCCGCAACCACGAGCAGCGTCGCAATCCCAAACTGCTGACACAGGTCCGCACGCTGGCGGAGCTGGTCGTAGTGGACGCGGCGCTGTTCGCCTTGGGACAGCAGCAGCCCTCCCTGATACGATGCTGCCGCCAATGTCATTTGCCGATCTTGCAACAGCTGCCGCGTCTGGGCCACGGAATGGGTTTTCAGATGATTCTCCAGCTTCGTGAGCCACACTTCCATCGCCGTCCAGCCGGCCTCTGCGTAGGCCTCGACATCCTCGGCAAACGTGGCGGACAAAGTGGTTGCTTCACTGATGCAGAGTTTCATATCATTCATGCTAATGTTGCTGCGGCAAAACACCAACGGTCGCGGTGCGGCACAGGGACCTGCCGCGCTCCTCTGATTCCGGGGGATCCATGCTCGATGTCACCTCGCTTCGCCAGCAATTCCCCGCGTTGCACTGCCGGCGCGGCGGCCGCATTCCCATTTTCCTCGACGGCCCCGGCGGCACTCAGGTACCCCAACGGGTCGTGGACGCTATGGTGCATTACCTGACGACCTGTAACGCCAACCATGGCGGGGCGTTTGCTACGTCGCAAGAATCGGACCGAATTGTAGCCTCTGCCCATGAAGCGATGGCCGACTTGCTCAATGCGCCGTCTCCGAACGAGATTGTCTTCGGGGCCAACATGACCACGCTCACTCTGCATCTCAGCAGGGCTTTGGGCCGATTGCTCGGGGCAGGCGATGAAATCGTGGTTACGCGGCTCGACCACGATGCCAATGTGGCGCCCTGGACGCTGCTGGGGCGGGACACGGGTGCAATCGTGCACACCGTAGATATCCATCCGGAAGACTGTACCCTCGATCTGGAGGATTTGCGCCGCCGGCTCAGTCCACGCACCCGCCTGGTTGCGGTGGGCTGCGCTTCAAACGCCGCGGGAACCATCAACGATGTGCGTGCCATCACCAGTTGGGCTCACGAGGTGGGTGCCTGGGTATTCCTCGACGCCGTCCACTATGCCCCGCACGCCCCCATCGACGTGCAAAAGTGGGGCTGCGATTTCCTGGCTTGCTCGGCGTACAAGTTTTTTGGGCCGCATGTCGGCGTCCTGTGGGGAAAACGGGAGCTGCTCGAAGAGTTGCCGGCGTACAAGCTGCGGCCGGCCCCGGATTCGCTCCCGGACCGCTGGATGACCGGTACACAGAACCACGAAGGTCTGGCTGGCGTAGCGGCTGCGGTCGAGTATTTGGTCGAAGTCGGCGTCCGGCACCCGGCTCATCGAGCCTCGTTCCCTGCCCTGAGTGGCCGTCGTCTGGATCTGCACGCCGGCTTGGCCGCCATCCAGGAGTATGAGGCGGGGCTGTCCAACCAACTTCTGGAAGGGCTGGAAGAGCGACCACGCTTCACGGTTTGGGGGATGCGCGATCGTCACCGCCTGGCACAGCGGACACCGACCATTGCCCTCACGATGGACGAGCAAAGGGCCGAGCAGATTGCCCAGCACCTAGCCGCCCGGCAGATTTACGTCTGGAGCGGAAACATGTACGCCCTGGGGCTTACCGAACGGCTGCACCTGGAACACCGAGGTGGCTTCGTTCGCATTGGCCTGGTGCACTACAACACCTTCGAGGAAGTGGACGCGCTGCTGGCCGCCCTGGATGAGCTCTGACCGCTACGAAATTATTCCACCTCCAGCGCCCGTTCTGGGCCTGAGAATTCGTTGAACAGGATAGGAAAACAATGGGCCCAACGGCCGTCCGTTGCCCGGAAGAGGCGGAACTCAGACGGTTGGGAGCTCGTATAATGGGAAAGCGAGGGCGAATGGGCCACGCTGTTTCCAAGCGTCACAAAGGGCGTTCCGTATGGCAAACCTGCAAGTTGAGGCACTGGAATCCCGGCGACTGTTAAACGGCCACTTCGTCGCGGTTTCCGTTATGCCGTTGCCGCCGTTTCCGACAGGAACCTTCATCGTCTGGATGACCGATCGCTTGCCGTTGGGCGAACATGGCGGCTGGTTCGGTGAGGGCGCCATGGCGGCTGGCCGGATGCGGAGCTTTGCTTGGAATGATTTCGGCGGCGGGGGCCGTGACATGTACGATCCGCAGTCGATCGGCCGTCCCGGTCCCGCTGATGCTTCTCCGCCGGAGTTCTGGGGCAACCTGGGCCGCGTCGCTGCCAATAGCCCGGGCGGAGATCCAGCCGTGGCCACTGGCCGAGGAACCGTCCCGAACAATTTCTTTGCGTTGACGGCCACATCGCCGGCTGCTCCAGCAGCGTCCGCGCCCAATAGTGCTTCCGGGGCTACGATTCCTGGGATTCTTCTCCAGCGAATAAATCCTCAACCGGTTCCCGCGCCGGAAGCCCCAGCCGGTAGCCACAGCCTACCCAGCGACCTGCAGGGTTTGTTTGCGCTTCGCGGTCCTGTGCCATTGCCCCGCGTCGGCGAAGGACCCCAAGGGTACTCCGGCAGTTCCGAAACAAGCCACCAAACCTCAAGGACGTCGGCAGCTGCTCCGGCTGTGCAGGAACCCGTACTTCCGTCTGCGAAAGGTGCCGATCTCCTGGCCGTTCTGCCGCTGTTCGATGATTCCGGCCTGGATGTCGGTTTCCAGCAATTCCTGGAGCAACTGGAGCGGCTCTGTCCGCGCTTGACCCATGACGCCGAAAGCAGCGCGCTGTGGCCGTGGATCGTGGCAGTGACAGCGGCAGCAACGGCTGGCGAAATCGCCCGCCGGGAGCTGCGGCGACCCTCCGTGTTGTCGTCCGGGGAAGGGCACGAGAGGGGTAGTTTTCCCTCCGACCAGCTCTTTGTGGGATAGATCATGAATGAGCCTCTGGATAACCTGCTGACGCAGCTGTGCAATGGGGATGTGGCCGCGGCCGAGCGCGTGTTTGTGGCTTACGAGCCGTATCTCCGCAAGGCGATTTGCCGCCATTTCCCCCCGGCGCTCCGGGCCCGGTTCGATCCTGCCGACATTCTCCAATCGGTCTGGGCCGACTTGCTCCGCGGCTTTCGCGAGGCCGGCTGGCGTTTCAGCGACCCCGACCATCTGCGGGGCTTTCTCTATATCGCCGCCCGCAATCGCCTGATTGATCGCGTTCGCCAACACCAGAAGGTTGCGGCGCGAGAGCAGCATTTGGGTGCAGGAAAAAGCCAGGTGTATCTCCGCTCGTCGCAGCCGCGCCCCAGCGAGCTGGCCCAGGCAGAGGATCTATGGGAACGGATCTTGGCCCATTGCCCGCCGGAACATCGCTCGATTCTCGCGCTCAAGCGGCAAGGGTACTCCCTGGCCGAAATCGCCGAGCGGACCGGCTTTCACCGCGACAGTGTCCGCCGCATCCTCCGCACGCTGGCCCGGCAACTGGCATTTAAGCCGCAGCAATCTGAACGCGCCGATCAGCCCCCCTTGGCGACAGAACCCACGGTAACCGTTATCGGTCGTGCATACTGAGCGCGCAGCATTGCGCAGGCATCGCTCGTGGAGGCCGGCTCCATGGTGACATCTTTGTCTGTTCCTACACCGACGACTCCGCTGTCCGAGGCCGACGCCGAAGCGCTGGCCGCGGGGCTGGCCGCCGAAATGCTGAAGCGTTGGCGGCAAGGGGAGCGGCCGGTCGCGGAAGAATTCCTGGCGCGGCACCCGGAACTGTGGGACCATCCCGCCGCTGCCGCCGAGCTGATTTACGAAGAATTCTGTTTGCGGCAGGAATGCGGCTCAGAAGTGCCCGTGGAGGAAATGCTGCACCGCTTTCCGCAGTGGCGACCCCAGCTGGAAGTTCTGTTCAACTTTCAGAAGCTGCTGGGGCCACGCCGACCTGAACCGCAGTTCCCCCGAGCAGGCGAAATCCTGGATGAGTTTTTGCTCCTGGCCGAGCTTGGACGCGGTGCCCACGGCCGGGTGTTCCTGGCCAGCCAGCTCTCCCTCGGTGACCGCCCCGTGGTTGTCAAACTGTCGGCAAGCGCGGAACAGCCGGCCGGTGAAGCCAACGAGCACTTGTCATTGGCGCGGCTTCAGCACACGCATATTGTGCCGCTGTACTCCGTCCAGGACTATCCGGTCCGTGGATTCCGCGCCCTGTGCATGCCCTATTTCGGCGGCGCTACCCTGGCTCAGCTTCTCGACGCGATGCGATCCGAGCCGCCGGCACGGCGAACCGGACGGAGTCTGCTGGAAGCACTGGACGTTCGAGCTCAGGGTGTCGGCGACCGGCCGCACCTCCCCGCGCCGGCGCTTCGGACTCGGACGAGCTTGCAGAACTTGGCCGGTGCCTCCTACGTGCAAGCCGTGTGCTGGATCGGTGCCTGCTTGGCCGACGCGCTGCAGTATGCCCACGAACGTGGCTTACTCCACCTGGATGTCAAGCCTTCGAACGTCCTGCTGGCAGCGGATGGGCAACCGATGTTGCTGGATTTCCACCTTGCCCGAGAGCCGATTCCACTCGACGGCACACAGCCGGCGTGGCTGGGCGGGACGGCCGGCTACATGTCCCCCGAGCAGCAGGCCGCTCTGCTGGCCATCGAAGAAAACCGAAAGGTCGAGCTCCCCATCGATGGCCGATCCGATATCTATTCGCTGGGCGTGGTCCTGTACGAAGCATTGGCAGGAACGCTCCCCGCGCCCGGCGGAAAACTTCGGTCGCTGCACCTTTGTAATCCGCAAGTGAGTATTGGCCTGTCGGATTTGGTGGGCAAGTGCCTGGCCCCGGATCCCGCCGACCGCTATCGCCACATGGCCGGCCTGGCTACCGACCTCCGTCGGCACCTGGCCCATTTGCCGCTCGTTGGCCTCCGTAATCGCAGTGTGAGAGAACGCTGGCAGAAATGGCGCCGTCGCCGGCCGCACGGTGTCGCCTTTCTAGCGATGCTCTTGGCCGTGGTGACGGTCGTGGGTGCCGCGGCTTTGGGAGCGGCGCTGCATTGCAGCCAGCGGATCCAGGCGGCGCGCACGGCCCTGGATGAAGGGCAAGCGGAAATGGACCGGCACGAGTGGGAACGGGCCATCACGCAGTTGCAGTATGGCCTCTCTCTTGCCCGGGGCGTTCCTCTCAATCGCGACTTGACCCACGAGCTGGAGCGCCGACTTGGTCTGGCTGAACAGGCGCGCGGGGCCGCGGACCGTGCCGCCGCCATCAAGCGCTTGCACCAGCTGACGAACCGCATTCGCTTCCTGTATGGATCGGAGCAATTTGCCCCCGGCGCTTTGCGGGCCCTCCAAGTCGCTTGCCATGATTTCTGGATGAACCGCCGCCGCATCGTCGAGCTGCTCAGTCCGGGCGGGAACCCCTCTCTGGAGCCGTCCGTCCGCGATGATCTCCTCGACCTGGCAATATTCTGGGCCGAGTTGCAGGAACGATTGGCCCCAGTCGAAGCGAAGGACGCTGCACGCCGGGAAGGGCAGGAAGTCTTGGCCGAGGCGAAAGTTTTGTTCGGTCCGAGCCCTGTGCTGGATGAGGAAGGCAAACTTCAGGGTGCAGCGGGATCGGCCCGAGAACCGCCATCCGCATCGGCGTCGGCGACTCCCTGGGAACACTACGCCTTGGGCCGCGCTTTCCTCAAGTCCGGACACCTGGAGCGGGCGGCCGCGGAATTGGAACGGGCCGTCGTTTTGCAGCCACAGGGATTATGGCCGAACTTCTACCAGGGCGTGTGTGCCTACCGCCAGGGTCGGTACTCGGACGCCGTTGCGGCTTACAGTGTCTGTGTCGGGGTGGCGCGCGAGCCGGCCTCCTGCTTTTACAACCGCGCCCTGGCTTACGAAGCATTGGGCCAAACCGAACAGGCCCTGCGGGATTATGATCAAGCGCTACGGCTCGATCCGGCTCTTGCCGATGCCGCTCTGAACCGCGGTAGGCTCCACTACCGCGAGAAGCACTATGATGCGGCAGTCCGCGATTTGCAACGGGCCTTCGAGCTCGGTGCCGATCCGGCCACCGTTTTCTTTGATTTGGCCCTGGCCAATCTGGCACGCGGGGAGCGGAGCACCGCCCTGGACCATCTGCGCCGATCGCTGAGCCATAACCCCCATCAAGCGGACGCCCGTCAACTGTACGAAGGTCTCCAGGCGCGCTAGCCAATAAGAAGAAGCTGCGTTCAGCGTAGGCGGGAAAGCAGCCAGGAGACCGAAATGGGCCTGGCGGGAACGGAACGCCTGGTCGTCGGTCAGGTCCCAGACCTTCAGTTCGCCGCCAGGATTCAGGGCGCGGTTGAAGGCGCAGGACGCCAGCCGCCGGCCGTCGGGGGCGTAGGCCAGGCCGAACACAGCGCCCGCGTGGCCGAGCAGCGTGCGCGTCCGCTGACCAGTGGCAACGTCCCACACATGGACGACCCCGTCTAACCCGGCTGAAAGCAACAACGCTGAGGGCGGCGTCGTGGCCGTGATAGGTCAGCACGGCCCGCCGCGTCGCCATGTCCCAGACACGAGCGGTATGGTCCCGGCCTGCTTGGCCAAGCCAAAATCCGTGATTTTCGGAGTGAGGGGTGCGTGGTGTGTGGTGCATGGTGGATCGTCGGCGGACGGGTTCTTCGACGGCTCACCGCGCACCCCTCCACCACTCACCAGTAAAATGTTGGCTGGCTTCAAGTCGCGGTGGAGGATGCCACGCGCGTGGGCGTAGTGCATCGCTTGCGCCAGCGCGGTCATCAATCTAGCGGCGGGGCGTGGCGGCCACGGGGTACCCGTTAGCCGCTCGGCCAGGCTGCCGCCCTCGACCAGCTCCAAGGAGAAGTACGGCAGGCCGTCGCGCTCTCCAACCTCGTAAATCTGCACGATATTGGGGTGTTGCAGCGCCGCGACCGCCTCGGCCTCGCGGCGGAAGCGGGCCAGGTCGTCCGACCCGGCGTGGCCGCCCGCGAGGATCATTTTGAGCGCCACCAGCCGATTGAGGCCGGCCTGCCGGGCTTTGTAGACAACACCCATGCCGCCCCGCCCCAGCTCCCCGAGGATGTCGTAGCTGGCCGGCGCGGGCCGAGGAAGGGGTGGCCCTTGGTCGCCAGGCGCCAGCGTGGGCTGGTCGCTTGGGGCGCCGAGGAAGTCGCCAAGCTCCTTGGTCGGGGAGGCGAGAAAGGTTGGGTTCTGATCATGCGCGCGGAGCAGGGCTTCGACACGGCCGGCGAGGACAGGGTCTTCGCCACACGCTTCCCCGATATACTGGCCCGCGCTGCGGGATCCTGGATCCGGCGGGCGGCGTTGAAGATGGATGCTTCGTCCGGCTTCGACACGGCCATGACAACCCCAGGTTAGGCACTTCCCACCCGCCCTTTACGGCTCGCTGTCGTCGCCGGCACGCCCCTCGATTTCCAGGCGGAGCCACGAGCGGGCGTAGGCCCAATCGTTGTCGGCCGTCGAAGCGGAGACGCCCAGCACCCGGGCCGCCTCGGCGATGGTCAGCCCGGCGAAAAAGCGGAGCTTGACCAGCTCCGCCCGGCGCGGATCCTGCTGTTCGAGCTTGGTCAGCGCCTCGTGCAGCGCCAACAGATCCAGGTGGGGTCCGGCGTCCGCCATCTCGATGTCGGGCAGCTCCTGGCGGCGGCGGCCACCGCCGGCCTTGAGGCTCCGCTTGTGCCGGGCGCGCTCCACGAGAATCCGCCGCATGGCCTCAGCCGCGGCGGCGAAAAAATGTCCCCGGCTGTTCCATTGCTGGTCCTTCTCGCCGTCAAGGAGCCGCAGGTACGCCTCGTGAACGAGGGCCGTGGCCTGGAGCGTCTGGCCGGGCGCCTCGTGAGCCATTTTGCTCGCTGCCAGCCGGCGTAGCTCGCCGTAGACCAGCGGGAGCAGTTGTTCGGCCGCCCGGGAGTCGCCTTGATCGATCGCGGCGAGAATGCGCGTCACGTCGCTCATCATTGATCCTCGCCTGAAGGGCGCGCGATTGCAGAAGATTCTAAGCGGGCGCGAACGGCGGAGCAAGGTTAACTGCTCAGAGAACGCCGCTTCCGTGTTCCTGTACCCCGTGCGCCCGCGGCGAGCCCAAAATTGCGTTGAGCATCCTGGAGCTCGCCATCGGAAGCTGGCGTCTTTCCCGGCAAGCGCCGTTTCTCGGTTCCGCAAGCGAGGACGAAATGGTCCGGAAGGAGGCCCTCCGACCCGAGCACCTGGAACGTCATCGCATGTTTCTCTATCTGTGGGCCCGGCGCCGGCTGGGACCACGCTTGCAAGGAAAACTGGACGCCGCCGACATGGTCCAGGAGACGCTGCTCCAGGCCCACGAAAAATTCAGCCAGTTTCGCGGGCGCACGGAGGCGGAGTTGGCGGCCTGGCTACGGACGATCCTGGAAAATACCCTGGCCATGGCTGCACGCCGGTTTCAGGCGAGCGCCCGCGATGTCGCCCGCGAACAGTCCTTGCAGGCGGCCCTTCGAGAAACCAGGACCCTGCGACTGACCCATTTGGCAGCTACCCTGCCCGGTCCCGATGAACAGGCTCTGCGGCAGGAACAGCTCCTGCATCTGGCGAAAGCCCTGGAGCAGCTTCCCTGCGACCAACGCCGAGCGATCCAGCTCCACCATTTGGAGGGCCAATCCTTGGCTGCGGCCGCCCGGGAGATGCACCGGAGCAAGCAGGCAGTCGTCGGGCTGCTCTTCCGTGGGTTGCGAAGGCTTCGCAGCCTGCTAACGGAACCGGAGGAAAGATGAAGCCGGGGACAGCGTGTCATGACTCCGGATCGGGCTTGCAGGCGAAATCGCTCCGTCCGCGCCTTCTGGGGCACGGCGTGGCATCTATATCCGGGTACGTGATTCGGCAGTACACGAGCCGAACGCGCTAGCGAAGGACCGTACCCTCCTTCGCCCGCGCGTCAGGCTTGTAGGCTGCAGAATCCGGCATGGTCCTTAGAAAGGAAAAAATCGTCACAGGGCACCGTACGGGGTTTATCTTGGATGAGATACCTGATACAAAATAGGGTACTCCTGAAAGGGAGCGATCGGCGGTTCACGGAGCAGGGTTAGCGGAACAGAGTCTCGTGATCCATCGGTACTCTTGCGGCAGGCACGGCCGGACCAGGCATATGTGAGCGTGGTCCATCCGGCAGCAAACGGGCCGTGCGTGCTTGCCGTCCCATCCGCACAGATCTTGCCCCACGGTCACCATCTGTTGGCTCTTTGACGGAAAGGGTTCACTGTGCGCCTGCACCACCTGTTTTCTTCTCCGAAGCGTCGACCAGTTCGCGCCCGTTGCCTCCAAACCAAACGGCCATCCCAGCCTCCGCGGCTCCACGTGGAGGCACTCGAAGAGCGGGCCCTGCTGAGCGCTTTTACCCCGATCCAGATCCGTCATGCTTATGGCTTCGACCGGGTTGGTTTCGAGAATGCGACGCAAAGCCTGGTTGCCGGCGACGGCCAAGGCACCACGATCGCCATCGTCGATGCCTATGATGACCCCAATGTGGCGGGCGACCTGACCCAGTTCGATAACACCTATGGCCTTACCGCACCGCCCAGCTTCACCAAGGTCAACCAGACCGGCGGCACGATCTTTCCCCAGGCGGACCGGGGCTGGTCGGGGGAGATCGCCTTGGACGTCGAATATGTCCACGCCATGGCTCCGGGAGCGAACATCCTGCTCGTCGAAGCCAACGACAGCTCGATGAACAATTTGCTGACTGCTGTGACCTATGCAGCCCGCCAACCCGGCGTCGTGGCAGTGTCCATGAGCTGGGGCGGGAACGAGTCATCGACCGAAACACTGGATGACAGCCGGTTCGTCACACCGAGCGGTCACACAGGAGTCACTTTTCTCTCCGCCTCAGGCGACAGTGGCGGAGTGACCAGCTATCCGCCCAGTTCGCCCAACGTGGTGGCTGTTGGCGGCACATCGCTGTTTCTGAATAGCCAGGGGGAGTACCAGAGCGAGTCGGGGTGGAGCGGCAGCGGCGGCGGCATCAGTCCCTACGAGAGCCAGCCTGCCTACCAAAGTGGAATGGTGTCCCAGAGCACCACGCGGCGCACCATGCCGGACCTCGCCTTTGACGCCAATCCGAATACCGGCGTGATGGTCTATGACACCTACGGTGGCCGCGGGCTGTACGCCGTCGGCGGCACCAGCGCTTCCACCCCCATCATGGCCGGCCTGGTCGCCATCATTGATGAAGGACGAGCCGACTTATTTGGCAAATCTTCGTATACCAGCACTGACTTCCTGAATGCCCTGTATCACTTGCCGCAGAGCGACTTGAACGACATTGTCTCCGGCAATAACGGTTTTCCCGCCGGTCCCGGATACGACCTCGTGACCGGCCGCGGCACACCCATCGTCGATCGCTTTGTCTCGGCGATGACCGGCGCCCCGGTGTACAATCCGCTCACCGGTACGCTCCTGGTCACCGGCGGTGGACGGGGCAGCGACGATACGATCACCCTCAGCCAGAGCGACGGTCAGCTCGTTATCGAAATCTCGGCCAGCACGCCCGTGGCCGGGTCGAGCATACCGGCCAATCAGACGTTCACGTTCGACAGCAGCCAGGTTCGCTCGTTGACCATCGACTCGGGAGACGGAACCACGAGTCTCACCATCGACGACTCGGCCGACAGCGGTGACCGCAACGTCCTGCTGACCGCCAGCAGTCTCACCGGACTATCCATGGGGCCGATCAATTTTGGCGGCAGCATCCATGTGCTGACAATCACCGGTGGGAACGGCAATAACACGTACACCATTACGGGCACTTCCGCTACCCAAGGAACCTCGCTCCAAACCGGCAGCGGCGTGGACACCATCAACATCGAGAGCAGTAGTTCTCCCCTCACCATAGACAGCGCTTCCGGCAGCGGCGCCGATACGCTCATGGTGGGCGACTCATCCAACCGTTTGTCAGGGATCACGGCCGCCATCACCGTGAACGCGGCGGCCACGGATACGCTGGTGGTGAACGATGGGGGGGATAAAGGGAGCCGGAGCTTCACGCTCACCGACAGCAGCATCGCCTGGGGCAGTGCTACGCTGAACTATACCGGATTGGGCGCGGTG
>DATGIQ010000631.1:0-7132 GCA_035295665.1 Gemmataceae bacterium | reverse complement strand
CTGAAACCTTGGAAGTGATCGCCCTGGCGCAGTCGGCGGGATATCATCCGGTGATTTCGGCCCGCAGCGGCGAGACGGAAGACTGCACGATCGCAGACCTGGCGGTGGCCACGGCAGCCGGCCAGATCAAGATTGGCTCAGTGGCCCGCAGCGAGCGGTTAGCCAAATATAACCAGTTGTTGCGAATCGAAGAGCAGTTGGATCCGGTAACCGACTATGCAGGTCGCCGCGCTCTCTGCGTGGGATCTTCCCCGCACGCTTCCTGATTCATCGAAAGGAATGCTCCGCGGCCGGGAAGGTTCCATCCCGAACTTCACGGCAGTATTTCTCCACGGCCTGCACCACATCGCGGCCAAGGTCGGCATACTGCTTCACGAAGCGCGGCTGAAAATCCTCGAACAGCCCGAGCAAATCATGCGTCACCAGGATTTGGCCATCGCATTCGAGCCCTGCGCCGATGCCGATTGTCGGGATCTTGACGGCTGCAGTGATTTTCCGGGCGACGTCGGCCGGGATGCACTCGACCACAACAGCAAAAGCCCCCGCCTTTTCGGTGGCCAAGGCATCCTCCATGATCTGGTCGGCATTCCGTTGTACGCGAAAACCGCCGAGGCGGCGTACGGATTGGGGGGTCATGCCGATATGGCCCATGACTGGGATGTCCGCACCAGCAATGGCTGCGATGGTTGCTTCGCTGCGCAACCCGCCTTCAATCTTGATGGCGTGCGCGCCTCCTTCCTTGATCAGCCTGCCGGCGTTCGCCAAGGCTTGTTGCGGGCTGACCTGGTACGTCATGAACGGCATGTCGGCAACGAGCAGGCTCCGTTGGACTCCGCGGGCCACGCAGCGCGTGTGGTAAATGACCTCTTCCAGGGTCACGCTCAGGGAATGCGGCTGCCCTTGCACGACCATTCCCAGAGAATCGCCGACGAGCACCCCATCCACGCCGGCGGCATCGATCAGCCGGGCCATCGTATAATCATAGGCCGTCAACATCGTCAACCGGACGCCCCGTGCCTTGGCGGCTAGAAAATCGGGAACCGTAACCGGATGTTTACCGCTATCGGCCTGGATCGGACCATTGCTCGGCCTCTTCGATACCGTGCTTGCGGCCGCCATGAATCACTCCATTCTCGGAGAGCAAAGAAACGGTAGTGGTGCCTCTCTCTGGGCTACCCAATTATAGTCGCTGCGGCTCATTCAGGCAGCGGGGATTCGCCGGCTGAGGCGCCCATGACTGATTAGATCCCCGGTGCGAGATAGCCCAGGAACCGATCGTAGGGACCCTGCCATCTTTCGGGATCCTTCGGGTCGTAGGCCCGAACTTCAAAGGACCGGCAAACCACCTGGCGGGCCTCCCGGAGGGAACTCAGCAAACCGAGGCCGATGGCCTGGACCAGCACGTTGCCGATGGCCGTCGCCTCGACCGGACCCGCCAGCACCAGTCGATTGCAGGCGTCGGCAGCGAATTGGCAGAGCAGGGCATTTTGGCTCCCTCCGCCGACAATGTGGATCACCTCCAGGCGGCGGCCGAGCAGCTCTTCGAGGCGGTCCAGGACCCAGCGATACCGCAGAGCCAGACTCTCCAAGGCACACCGGATCAGGGCCCCCGGCTCGGTAGGCTCGGGCTGACCCGTCCGACGGCAGAAATCTGCCAGGGCAACGGGCATGCTTTGCGGTAGAATAAACATCGGATCATCGGGATCGACGAGACTACGAAACGCCGGCGCACCTTCTGCCATGCGGGCCAGTTCCTCGTAAGTGTAATCGTGGCGCGCCCGCTGCCAGGCCCGACGGCACTCTTGCACCAGCCACAGCCCCATGATGTTCTTGAGAAATCGAATCGTCCCGCCGACGCCTCCTTCGTTCGTGCAATTGTAACGCAGCGCTGGCTCGTTGATGAGCGGTCCGTCAAGCTCTGCTCCCATGAGCGACCAAGTTCCGGAACTGATGTAGGCCCAGGAACGGTGCTGGGCCGGGACTGCCGCCACGGCCGCGCCCGTGTCATGGGTGGCCGGGGCGATGACGGCCACATCATTCAAGCCCGTTTCTGCCGCAACCGATGGAAGCAGTGGCCCCAGTACTGTTCCCGGCGCCACGATGGGGCCGAGAATCTGCTCCGGCAACCCAAACGCTTGGAGCAGCTGCTTGGCCCAGCCTTTGGTGGCCGGATCGACCATTTGCGTCGTGCTGGCATTGGTAAATTCGTTGACCCGAACTCCGGTGAAAAAGTAATGGAAGAGATCCGGCATCATCAGGAGGGTATGGGCGGCCGGCAACAACGGCGAGCCCGCACCCTGGAGAGCCAGGAGTTGAAAAAGGGTATTGAAACGCAGGAACTGGAGTCCCGTCTGGCGGAAAATCTCCTGCCGCGCGAGACGGGCAAACGCAGCTTCCATGACGCCTTCCGTATGCGGATCCCGATAATGTCGGGGATTCCCCAGCAGGGTGCCATCGTGGCCCAGCAAGGCGAAGTCGACTCCCCAGGTATCGACGCCCAGGCTATCGATGCCGCCGTGGTCGGCGGCAGAGCGGCGCAAAGCCGTCAACATCTCCGTGTACAGCCGCAGCACGTCCCAGTGAAGCGTATCCAGTGTGCGGACCGGCCCATTGGCAAAGCGGTGAATGACTTCGAGTTTCAGGCATTGCCCGTCGAACCGGCCCAGCACACCCCGCCCGCTCTCGGCGCCGAGATCGAAGGCCAACAGTTTTTTATCCATAATGAATTGTCCGCAATCGGTAGTCCGTAGCCAAGAAACGCCAATCATTGTACAGTGGCAAGTGACGATTGGCTTCTTCTAGCTACGAACCTCGGACCAGGGACTACCGCGATGAGCAGGCGTTTCGTGCAGCAGTTGGCAGACGGAGAGAACATCGAAGAGGTATACCTCGTCACCGATAAGCAGCTTCGGGCCAATCGCAATGGCAATTTGTATCTGCAAATCGAGCTGCGCGACCGGACGGGCTCCATCAGCGCCCGGCTCTGGAATGCCGGCGAAAACCTCTGCCGCCTGTTCGATGTTGGCGATTTTCTCCTGGTGCGCGGCAAGGTTCAGCTATTCCAGGGCGCCCTCCAATTGATCCTTAACCATATCGACCGAGCGGAGGCCGAAAAGGTCGACTTGGCGGACTTCCTCCCGCACACGGAACAGGATGTCGGCAAGCTCCTGGATCAGTTGCGCGGCACGTTGCTTCGGCTGAGCAATCCGCACTTGCGCGCCCTGGCCGAGTGTTTCTTCATGGACGACGAATTTGTCCGCGGTTTTTGCCAGGTTCCAGCCGGGGTCCGCAATCACCATGCCTACATTGGTGGCTTGCTCGAACATGTGGTAACCCTTCTGGATGCCGCCGAGCGCGTGCTCCCCTTGTACCCCGAGCTGGATCGGGATCTGTTGCTCATGGGGATTTTCCTCCACGATATCGGCAAGGTTCGAGAGCTGACGTATCACAAGGTGTTCGCCTATAGCGACGAGGGCCAGTTGATCGGACATCTGGTCATTGGCGTCGAAATCCTGAACGCCAAAGTTAGCCGCGTTTCGGATCTTACCGGTGAAGCCTTTCCCGAGGAACTGCTCCTGCGGCTCAAGCACATGATCCTCAGTCATCACGGCACCTATGAATTCGGCAGTCCTCGTTTGCCCATGACGCCCGAAGCCATCGCGCTGCATTACCTGGACAATCTGGACGCGAAGGTCCACAGTTTTACCCGCGATATTCGGGAGGACCCCAACCAGGCATCTTCCTGGACCCCTTTCAATCAGTCCCTCCAACGTCGCCTGTTCAAGGGAGCGGCAAACGGAACGGATACCATGTATTCACCAACGCTGGAATCGGTGGATTGATGCGATCCGGCTGCGAGGTTCTCATTCGCCATGCCCAATCTGGAAGACCAAATTCTGGCTGCCCTGGCCCGCAAAAATTATCAGCCGCTCAAGCCCAAGGCGCTGGCGCGGAAACTTGGCTTGCCATCGGCGCAGTATTCCGAATTCCGCCACGCCTTGCGAAGCCTGGTCAAGTTGCAGCGCGTCGAGATAGGTAAAAACCACACCGTTCGGCCAACCCAGCCGCACGGCACGGTGACCGGCATTTACCGGCGGACATCGAGCGGCTACGGCTTCGTCCGGCCGCACATCGTTGATGGCCAAGCAGGCCCCGAGATCCTCATCCGGGAAGGGGACGCCCTGGACGCTGCCACCGGTGACGAAGTGCTGGTTCGGATCACCCGCAAGCCGAGCCGGCCCGATTTGGGTCCCGTTGGCGAGATCCGCAAGGTGCTCGGACGAGCCACGCGCCAATTCGTGGGCACTTATTTTGAGCGCGACGGTCAGGGATTGGTCCGTGTCGATGGTACGGTCTTTAGCCACAGCATCTACGTCGGCGACCCTGGAGCCAAGGGCGCAAAGCCGGACGACAAGGTTGTCCTCGAAATGATCCGGTTTCCTACGCCGGAAGACCGTGGCGAGGGAGTGATCACGGAAGTCCTCGGGCCGCGCGGGAAACCGGGCGTCGATACGTTATCGATCATCCGCGAATTCGACTTGCCCGATCGCTTTCCGGAAGAAGTCCTCGAAGAAGCCCGCGAAGCCGCCTCGGCGTTCGACGAAACGGACCTCGACGACCGGGAAGACTGCACAAACGCGGTGGTTGTCACCATCGATCCGGTGGATGCCCGTGATTTTGACGACGCAATTTCTCTGACTCAGGACAGTCGCACCAAACATTGGCAATTGGGCGTGCACATTGCGGATGTGGCCCATTTTGCACCACCGGGCAGCGCGGTGGATCGCGAAGCGCGAAAACGCGGCACAAGCGTGTACCTGCCTCAGCGCGTTTTGCCGATGTTTCCGGAAATTATCTCCAACAGCCTGGCGAGCCTTCAGCAAGGCCGGGTCCGCTACGTCAAATCCGTGTTCCTGGATTTCACGCCGGCTGGGCAGCGCGCGGAGGCACGTTTTGCCAATGTCGCCATCCGCGTCCGCAAACGGTTTACGTATGAGCAGGTTTCTGCCTTTCTCCAGGCGGAGGCCGCCGACCCGGCCGAGGGGGCTCGTTCCGCCGCCCCGAAACTGGATGTCGAGGTAGCAGCGCTGTTGCTGCGGATGCGCGATTTGGCCATGATCCTCCGACGACGCCGATTACGCCGCGGTGCCCTGGAGTTGAACATGCCGGAGGTGGAGCTCGAGCTCGATGAGCAGGGCCGGGTGACCGGTGCCCATTTCGTCAAGCATGATGCCAGTCATCAAATCATCGAAGAATTCATGTTGGCAGCCAACGAAGCGGTAGCAGAGCATTTGGCAGCGCTGGGTGTTCCATTCCTCCACCGCATCCACCCCGCGCCGGAGCCAACCAAGCTGGAGGGATTTGCCGATTTTGCCCGGAGTCTCGGGTACAAGATGGAACGCCACGTGGACCGCTTTGCCTTGCAACGTGTGCTGGAGAAATCCGCCGACCGTCCTGATGCCTACGCCGTTCATTACGCCCTGTTACGCAGCCTCAAGCAAGCTACGTACAGCCCGGAAGAGGAAGGGCACTACGCGCTGGCCAGCGACACGTATTGCCATTTCACGTCGCCGATCCGGCGGTATCCAGACCTCGCCGTACACCGTCAGCTCGGCCAGTGGCTCAAAACCGGTCGGGCGGGCAGCGATGAGACCGAATTGGCGGCATTGGGAGATCATTGTAGCAAGACCGAACGCCGCGCCGAAATCGCTGAACGCGAGCTCATCAAGACCAAGCTTCTCACCTACCTCAGCGAACGGTTAGGGCTCGAGCTGGAGGTGGTGATCACGGGTGTGGCCGATTACGGATTCTTCGCCTCGGCGGAGCAGCTGCCGGTGGACGGGTTGGTCCATGTCAGCACGCTGACGGACGACTACTACTATTTCGATGAAGCGAGCCATAGCTTGATCGGTCGGCGGACCAAACGCCGCTATCGCCTCGGCGATAAGGTGGCTGTCACCGTGGTGCGGGTAGATTTGCAGCGGCGGCAGCTCGATTTCCGGGTATTGGCGCGCAAGAAGGTTTCTGATGAGCGCCCTAAGCTGAAGTGAGCCATTTCTGCCCTCCCGTCCGCGCAGCTGCACATGCCGCTGGTCTGTATAATTCGTGTATGGACTCGGTTCGGGGTGCCAACTCCCAATCCCTACCGAGACGGGTCGACGACCTCCAAGCCGACAACGAAAATGCGGCACGAGCTACGCTGGCGGAGTCGGTTCCTATGACGACCAAGCGAGAGGCGATCTCATGGACAACGATAATCTGCACTCCCCATCCGCGTTGCTTGCCAAGGCGGCCGGTATGCTGGCGGTGTTCTTGGCCTTGGTCGAGGTTTTCCTCGACTGGGTCACCGCCATCGACCTGAACGTGGCGATCCTCTACGGGCTGCCATTGGTCGTGGCCGCCGCCTCCCGCAGCCGGCGGCTACTGTGGGCCCTGGCCCTGTTCCTGCTCGTTACCACCTTCGCCGTCTACGCCGTGCAGATTGAGCCTGGCGTTTTCTCGCTTCGCGAAACGCACTTTGTTAACCGGGTGTTGTCCGGCTCCGCACTGGCGCTGACCGCCGGCCTGGTCCACGCTGGCATGATCGGGCTCGATCTCCTCGACGCGCAACGCCGGTCTCTCCAAGCGCAGAACAAGGAACTGGAGTGCCGCCGCCGCGACGCCGAGGAGACGAGCCAGCGCAACATGCGCCTGCTGGCGTCGGTGTCCCACGACATCCGCACACCAATCAGCGCGATCAACTTGATGGCCGAGGTCCTCCGCCGCGCTGCCGACAACCACGACGTGACCGTCCAGGTTCCTGACCTCGCGCGCCGCCTCCAGACGAACGCCTTGACCCTGGCAGATTTGGTCGGCGATGTGCTCGACGTCGCCCGCTTCGAGGCTGTCGGAGCGAAACTCCGCCTGAGCGAATTCTCCTTGAACGAACTATTAACTGAGGAATGTGCGCGCGTCCATCCCCTGGCTGAGGCGAAGAGTCTTTGGCTGAAAGTCGAGCCGTCTCAAGAGCGGATCCGGCTGCGGAGCGACCGGCTCAAATTGGTCCGCGTCGTCGCCAACTTGCTGGGTAATGCCATCAAATACACGGACACCGGCGGCGTGACGGTGACGGCGGACCTCGGGCCGGAGCGCG
>DATGIQ010000630.1:0-7508 GCA_035295665.1 Gemmataceae bacterium | reverse complement strand
CTGGTGACCATTGGCGGCGACGATACGGCCTATTCGGCCAGCCAGGTTTACTTGCGCGCTGGCGGGAGCATCCGCGTTGCTCACGTTCCCAAGACGATCGATAATGATCTGCCCTTGCCCGCCGGCGTCCCGACCTTCGGGTTCGAAACGGCGCGCCATCTCGGGGTCGCGATCGTCCGCAACTTGGCCGAGGATGCCCGCACCACTTCCCGCTGGTATCTGATTGTCAGCATGGGCCGGGCCTCGGGGCATTTGGCGCTGGGGATCGGCAAGGCCGCCGCGGCCACGCTCACCATCATCCCCGAGGAGTTCCGCGGCCGGTCGCTCACGCTCGATGAGCTGTGCGATATCATCCTGGGGGCGATTATCAAACGTCGCAGCCTGGAATCGCATTATGGCGTCGTTATCCTGGCCGAAGGGCTCATCGAATCCATCGGCGAAAAGGGCCTGTTGGCAGAAATGGACGCCGCCCAGCTGGGCCGCTATGGCAAGCTGCAACGCGACCCACACGGCCATCTCCGCCTGGGCGAGATCGAGTTTGGACGCATGGTCAAGGACCATCTGACGGCGCGCCTGGAGCAACAGGGCCTTAAGATCTCCTTGATCGACAAGGATCTGGGGTACGAGCTGCGCTCGGCCGATCCGATCCCGTTCGACGCCGAATACACCCGCGACCTGGGCTATGGCGCGGTCAAATTCTTGCGCTCGGAGGCGGCGAGCCGGTTCGGAGCAATCATCAGCTTTGTGAGCGGCCGGATGCAGCCCTTGCCGTTCGATCAGATGATCAATCCCAAGACCGGCCGCATGCAGCCTCGCAAGGTGGATGTGGATGGCGAGGCGTATGAATGCGCCCGGCACTACATGATTCGCCTGGAGCGTGTCGATTTCGAGGATCCGGCGCGCTTGAACCGACTGGCCAAGGCTGCCGGGATGACTCCGGAGCAGTTCCGGGCTCGCTTCGGTTATCTCGCCGAACCGCCCCAAGTGTACCCGTCGACGCACTGATACGGTTTGGCGCGCACGCGCTCGGCTGATACGATGGATAGAGAAGGCAAGAGGTCGGCACAGGCTCATCCAGATCCGTGGGACGCCCCGGGCCCGCCGATCGCTAGCCCGGAAAGGAATGGCAAGTCTCATATCGCTGGCCGGCCTGTTCACAGGAGGAGTGCCGTGATTCGTATCACCAAGATCCTTTACCCGACCGATTTTTCGTCGCATTCCAACCAAGCATATTTCCATGCCGTTGCCTTGGCGGAAAAACATGGTGCCAGCTTGACGATTGCCTTTGTTTACTCGCCGAGCTTTCTGGGCTCTGCGGAGTTCCACAGTGAAGGCGGGGATCGAGAGTATTGGCGCAACCAGCTCGAGCAGATCCGTCCGGTCGATCCGCGCATTCCCGTCCATCACGTTTTCCTCGAAGGGGATCCGGCCACGGAAATTGTTCGCTATGCCGTCGATGCCGGCGTGGACCTGATCGTGATGGGGACACACGGTCGCACCGGCCTGGAACGGCTGTTGATGGGTAGCGTTGCGGAAAAAGTCATGCGCGAGGCGAAGTGTTCGGTCCTGGTCGTAAAGCTGCCCAAGGGTGTTTCGGTCCCTGCCAGGGATGAGGTGCAGGTCGCAGCCAGCCCGGCTTGAGTCAGAACCATTTCAACAATCTTGTGGCCGCTTGCGTTTTTCGCCCGGAAAGAACGACCGAGCGAAAAACGCAAGCGGCCACAAGTTTTCGAAATATCTCGTTTGTCAATCACCATGGACCAGCGACAGGCTGGGGCAGAAACCACTCCCTCCCATCACACTATCCCACCTGTCCAATCCCGCTTCGGGGCGCCCATTCCTGTTCAAATAGATGTCCTTGCCGTTTATCCCCGCCCCGCGGCTCTTGAAGAACGCAATGCGGCCACTCATGTACAGAACATTTTGGCCCGCTCCATCATGGTTCCTGCTGTTCAGGGTAGTCGCCGTCTGGTAATCCTGCTGATTGAAGGGGGGCCGATCCGCCAGAATGGGGAGATACTCATTGTTAGGATCCGCAGGATTGAATCGCAAACCGGTCAACCGATGTTCCGAATCCCAATATCCCATCGTGTAGGCGTAGCAACCGGATAACTGGCGGGCATAGTCCATGAATTGTTGTGGTCTGGCCGCGAGCACTTGCTGCAAATCATCGAGAGAAATACGGGCCGGCGCTGGGCGGCCCGTGCCTGGACAGCTCAGGCTCACCTCCTGACCGAGCAGACCCTCATCACGCAAGATCGGCACAAAGATGCCCGCGACATGGCGTGGCGGCTCTTCCTCCACCTGGGGCAGGGCACCATCATGGAGCTGACTATGGTTGAGCAGCGCCAGGTAAATGCGCCGCAGGTTGTTCTGACAATCCCAGATCGAGCGCTGGTGTCGGAGCTGATTCAACCCCGGCGGAATGAGTGGCAACACCACCAAGAGCAGCGCCGCCGCCACCAGGACGTCGGCTCGACGCCACCACGATCGGATCGGTGCGCGGAAGCGGACGGGAGGTGCCACCGGTATGCTTGGCAGATCGCGGCAACGATATTCGGCGACCCGAGCCAGCGTGCGCATCCGCAGTCCCGGAGACGGCACGGGATGCTCGCGATCGGCCGCCAGCGGTTGCATGGCTTGTCGCAATTGTTCGAGCTTCTTGGCGGCTTCCGGTTGCGCGCGGAGGTAGGCTTCGACTTCCCGTTGGGTTTCCGTGTCCAGCGCTCTCAGAAGATAACCAACCAGATTCTCGTCCATTGCCGTTATCACGCTTCCCGTAAGGAGGGTGAGTCTGCCCACGCCTCTTGAAGTTTCACCAAAGCCGCATGAAGTCGCGACTTCACTGTACCCACCGGAATGCCCAGGATGTCGGCAATCTCGCGGTATTTCAAGCCCTGGTAATAGGCCAGGATCACCACTTGCCGCAGAAAATCCGGGAGGCGGTCGATACCTGCCCGAACCCGCTCACGGCGTTCCTCTCCTTGAATTTGATCGAGCGGTCCGGGACCCCGCGTCTCCAATAATTCGATCAAGCTGCGAACTTCGCCGTCGGGGAGTTCCTTCTGATCCTGATCCAGGCTCAGCGTCGGATGGCGGTTGGCGCGGCGCAAGGCATCGATGGCTTGGTGGGTGGCGATGGTGTATAGCCACGGCCGCACCGGCCGGCCGGCTTCGTACTGGCCCTTTTTGACATACAGCGCCAAGAATGTATTCTGGAACACATCCTCGGCCAGGTCGCTATCGCCCAGGTAACGGCGCAGATACCCATAGAGCTCGCGTTCGTAGCGGCGCAGCAGGACTCCGAACGCTTCCGACTGACCCCGGCAAAAGCGTGCCAGTAATTCCTCATCCGAGTAGGTGGTCAGGATGTCGGGTAGCTCCACGTTGATACTACATTTCTTTGTACGCGGGCTTGGGATGAACAGTTCACTCAACAGAGCGGAGATTCCGAACCATTATATGTGATCGGAAAAGGCCAGGTATGTCAAGATGCCGGCGGAGGAGCCAGACAATTGGAGAGAAGCAGCAGCGCAGCAGTTGAGATCGTAACCTACGGCGTACTTGAGAGGTACGCCAATGAAACGGGCGTGGGGTCGCAGGACCACGCTGCTCTACATGCGGGCCAGCAGCCGGACTTGGTCACGACCATGGCCTGTGGTCCGATGGATGAGTTGGGGTGTATTTTACGTTCTGGATCGGCTACCGGTTGACCGCCAGTGGACGGGCCTATCGGAACGCCTTCTGTAGCGCACGCCGGCTACCTTGCCGTCCCTAGCGGAGCCCGCCCTGGGCAGCCGCTGCCGGAGTCTTGGTCCGCGAGCTAGCGGTGCGGTTACAGTCCGGCTGGGCCGCGGTCCCGACTGAGGGCGGCAGAGAGATTCCCCTTGCCTGTTTCTGGGGGCGTCTCGTGAAAAAACGATTCCGGATGAGCCGGGGCCGCTGTGCTTGATTGGATTCCTGAGAGATCGCCGCAACCGTTTTGCGTGTTTGGACAATTCCGGGCAGCCACTGCTTGAATCGCGTGCTTTTCGAAATCAGGCAGCATGCCCGGGCATCAAGCGCCAAAATTCCGAAATCGGGCTCCCGACAGAGTGCTACCCAACGCCCAACGGCGGGCGTCAACGCATCTTCTCCATGGTCCGGTTGGTTGTGTCCGTTTAGCGGCGGTGCGCAGAACCGCGCGGGGCGCATCCGCACGCGGTTCTGCGAACCGCCGCGAAACAAAAACGGACACCTTCTGCTGGACTGGGTATAAGTGCCCGACGGGGGTAAATCCGGAAGCAAAGGTCACGACCTCGAATTTCGGAATTGCCTCACTGGATGCTGAGTGACTCGGCTGGATTCGGAAATCCGGGTCCTTTCCTCTCTAATGGATAGTCCGGGAAGGGCCGTCCGAGTCGCGAGCAGGTGGGAGACCGAGAAGCCGGAGCGCCCCAATCGGCTAGCCGGGCCCGAGATCTTCCGAAGGCCCGGCTAGCCTGTGTTCACAGGTCTCCCGGCTCCCGTTGCTGCTTCGGCTGCAACAGATCCCAAAGATTGCCATATAGGTCCCGGAATACCGCTACCGTGCCATAGCTCTCTTCCTTTGGATCGCGAATGAATATCACCCCTTTTCGTTCATAGGCGCGATAGTCACGCCAGAAGTCGTCGGTATACAGAAAGAGAAACACGCGTCCCCCGGTTTGATTTCCGATGCGCGATCCCTGTTCGAGACCAACAGCTCGTGCGAGAAGCAGGCGCGACCCAGTCGAGCCTGGCGGTGCAACTACGACCCAACGCTTATCTTGCTCGGGAATGGGTGTATCTTCGATAAGCTCAAAGCCCAGAGTACCCACATAGAAGTCGATCGCCTCATCGTAATCGCGCACGACAATGGCAACCAGGCCCAGCGATTGCTTTCCATCTCCCGAGGCAACTTTGTCCCCCGAAGACACCTCTCGGTCCAACGGCATTTGATCTTTCTCCGAACATCAACTATCAGTCACTCCTCAAAGGAATCGGGCTACCGATGCCCTGCCGCGCCAGGCCGCATGACTTCGTTTCTGCTGACAAGGCCAAAGAAAGTGTAGTTAACGCCAGCAAATGTGCAGCGCTGAAGCAGGACATCGAGCAGCAGGCAAAGAGCTTGGATAGCGGGAAGGAGCGACTCCCGTGCCTCCCATCGCCGCCGACCGGGATCCAGTTTGAGGAGCCAGTGAGGACGAAGTCTGCAAATCAAGGTGCGAAATCATTTAGCGAGTTCAGCTGCAACGTTACGTGATTCAGGATTTCGGAAAAGGAGGCTGTCCCGCCATCGCCTGCATCCTGACCCGATTGTGCTCTCGCTCCGATGACTACAACTAGGTAGAGTGGTGGCCAGAGCGTCGCCATCTGCAGAGTGCCACCTCCGCGCAGACCGAGCACGAGGCCAAACGAGACCGATGCACGGAGTCATCGATCTCGACAACACGGGGTCGTTATTTGGAGGGAAGCGTCCATGCCCACATGCTTATGGGTTGCTCTCGTCGGGTTACTCGCTGCGCAAACAGAATGTAGGGCCGACAACGGCCCAATTCCAAGTCCGAAGCGATCCGTGTACGGAGTTAAGCACGGTTCGGCCCCCGATTTAGCTAGTGCTCTGAGTGCGCTCTTCAAGGGTGACGTTGAAGTGCAAGCTATCGTGTCGTCGGATAACTGTCCGCTGCTCAGTGGCAAACCAGATGCCATCGACGAGGCCACTGCCGTGCTCAGCCGACTCGACCGTCGTCCCCGTTCACTCATCATCGAGGTTGTGATTGCCGAGGCGGCGAAGAAGGGCGAAGTGGAGGCAGAGAGCGGCGAACTGAATGTGGGAACGTTCACTGGACCAGCCGAGTCCGTTCTGGTCAAAGTCCAGACTCTCCGCATGAAGGGACAGCTAACCCGTGTAAAGCGGATCCGACTATCGGCTCTGGAAAACCAAACAACGTTTGCCCAACAGATGCAGACGCCTGACTTCCAGGCGATGGTCCAAGTCACATCGAGTGTTTCGCCCGATCAGGTGGTCACAACAAGACTTTCAGTCGAAGAAGCTCGGCTCAGGGCACCGGAAGGCAGTGGCACACCCAATAAGGGGAGTTCAGGAGACGCTCCTGTGTTCAGCTGGCAGGGCACGTTGCGTGTCCCTTCTGGTCAGGCAACCGTCGCGGAAGAGATCCAAACCAACTCAAAATCCTCGGAAGAAAAGACCTGGGTGATCGTGGTTGCTCGTGTGGTGGAACCAGAGCCCGACCGACAAAAATGAGGCGAATCTTTGCAGTCACACCTCTTGGAGCGCGAGATTCAGCCGTTGGTCTCGTGGCTGAGGGTCTTTCAGCAGGATTCAAGAGAGTATTATGATCCCATATCCGTTGCTTTCACGGACGCTCGTGCTGGTCTTGGGCAGTGCCGCGCTCTGCGATTTTGGGCTACTCAACCGCTGGCCGAGCCAACAAATCGAAGAGAATGTTCGGAGAGCCCACCCGGAAGGGCCCAGACGCGCAGGAACGGGTCGTCTTGCTCATTTGCCTATGGCTTGACGGCGGCGCAGAGCTGAACCGGCCAAAACGGAGCTCGGAGCGCTCAAGGACGGCCTTCCAGCCAGGCGTCATTGCTCTGGTGCAGTTCGCGCAGACGGGCCAGGGAGCTTGCCTGGGGCTCTTGCCAAAGCCCACGCTCCGCCGCTTCGAGCAATCGTTCCACCATGGCCCGCTCCGCCCAGGGATTCGCCTGCCGCAGGAAATCACGGACAGCATCATCGAACAGATAAGCGGCCGCAAGACGCTCATACATCCAGTCGTCGAGCACCTTGGCCGTCGCATCGTAACCGAAGAGATAATCCACGGTGGCCGCCATCTCCACCGCTCCCTTGTAGCCATGCCGCTGGACGCCGGCCAGCCACCGCGGATTAACCACCCGCGACCGGAAGACACGGTAAGACTCTTCGCGCAGAGTCCGTGCGCGGACATGGTCCGGCTGGCTGCTGTCGCACAGATAAGCTGCCGGGGTCGTCCCGGTCAGTGTCCGCACCGCGGCAATCATGCCGCCGTGGAACTGGAAATAATCATCGCTGTCGAAAATATCATGCTCCCGGTTATCCTGATTCTGAGCCACGACATCGACCTGACGCAAGCGCAGCTGAAAGGCTTCGGGCTCCTCTCGGCCATCTCCCTCCGCCGACCCGGTGTAAGCGTAGCTGCTCCAGGTCAGGTACACCTTGGCCAAATCCTCGGCCCGCTCCCAGTTCCGGCCATCGAGCAGCGGCAACAGACCGGCACCATAGGCCCCCGGCTTGCTGCCGAAGACGCGCAGCCCCGCCCGCCGGGCGGCTTCATCAATCGAGAGGGAATTGCTGGCCGCGTTCTCCCCCTTGGATGGGGTACTCAGCAAGGCCGTGTCGCGGGCAACATGGGCGCGGACAAAATTCCAATCCATCGGCTCTTCGAGCCGAGCCACCAGCGCCACGGCTTCGTTCAGCAGCCGCACCTGGCTGGGAAAGGTATCTCGAA
>DATGIQ010000629.1:0-8073 GCA_035295665.1 Gemmataceae bacterium | reverse complement strand
CACGCTTTCCTGTACAGTGGCGGCGTGATGAATGATCTGGGCACCCTCGGCGGCTGGGGCAGCTACGCCTACGGCATCAATAACCAGGGCCAAGTCGTTGGTACGGCACAGACCGCCGCCGGTTCATGGCATGCATTCCTCTACAGCGGCGGAGTCATGACCGATTTGAACAGTCAGCTTCCCGCCAATTCCGGTTGGACCGCGCTCACCCGAGCCAACAGCATCAATGATGCCGGCCAAATTATCGGTAGCGGAATTAACTCCGCTGGCTTTACGCATGGCTTCGTGCTGAATCCCAATGCGTAAGGACGGCCAGCTTGCGAGGAAACGTCGCCGTGTTCATACCGGGCTCTGCGGTCGGAATCAGTTTTCACCGGCCGCGGAGCTTTTGTGCCGCAACACTTTTCCTGCCAGGGCGCCGGTGTACTTCCCTTGATCGACCGCGAATTGGCCGTTCACCAACAAATAACGAACTCCGGTCGCGTACTGGTGCGGCTTATCATACGTTGCCCGATCGATGAAGGTTTTCGGATCAATGATGACCACATCCGCAAAGTAGCCCGGCTTCAGGTAGCCGCGTTCTGGTAACTGCAGGATATCGGCCGGCAGACCGCTGGCGCTGCGGAGAGCGTGTTCCAGGGTGATGACTCTTTCGGCGATGGCATAGTGCCCGATCTTCCGCGCGAAACAGCCATAACTTCGCGGATGCGGCACGGTCTCGCTCGGCACCTGGGAGCTGCCGTCGCTGGCGGTGGCTACAAAGTCCTGCTTCATGATCAACCGCACATCTTCCTCGCTCATGCCGAAGTTCACAATTTGGGCGCCCCCGTGGCGTTCGATTTCCAGGACAATTTCCAGCGGTGTTTTCTTTTCTGCGGTGGCAATGGCTTCGAGATCTTTCCCGTTCCATGCCGGCTTGGTCGTGTACCGGGCAATGCGCAAGGCTTTTCCCCCCTCCCGGCCGTCGAGATTGGCTTCGATGGCCCGCCGGATGCGCGGACCCTGTTCGCGATCATCCAGGCGCGCCAGGAAATCGCTGGAAGTCCCTTCACGGAACTGCGGCGGCACCACGGTCGCCGACAACGACGTGCTGCTGGCCGTGTAGGGATACTGATCCGCCGTTACACGCTGTCCCTTGGCCCGCGCCCGTTCAATGAGCGTGATCTCATCCGCAGCTTTGCCCCACACCTTTCGTCCTGAGGCTTTCAGATGCGAGATGTGTACGGGCAGCTTGGCCTCGCGACCGATCGTCAAGGCTTCTTCGATCGCCGCCAGCACGCCGGTCCCCTCGTTGCGGATATGGCTGGCGTAAAACCCGCCATGCCGCGCCGCCACCTTGGCCAGGGCGATGAGTTCGTCGGTTTGGGCATAGGTGCCCGGATTATAGATCAACCCCGTGGATAGACCCCAGGCGCCATCCTTCATGCCCTGATCGACGAGAACCTCCATTTTCTTCAGTTCGTCCTGCGTGGGCAGGCGGTTGGCGTTGCCCATGATCTTGCGGCGGACATCGTTGTGCGGCACCTGATGGATGACATTGCTGCCCACGCCGCCGCTTTCCAGCTTTCGGAAGTACGCGGCCACATCGACCGGGCCAGAGCCGCAATTGCCGGTGACCACCGTTGTCACGCCCTGCATGAGGTAACAGAGGTTTGCTTTGGAGGCATCACGGGTAAGCGGCACGTCGCTGTGAGTGTGCAAATCGATGAATCCAGGAGCAATGATCAGACCGTTTCCGTCGATCTGACGTGGTTGGCCCACAACCGCGAAATCGCCCACCGCCACAATCCGATCTCCGCGGATCGCGAGATTGCCGATACGGCCGGGTTGCCCCGTGCCGTCGTAAAGAGTGGCCCCGCGGATGGCGATATCCGCTTGCACGGCCGGGGCGGCGGGAAACAGCATGAGAGCGGCAAGGGTAGCACAGGTCAGCATGAGCGTTTTCCTATCTGTTGGTATCCAATGGGTCTGCCCTGCGGGAACAAGCGACGCCGACGTTCACTTTCCTGGCAATTCCCAAACCAGGTCAATCGGAACCGGCTCTTGGACCATGCCGTTGACCGCCCGGGAGAGCAAGAGCAACGCCGGGCCATCCTCGGGACACTGACCGCGCAGGTTGGCCAAGATCCGTGCCGCTTCATGAAAGTTGCGTTTCTCGAATGCCTCCAGGCCAGTCTCATACTCTCGTTTGGCATCGGCCCAGCATGGGTGGTCGGGCGGAGGCAGCTCGTACAGGTCGACCGGCTCATGGATATTCACCACGCGCGCGCGGCACAGCCGGCGCGCCTCAAAGCCGGGACCCAGGCGGGCATGGGTTGCGCCCGTGATCAGGAGCCGCGTCTTGAGGTGCCGGGTGGCACCCTGCACCCGACTGGCCAAGTTGACGGTATTGCCCAGTGCGCCGTACTTGAACTTGTGGCGCGTTCCCGTGTTGCCGACCTGGGCGATGCCCGTGTTGATGCCAATCCCGAGGTTCATTGGCTCCTTCAGGATTGGCTCCCAGCTCCGGTTCAAGGCGGGCAGCGCCGCCAGCATATCCAGGGCCGCACGGCACGCCAGGCGGGCATGTTCCGGTTGGGCTTCGGGGGCACCCCACATGGCAATCAACTCGTCGCCGATGTAATCCATCAGCACCCCGGCATGGGCACGGACGCAATCGGAGAGGGCACCCAGGACCGCACCCAGCCACTCGACTGTTCCCTCGGGTCCCAGCTGTTCGCTGACGCGACTGAAGCCACGAATATCGCAAAAGAGCATCGTTACTTCCGTGTCACGCCCTTTGAGAAGATCGGGCCGGGCCTCCAGCTGTCGAGAAAGCTCGGGCGTGAAAAATTGCTGGAACTGGATGCGCGCGGCGAGTGCTGCCTGTTCTTGTTCGAGGCGCGCCAGCCCCGCGGCCACACCGCCGGCCAGAAGCTCGACGAGCATGGCTTCGAGTTCCGTGATCGGCTTGTCGTTGAGAAACGCGCTATCCCGGCGGCGCTCGCCGTACAGGGCGCCGATGACGATTCCATCACGGCTGAGGATCGGGGCGGCTACGACGGCCTTGACGCCAATCAGGCTGGCAGCGGGCGTGGCGGCGGCGGTCGGCATTTCCCAGAACGTTCGTTTCTCCTTGCAGACGCAGCCCAAAACATGCTGGCTTGGCCGCCAGCTGCTTTCCGCAGACACCAAGTGGGCGGTCCGAGTGGCCTGTGTCTGCCACTCGCCCTGAATGAGGAGCAAAACGCGGCCTGAGTCGAGGCCGACCATCTGCACGACAGCCTGGGCGGCACGCTCGAAAAAGTCGGACGAGCTGGCTGCGCTCTGGAGGACATCCAGGGCCGAGCGGAGCCAGCGCACGAAGCCTTGAGTAGTCGGCTGGTCGCCCGCAGGCTGGGACAGGGGAAACAACGAGGAACGGGGCAGAATCGACGATCCCGGCGGCGTGACCGCTTCGGCCAAAGCTTGCAAGCCCTCACTCGAGGGCGTCGCCGGCTGGATCCGCAGGGTTTTCTTGCCAAGGGTCAAGACGACCGGCGCGGCCAATTCACGGCAGTTGTGGTGTTTTAGCTCTCCGCCCTCGAGAGAATACAAGGCTTGCGTGCTGCTCAAATTCGTGACGCGGAAGCGGCCGTCCGTGAGGGGCTCGATCAGAACATGCTTCCGGGACAGACTCGGTTCGTTGAGATGGGCGATGATCAGGCGTGAGCGGCCAGCCTCCCGCTTCTGACGAAACGGGCCATGCTCTCCTTCGGCTTGCCGGCCAACCTCAGCGGCGCCATCACAATCGAAGGTGTGCAGTAGCTGTTGGTTTTCGTAAACCCGGATTTGATAGGGGGGACTCATCGTGGCCTCCGGTTCACCATTGCCGCGGACGCAGGTGAAACCGTGTTCCTTACGGGACGATCAGCGCTGCGATTCCATGGCCGGCACGGCGCGTCGCAATTCAGCCAGGGGGCGGCCTTGGATGGCAAGCCGGAATAAGCGCGAGAGTTGCTCCAGGTCATACCTCGCCTGAATCCCTGGCTGAAACTTTGCGGCGGCCCGTTCACCATCCCGCAACTGGATTGCCTCGTAGACATCCACCCGTTTCACTTCAAGGCTGCCTTCGAACTGACCTTCGAGTCTTCCCTCCGCCATGATCTCTTGGTAAGCCTTGGACTCTCTCATTCATTCTCTCCCGATCAATTGCAGGGCATCCACCGGTGGATATGCCAGTTTACCAAAGAGGTACAATGTCGTCAGTAGATCGGCACGCATAATCCTGTCCGTGACGCACTGGGTTATGATCTGGGCGGCTCGAACCACGGCGTGTTTACCGGACTGGCTATGCCTGCACAGCGGACAAAGCAGCATTCGGCCCGGTGCTTCTACCCACCAGGCTTGCGATTCCTGAAGCCAGAGACACAGATTTCCCGGAACCAGATCTGCTGTGTCGGAACGCCCGCGACTTCCAGCCGGAATTGGCCGTTTTGTGCGCGGTAACCCCGAGGGAGTAACATGAACACCGAGGTCACCGTGCCGTGAACCGAAGAGAGAGCCTTTACTTCGGGGGCAGAAGTTTGGCCAAGTCCTGAAAGACGTGTTGAACTTTGCTCGGGTCGTAGTCACTAATCTTTCGCAAGGCAATGGGCAATTCGGCTAAAATCTGGTGTTCTTGGCCGGACGGCAGACTTAGTTTTAGCTCGTTATCGAGCGCCTTGAGTTTCGCCTGAACCTCTGAGTCATTGGACCGCTTCGAATCTAGCTCCGAGTAGATGGTCTTAAATGCCCAGGCCATCTGGCGAGCGGTATCATAATCTTGAACTTCCGTTTCCGACATTGCACAAAGCTGCCGAAGCAGGCTGATTGCAGCGGCCCGATTGTATTGCACATTTTTTTGACCCAGACTCGTCTCCAGCTGGGCGCACCACTTGGCGAGGTCATCGGCGGTTCGGACTACCTCGTCGAGCTTGCCAAACGGCTGTGCATTGAAGGCTTCCTGGAGCACGCTCAGTTTTTTCTCAAACTCGGGTATCTGCTTTTCCTGACCGGCGTGCCGCATTCCGAGCTTGACCAATGCCAAAGGCCACTGCCGGAATTGTGGCCGCCCTGGAACTCCGCTATATCCGCGGGACTGCCGCCAGCTCGGCACCTTCAATTCATGGTGGCAGGCATAGCAATCGATTTGAGCCAGGTCGAGTGAACGGTTCTCTGGCGGCGTTACCTTGAGCATCGCTTGCGCCTGAGTCGCCAGCAAACGCATCGCATCCTGCAAATCGGCAACGCCACCAATGACAACTAACTTCGTCTTTTCGAGTTCGGCGGGATTGTATTCCAGTAGCTTCTGCGCCGCGGCTGGCTTTTCCTTCAGATACTGCCAATGACGCGGCATGGCATCGCTGAAGGTCGAGACCTCGACACCGGGCAGGGGCGGATGCCCAGCCGCATACATGGCATGAGTGACGACCTTTCCTTCTTCGGAGTTACCGATGTGGCATGACGCGCACTTATTCGTTCGTTTGGCCGGATCCCAGAGGTCGGTCATTCCAAACTGCTCTTCTTTTGCCTGCCTGGAAAGACCCCGCCATGCATCACGATCACGCTGCAATGGAGAACCATGGCGAGTGACCCACTCTGCATAAGGACCATGACAAGCGACACAACTGACACCTTCCTCAACCTTAAAGGATGCTGGGTCTGTGAGCTCCTTCACTTTATCCGGCGGGATGTAGATCCCGTGACATGCAACGCAGGCCCGCTCCTTGGCGACATCCATGATGCCAAGTAACTTCGCCATCTGCTGGCCACGTGGGCCGGATAGATTCTTGTAAGCGTCCTTGTGCTTGTCTTCCTTTTCCCAGATGACAACTTCATTGCAGCGACAAAGAAGTGGGGGGCTGTCCTTAAGGTTGTCCGGATTGGTATGGCAGTTTCTGCATGCAGCGACGCCGAAATAGAGCAGAGTCGGACCAGCCTTTTTCTCCGCACCAGGATTCGCTTTGGGTTGCTGTCCCAAACCGGGTACGCTCATGAAGCCAGTAAGGACTGCCATGCCTACAATCGCGACCAACCAGAACTGCATTTTCCGGTAACTCATGGCGATGATCCTCACCGTGCTGACTGTTTAAGCGCGGAGGCGGTTACTTTGAGTCGTTGTTCCCCTTGGGTTCCCATTCGCGCGGGCTATCGTATCCATTGGGGAATTCAAGCGGCTTGGCTCTCGCCTTCAGCGAATCTCGCATTCTTGCATCGCGATGCCCTGGATCCATATCCCCCAGGGCATTGTACAGAGCCGCCAAGGCCAAGTAGACCTGGGCCGCACCGTCCCAGTTTGCCGCGGCAGTTTTTTGTTCATCCTTGCGAATGGACTGAAACCAACTCTCCACGGCGGTCTGCTCGTAATGCCTCTTCTCCTCCTCGGTCAACAAGCGACCAAGTTGTGCACGGACTTCCCGGGCTCGCTCGGCAATCTGGTTTTGGTTCGGCGAAGGCTTCTCCATTTCCTTTTTTAGCTCGCTCAAGCTACTCGAGACCCGTCCATTGCCCTTATCCTCCGACCCGCGCAGCGCCTGCGGAAGCATGGCATAATACCAGGTTCCCCACGGGAAGGAGCCCGGCGTGCGGCCGACGTAATGCCCCGGCTTTTGCCGCCAGCTAGGCTCGCGCAAATCGTGATGGCATGCAAAACAATCGTACTCGGCGAACTCCGGCCACGGCTCGGCGCTGGAGCGGCTACGGTGTGCCAAGAGCTCCAGTGCTGCTCGGGCCGAAGCGATTTGTCCCACGGCCCAAGCACGGGCTTCGAAGTCCGGCCGAGCGTTTTCCCCTTCCTCCCGCCAGTGCTTGGGCATGATCGCCTGGAACGCGCCGAACTCGAAATTCAACCGCGGATGGCCGGCGGCGATCAGATCGTGGTTGACTTCCTTGTCGGCAGTGCCGACATGGCAGGTAACACACAATTGCGCCCGATCCGCGAGCTGCTTCATCGGTTGGAAACCGAGCTTCCGTTTATCTTCATCGTTTCTCGACTTCCAGTCACTGGCGTAGTGCACGCCGAGCCATTCCTGGGCCGTGCCGTGACAGCTTTCGCAGCCGATTCCAAAATCGCGCACAAATGATTCCCGTTGCGGGCCCTTTTCGGCGTTCATCGCATGGCAACGGAGACAGAGATCGTCGGTCTCTGCATGGGCGCTGGTGACGTTTTTGAGGTGCCGAAGGTTTTTCTCGATGATCTTCGACCGTTCGTCAAACAAGATATTGTAGGCCCTGGTGTGCTTATCGTAGAGGAC
The DNA here is from genome assembly GCA_035295665.1 of Gemmataceae bacterium. Classification (GTDB taxonomy): domain Bacteria; phylum Planctomycetota; class Planctomycetia; order Gemmatales; family Gemmataceae; genus DATGIQ01. Next base: position 820 of record DATGIQ010000629.1, on the reverse strand, counting down.
CCAGGTCGTGTATTCGCTCCCCTTGCTTCCTTTGGGTCCGTTGCCGCCGTGGCAGGCGGTAGAGGCACAGGAGGCCACACCCTGCCACTCCCGCTTGGACGCCGCAAGGCTGGAGGCGGCCCCGGCTGCCGGCAGCGGTTCTGTTGCAACCGATGAACGAAATGTGACGCCCCACAAGAGAGCCGTCAGCGCGAGTGCGAACAAGAGAAAGACCACACCACGACCGCGGCGATTCAAGCTGCTGAGCGGAGCCATAATTCTTCTCAACGAAGCAATTCTGCGGAAAAGCAGGAGTTGCGTCCGCGCCCCATGGATTCCTGGGGGACCACACAACCGGGCTCGCCGCGCCTCAGCGACAACGAACCTCATGCTTAGTTTGGCAGCATCTCGGGGGCTGTCAAGAAAACTTTTCCCATTTTGCCTCTCATTTCTTTGCGGGGCACAGGTATTTTCCGTCTGCTGGGCTGCGGTTCCGGCAAGGAAGGAATCATTTCCGGAACGTTCCGCAGTATCGCCATGCGACTCGCACTGGTAAAGGATTACCGAACGTCCTATCCTACAAAAATACAGCTGTGAGAACCGGAGTTTCGCCAGCCACTGCCGGCGAGAGTATGCCGTGAAGAAGATTGCAATCATCCCAACCCTGTTGACCTTGGGAAATGCCGTTTGCGGGCTGGCAGCGATGGCTTGCGCAAGCAAAATCGGCGGCACGGCGTCCTCGCCCGATGGCGATTCTTACTTTGCCTTTAGCGGTTGGCTCATCATCGGGGCCATGATTTTCGATGCGCTGGACGGCTACGTAGCCCGGCTGTCCAAGTCA
>DATGIQ010000628.1:0-7527 GCA_035295665.1 Gemmataceae bacterium | reverse complement strand
CTATGCGACCGCGGGTCCGTTCACCATCACAACGACGATCAATCACGAAGGCATTCTCACGATCGTGCAAAGCTCGGCTGGGGTGGGCACGGGGGTCCCGGTGGGGCCGAATCAGACCAAGCCGACCAACTGGTGGTCGGGGGTGCTGGGCCAGGAACTGATCCGCCAGTTTGGGCTCACGTCCGGTGGCCTGACCTTGGGGCAGTGGTTGGCCACGAACTTCCCCAATCTGTATGGCGGCGGCAACGGGGCACCCAATCTGACCAATTTGACCAATGCTCAGGTCGCAACGTTCTACCTGGGGTTGTTCAACCAGCCCAACACGCTGCATGTGGGGGCGGAGGTGCTGGATACGGCCCTGGATATCTTCGCCACGACCCTTTCCCTGGGCGGCACCATCGGCCAGTCCTACGGCTTCAAGGTCGATACCCTGGGCGTGGGCGCTGCTACCTGGAACATTTTCTCCTCCGGGCAGGCCTTCGGTGTGCCGAACAACTCGAACCTGACCGTCCTCCAGATTATGCAGGCAGCGAACAACTTCGCGGTCAGCGGCAATCCGTGGGACAGCAACGGGTTCCTGCGGAACCTTGCCTACAATGTGTTCCGGGGCATCAACGGCGAAGGGGGCCCGATTTGATCTCGCGGTGTTTGGCGGCGGTTTGTAGAGCCACGCGGTTCTGCGAACCGCCGCCAGACGGACGCTGTGCCAACGCCTCAAAGCGAGGCCGAAGTCGGCCAATCTCCGCTTCCAGCCGGGCGTACACGTCGCCGGCCTGTCGCAAGTCGGCACCCCGGCCTATGCTTTCGAGCTGCTCTGCCACCTCGGCCGCCCGAGCGGCTTCAAATTGTCCGAGGGCCCCTTTGACGGTATGCGCCAGCCGCCGCACCTGGGCACTATCTCCGGCGACCAGGGCCTGGCACAGTGCTCGCTGCCATTTCGGCCACTCGTCCAAAAACACCCGGACTAATTCCTGGAGCAGCGCGTGATCGCCGCCTACCTTCTGGAGCGCACCGGACCAGTCTGGATCGCCCTCGGAGGCGGGTGTGTCGCTGGCTTCTCCGGGACAGACCGCGGGGAGAAGTTGGTCGAGGGCCGCAAACAGCTCGCGCGCTTGAATCGGTTTGGCAACGTAGCCATCCATCCCGGCTGCCAGGCAGCGCTCCCGATCCCCTTTCATGGCATGCGCAGTCATGGCTACGATCGGGACGTGGCCACCGGTCGCCGCTTCCTTCCGGCGAATGGCGGCGGTGGCTTCGAAACCATCCATATCCGGCATCTGGACATCCATCAACACGAGATCGACGGATTGCGCTTCGAGGAGAGCCACGGCTTGCCGGCCGTTCTCGGCTACGACCACATGGTGGCCGGCCCTTTCCATCAACCGGACCACGAGCTTTTGGTTGACCGCGTTATCCTCGGCCAAAAGGATGCGCCGTCCCGGCCGAGCCGCCGTCGGCTTCGCATCCTCCGCTGGCTCCGCACGCCGTGCCGCCACGCCCAGGGTCATCATGATCGCATCGAAAAGTTCGGACTGTTTGATCGGCTTGGTCAGGTAAGCGGCAATGCCGAGCTCTTGCAGGCGCGCGGAATTCATCCCGCGGTCGGCGGAGGAGAGCATCATAATGGTCGCGCCGGCCCATTGGGGCTGCTGGTGAACTTGGCGAGCGAGCGAGAAACCGTCCATCTCCGGCATCATGGCATCGAGCAGGACCAGCGGGTAGGGTTGCCCAGCAGCAACCGCGCGTTTCATCTCGGCCAGGGCCGACCGGCCGCTCTCTACCACCGTTGGCTTCATGTGCCAGTTCGTGAGCATCTCCTCGAGAATGCGCCGGTTGGTGGCGTTGTCGTCCACGACCAGCACCGGCAGATCCTGTAAATCGACCGGTTGAACGGGCAGGGAACGTAGCTGTGGCTCAGCGGGAATGCGGAAACGTGCCGTGAAATGAAAGGTGCTCCCCTGGCCAACTTCGCTTTCGAGCCAGAGGCGCCCACCCATCAACTCGACGAGCCGAACCGAAATGGTCAAGCCCAAGCCAGTGCCGCCGTATTTGCGCGTCGTCGATCCGTCCGCCTGAACGAATGGCGCGAAAATCGCTTCTTGTTTGTGAGGCGGAATGCCGATCCCCGTATCGCGCACCCAGAAGTGGAGGGTACAGGATGCCGGAGATGCAGCGCCCGCGGCCTCCTCCGTGACCGATGCTCCAGGCTCAGCGCGGACCCGCTCCACGGACACGACCACCTCACCCTGTTCCGTGAATTTAATGGCATTGCCGACCAGATTGACCAGGACTTGGCGAAGGCGTCCGGGATCTCCTGTGAGGATGTCGGGAACGTCCATCTGCACCTGGCAGGCCAGTTCCAAGCCCTTCTTGTGTGCCCGCAACGCCAAGGTCTTCATCGTATCACCGAGGTTATCACGCAGGGCAAAATCGATGCGATCGAGGTCGAACTTGCCCGCCTCGATCTTGGAGAAATCGAGGATGTCGTTGATGACCGCCAGGAGCGCGTCCGCCGAGGTTTTGACCATGGTGAGGTATTCGCGCTGTTCGGACGTCAGGTCGGAATCGAGAGCCAGCTCGGTCATGCCGATGATGCCGTTCATGGGCGTGCGAATCTCATGGCTGACATTGGCGAGGAATTCGCTCTTGGCTCTGTTGGCGGCCTCGGCGGCTTCCTTGGCCCGCTGCAATTCCTGCTCGGCGTGCTTGCGCTCGGTGATGTCCCGCGAGATACCGAAGCTACCGATGATCGTGCCGTTCTTGTCGCAGAGCGGCATCTTCGTGGTCGATGCCCAGGTTTCGTGGCCGTCGGGCCAGGTTTCCTTTTCTTCCAGACCCACCACGGGCCGGCCAGTGCGCACCATCGTCTGTTCATCGGCGTAGGCCTGGCGAGCATGTTCCTCGGTAAAGAAATCGGCATCCATCTTGCCGGCCGCCTCGGCCGGATCGTTCAGTCCAAACCGCTTGGCCAGGGCTCGGTTGATCCGCAGAAAACGACTGTCGGTGTCTTTGAAGTAGATGCTGTCGGGCAGGTTATCCATCAGGGCGTGCAGCAACTCGTGCTCGCGCTGCAAGGTCGCTTTGGTGTGGCGCAGCCGGCGGATGACAAAGGCCAGAGCCAACAGACCCGCGCCATAGACGCCGACGGCGACGATCAAATCGCGGTGGAGTTGATCGACGTCTTTGGCGTGCTGGTACAAGAGCAAAAGCACCGCCCCGGTGACGAGCACGAGGACGCTCATCGACACCATCAAGAGCCGCTCTTGCAAACGACTGAGCCGTGCGCTCCACGGGGCGAATCGGTTCGGGCGCTTCACCGGGTTGAGCGGTGCGGGTGTTGTAGCCCCCATGGCCATCTCCACGCTTGGATAGAAGGACGCAGCAAAGAGGGAAAGTGCCCTGGAGTATAACAGCCGCGGCAGCAAAACGGGATTCCCCTTTGATTTCGGGCGCCGAGTCGCGCGGATTTCTTCGGTTGGGCGCTCGACAGGAGCATCGCGCTGGCTGATAATGTACGGCAGGCGCGTGATTTGAACGGGAGACATGCTATGCCGATCATCCTGGTCGTCGACGATTCACCGGTGGACCGACTCTTGACGGGTCGGCTCCTGGGCAAGGAAAAGGAGCTGGATTGGGTCATCGAATATGCGGAGAACGGGCGCGACGCCTTGACGTTTATGAAGGATCTGGTTCCCCATGTGGTCGTGACCGACTTGATGATGCCGGATATCGACGGCCTGGAACTGGTGGCGGCGATACGGACCGAGCATCCCGAGGTGCCGGTGATCTTGATGACGGGGCAGGGGAGTGAGACCCTCGCCCTGGACGCACTCGAGCGCGGTGCCGCCAGCTACGTGCCCAAGGGCCAGCTGGCGGATAAGCTGGTGGATACGGTGAAGCAAGTCTTGTCCGTGGCCCGCGCCGACAGCCGGTATCAACGCCTCACCGAATGCTTTGTCAAGACCCAGCTCAGTGCGGAGCTGGATAATGACCCGGCCCTCATCGCGCCCTTGGTGGATCAGGTGCAGAAGATGCTCACGGACATGCGCTTTTGTGACGCCACGGAGCGCGTGCACGTGGGGATTGCCTTGGAGGAAGCGCTCCTGAATGCCTTTTGTCATGGCATCTTGGCGCTGCCGATCGATCAAGTCCAGCAAGTCCGCGCCGAGCTGAGTCAGGGTCGGATCGCGCCCTCCATCCAGGAGCGCTGGGACCACGTATCCTGTCGCGATCGCAAAGTTTTCGTGGACATGCAAATCAATCTGGAGGAGGCTCGTTTTATCGTCCGGGATGAAGGCAGCGGATTCGCCAAGGCCGCGGTGCCGCAACGGCACGATCCCAAGACGCTGGAACGTGGCCGCGGCCGCGGGCTGGTGCTCATGCGTCATTTCATGGACGAAGTCATCTTCAACGATACCGGCAACGAAGTGACTCTGGTCAAGTACCGAGCCAAAGGGATGAAAGAATGATGATCTGATCCAGCCGAGGAAGACCGTTTTCGTTGGCGGCGGTTCGCAGAACCGCGCGGGTAACTCGCGGTTCTGCGAACCGCCGCTAAACAGACAGCCATCGAAGATTGTCCCCGCCTGAAGCAGGCCCGAAGGAAAACTCTCTCCATGCGGAGTGCGACGAAATGGAAGCCAAGATCGATATCATGGATAACCAATCGGTGGAACCGCAGGAACGGGAAATTGATAAGCTCTTTCGGGCCGTGATCCGGCTGAAGGGGAGCGATTTGCACTTGCGGGTCGATTCGCAGCCGGCCGTGCGGCTACGGGGGAGCCTGCGGGCATTAAACCGCGGCCCAATCGGCAACGGTGAGATGGAACGGCTCTGTTTCCCGTTGTTAGATGAGCGCAACCGGCGCATCTTTGAAGAAACCGGCGGAGCCGACTTCGCCTACACGGTGGAATGTGACGGCCAGCGGCGGCGCTTCCGTGTCAATCTGCTGCGGCAGCTGGGGCACGTCGCCTTGGTAGCCCGATTGGTCAATAATTTCATTCCCGATTTCAGCGGCCTACATTTGCCGCCCATTTTGGAAGAGCTGTGCAAATTCGATCAGGGGATGATCTTGCTCGCTGGCGTGACAGGCTCCGGCAAGAGTACCACGATCGCTTCCATGCTCAACTGGATCAACGCCCATTACCGCAAACACATCCTGACGCTGGAAGATCCGATCGAGTTTGTTTTCACCCCCGACAAGTGCCTAATTACGCAGCGCGAAATCGGCGTGGATGTGTCGGACTTTGAGATTGGCATGAAGCATGCCGTGCGTGAAGATCCCGACGTCATGCTCGTCGGCGAGATGCGCGATCGGGAAACGTTTGCCACGGCCGTGCACGCTGCCGAGACCGGCCACCTGGTATTCGGTACGATCCACGCCTCCAGTGCTGCCACGACCATCGGCCGTATCCTGGACCTGTTCCCTGCGGACATGCACGGCTCCCTCCGCAGCGCTATCTCGTTCAACATGAAGGGGATTATCGCCCAAAAGCTTTTGCCATCGATCCAGGAGGATATCGGACGGGTGCCGGCAGTCGAAATCATGACGTTCACTCCGACCGTTCGGAAATTAATCTTGGAAGAGACCGATGACCGCTTGCCGGACGTGATTCGGATGTCGGCCAACGAGGGAATGCAGGATTTCACGATGAGCCTGAAGGCCCTGGTGGACAAGAACCTGATCGCCCAGGCGGTGGCGCTGGAAGTGGCTCCGAATCCGGAAGCGCTGCGGATGGCGCTCAAAGGTATTACGGTGGCCCAGCCTGGGATTTTGTGACCGCCTTGTGGAGTGCGGCGGGTTCATCGGGTGGAAGCTTCACCAGCTTGTCATAGATGGAGAATTCCTCCTGGACGCCCGTCCAATAGCGGGCATGCACCGCCCGTTGATTTCTCGCAAGGGTATTGCGGACGCCGCTGGCACCGTTTCTTGGAAATGTCCAACGGCCGCTAGTACCGCAGAGAGAGCTGGCCTTTCTGAACCAGAACCCGAATCATCCAGAATTTCATCGGAAATCGGGACGGGTGCTCGCATCGGCGGGAACTATAAAGAAAAGAGCCCGAGGTGGGAGACGGCGAACATGGTCCCGGCCCAGTTGGACGTACTGCTTTGGCACATCCGCAAGCTGGCGGCCGGTCCCTACTTATCGCAACAAACAGACCAACAGCTGCTGGACGATTTCGCAGTCCACCGGGATGACTCGGCTTTTGCTGCCCTGGTCAGTCGCCACGGGTCGATGGTTCTGCGAGTCTGCCGGCGGGTGCTGTGCCACGAACAAGATGCCGAGGATGCCTTTCAGGCCACTTTCCTTGTGCTGGCGCGGAACAGTGCGTCGATCCGCAAGCGCGCGGCCTTGGCCCCGTGGTTGCACGGCGTAGCATATCGCATTGCCATGAAAGCCAAACGAAGTGCCGCCCGGCGACGCACTCACGAGACACGGCGCGGGGTGTTGACTCCCAGGCTTGTGCCCAACCCAACGTGGGACGATGTGCAGGTCGTTCTCGACGAGGAGATCGAGCGTCTGCCCGAGAGGTTTCGAACGGCCTTTGTGCTCTGCATTCTGGAAGGCAAAAGCCGGCCGGAAGCGGCCGCGGAATTAGGCATCAAGGAAGGCACCGTATCGAGCCGGCTCAGCCGGGCACGCCAACGTCTGCAACAGCAATTGGGTCGCCGCGGCATCGAACTGTCCGCGTTGTTGGCTGCCTTGTCCGTCGCGGAAAACGCCAGCCGGGCAGTGCCTGCTGCGCTTGTCCGCACTACGCTTCGCTGGGGACTCTTGGTCGCGGCTGGCGGAACGGCCGTCGAAATGATTCCTACCCACGTCGCCATCCTGGCCACAGGAGTGACCAAAGCCATGTTCCTGACCAAAGCCAAGATTGCCACCGCCATGCTTCTTACGCTGACTCTGATGGCCGGCGGTGTCGGTGTCCTCACTCACCAGGTGCGCGCCGGGAAACCGGTCGCACCTCAAGAGATCAAGTCCCCTGGCAACGCCGCACCACAACTTGCCACCCAGAGAGAATCCGCTACGCCTCGAGCAACAGCAGCAAGCAAGGAAGAAGCCGAGGATTCCATCCGCTTCAGTGGCCGCGTCGTAGATCCCCAGGGCAGGCCTGTCGAGGATGCCAAGCTGTACCTGGCCGAAGCCTCCCCTAATAAGCGGTCGATCGCGCTGCGGACCACAAGTGATGCCGATGGCCGATATCGCTTCCTGATTCGCAAGAGTGAGTTCGAGAAGAGCTATTCACAGGAGCCATGGAAATTCGCGCTGGTCGTGGCTCTTGCGGAGAACTTTGGGCTGGGCATTTCTCGGGTGTCCGTTGATAAACCCCCGGTTCGGGAGGACGCGATCATCCAGCTTGTCAAGGATGATGTACCGATCACAGGCCGATTGATCGACCTCCAGGGAAAGCCAATCGCCGGCGTCCAGATTCACGTGCGCGGCATCCAATTTCCCCGAGACCGCGACTTGACTACCTTCATCGATGCCCTGAAGACGAAAAAGGAAGGGGAACGCCCTCAGCAGG
>DATGIQ010000627.1:0-13016 GCA_035295665.1 Gemmataceae bacterium | reverse complement strand
GGTGGGTTTATCCCGCCTCCGCGAGAAATGGCGGCGTGAAGCCGGTTACCACACTCCTCAAGGAAGGACTTGCAGCAACCCCTACGGGCTCTTGCCTCGCCTCCGCGTCGGCCTTTCCGGGGCGGAGGTCGCGGGCTGCCCCGGGGCCGCCCCCCCAGCCGTTTCCGCGCTCGGTGCCGCCGGTGATGGCGTTGGTTGAGGAGCTGGCGCGCCTCCCGCTGATTGCGGGGCCGCGGGCGTTCCGCCGCTCGTTTGCGGAGCCGGGGCTGGAGTCGGAGCCGGCGAGGGGGCAGGCGCTGGCCCGCTACCAGCAGTAGCCGCCACAATGTTGATCGCTTTTTCGAGGCTGGCTTCGAAGCCGTCCGACGTGGTTATGGTCAGCGTGCGCGGGCCCGGACTTGCTGTTGGAAGCACATCCACGTTCAACAAGGCGGGTTGGCCCGGGGCGCCCGGAACAAAGCTGTTCACGATAATGCCCGCGCCCAAGTCAGCCTTCGTCTGAGGCGGTGCCGGCAGGGGCTGCTGAGTATCCAACGTAACGTTCATGCCCAGACTCTTCGTACCCTGTGGAACCGCCTGCAAATTAACGGAAGAAGTGACGGGAGTGACTCCCTTGACAGACAATTGGGCTGCCTGGCAAGCCCACCAGAAACTGCCGAACGAGAGCACGATGCGGCGGCAAGCGCAATTGTCGATGGTGGCAATCGTCCCGTCTTGATCGACGGTCACCTTGGCCAGCACCACCCACGGGCTGGTGGGGCAGGCAGGACAATCGGGTGTTGTGCCCTTGGCGAGGTTGTCCATTTGAGGGGGATTCTGATGCGTGTCAGGACACTGGTTCAGAATACCAATCTCGTAACCGTCGCGCAGGCGCGAGTATTCGCACTGAGTATCGTCGCAGCCGCAACCGATGGGCTGGACGCGGACGGGCCGCGCCCGGCATTCCTTGTACTTTACGGCGATGTAAAGCGGGGCATTGGGGTCGCGCTGTACATAGACATCCGTGCACCAGGGGTCAGGTGCCTGGACGCAGGGCTCGCCGGTGACGCCGGTTATGCCTGCGGTGCGCAGATCCACCGTCCGGCAACAGTCGATGATGATTTCATCGCCATAAGGCCCGAGAATGTAGCCGGGTGAAACGGTCACCAGCCAGGGCTGAAAGGAGCTTGCCGCGCTGGCGCCGGTTGGATCACTCGCGGCGCCGTTCGCCACCGGCACAGGGCACACTTTGGCGCCGCAAACCACGCCCCACCCGTGCATGATGCGATTGTGGCGGCGCAGTTTGTTTCGAAAATATTCCTGTTCGAGCGTCAAATCATCTGGAGTAATCAGTTGACGCGGGAAATAGCGAGGTCGTTCGGCGATGCTCGTATCGCACGGCGAAATCGTGCCGCAGTTGTTGTTGTTCATGGTGTTCTCCTTCTACGGAGTTCTGTAAATCACAGCGGTTCTTGTAGTGGCGCTGTCCCTTCACTTCGTTCAGTGCAGTCTTTCAGCGCCGAAAATTCGCCGGTGATGACACCGGCGCTACAGCAAAGGTTCAACTCTTGCCGCCTCGGAGGTGGTCCTGGGTGGCCGGTTTATTAGTCAGGCAGATCAACAGGTCGTGCAGTAAATCGTTGGTGTAGACGATGGGCCGCACGGCAATGTCGATGCTTCCGGCAGCCAGCGCGCCGCCCGGGTCCGGCAGGTGGATGTTGGCTAGCGCGATGCACGGATCATCCGGGCAATCCGAACATGGGCTGCTCACATACTGCGCGAGTGCCGGGTAGTTGATGGTGGTTCCGGAGACGAGATCCGGCACGGAACAGCTTACATCGACAGCCGGCAGCTTGCCTTCCTTGAACTCCAACTCGTAGCGCTCACGCACCGCTCCCGGCGAGCATGTTGCGTTCTGGTCGCAATCGCCGCCCAGGGCGGGCACTGGGTCGCTCAGGCATTCGTGGTAGCAGGCGCACAAGTGAACCCAATGCTCATCGCAGTTGCAATCGCTCGCAGGGTGATCCGCCGAAGGCGTTCCGGGCGTCGCGGGAGGAAGAGGCGGCAACGCAAGAGGCTTTGAAGCCGTGGGGATGACGATCTCGCGGCCCCATTTATCAATGGCCACGCCCGCCTCGACCACAATGCTTTGGCCGTCGCTGCCAGCCGAAACGCCAAGGCCGCAGATGACGCCGTAGCCGGTCACGAGCCGGTTCAGGAGCCATCTCTTGGCGTTAAAGTAGTTCTGCTCAAGCTCGAAGTGGTAGACGTCAAGCAGTTTGCCATAGAAGTACCGATTGCGAACAAAAGTCTTCACATCGCATGCGCATGTAGCGCCATTATTGCTTTCCATGACGGATCGTCCTCCTGGTGCACATTTGGGGGCCGCAGAGCTTCTGCGGCTAGCCTAAAATCGTGGTCACTCCTAATTCGCTTCGCTCTCCGATTGCGCCTGCTGGTTGTCCGGCCAGAACGGCGTCAGCCCCCAAATTGCCGGTCTCGCCCAGCCGCAGGCTGGGCGGCGGACCGGCGACGACCGTGTCTACACCGACCCGCGACTGGAAGCCAATCCTCATGCGCGGCTCCAGCACGCAAAGGTGATAGGTGGTGTGGGCTGGTTTCTCCTTTTCGATCGTCTCGCGCACCCGTTCAAGCACCTGAGGAGAATTTGCCTGGGCGCGGTAAACCTGAACGCTGAACTGGAAAGCCACATCCGAAAAGAGAGGAGCGCCGAATTCCTCCTCGGTAATCACGTGAGACTGATCGAGGACAGCGGTTGTGCCCACCACCGCACCCTGAGGCTGAGCGGGCGCAAGCATCGTGGTGTAACCCAACACGGAGTTCTCTCCTGCCTGCCACGCGGGCGCCTGCGTCGCCGCATCGGTCGTTTCCTGACAGGGTGCTTGTTCAGGCGCAGGTAAGGCCCACCATGCGGCGTTCAGAATCGGCTCCTGAATCACGGCTGCCACTCCAGCCTGGTCCTGTAACGCCTTCCGTAGTCCCGCCGGAGTGCCACGCAAGGCATAGCTTGCGAAAGCATCCGCAATAGCTCGCCGCTGAGTAGCCTCGTTCCACTCTTCGTCAAGTGTCAGCGCGAGCCATCCGGCCAGCCACGGCAGGTATTCCCGCGGGGGTGACCACGGGTCAAACAACGAAGGCAACGCATGGATGGCCGCCTCAGTCTGGCTGAAAAAGGTTTCGAACAGCGACAGAAAGCGAAGCAAAAAGTCTTTGCAAGCTCCGGCCTTCCGGTAGATGGCCGGCAAGTGGCTGAGATACCCCGTGTGGTCAAACTCCACTCGCATCTGTTGAATGACCGGCGAGGCCAAGCCGTCTCCAGAAAAGTACACCCCAACCCAGAGGTAGAGCGACGGTTCGCCGCCCAGGAAGAGATCCGAGACATCCGACGGTCCCCTTCGCCACCTCGGGTCACTGAATGGATTTGTTCCGGGGCCAGGAGTGGGCGGCAAGGGTGCATCGTTCGGGTCATTCGAGATGTGGTAGAAGAGATTGAGATGAGCGTCCGGCGCAGGCAGCGCCCCAATGACTTCCAGCCGATGCCATATGACCTTGTCGCCGGGGGCGATGATCGCATCAGTCCAGAAGCTGCCTTGCTTGGTGTAGGCTTTTCCCGGCAACAGCCGCACTGGCGCAAGGGACGTCCCGGTATGCACCAGCAGCACACCCTCGGGGCTGGCAGCGAGCGCCGCCACGGGTCCTTGGTATCCGACGGCCTGCCCCCCATACTGAAAACTGCGGGCATTAAACTGGCATACCGCACGCGCGATGTTGTCACCTGCATAGATTGCCTCACCCAACGCCGCGAGGCCCATCGGCTGTGAAAGCTGCGCGCCGCCGAACGAGACCGGTTGCCCGTTGTCATCGAGTAAAGGATTGCCGCCTGCGTCGACCACAAACACCATGTGGGTTGCTGCATCTAAAATGTAAATCCGCACCGCGCCATTCACTTCACCGACGGCTACATCACTCGGCTGGCTCAGGATTCCCGCTGCGGCGAGCCTATTCCAGAATGACGTAACCACTTGACCGAGGGGGTTGAACTTCTGGACTCGCTTGTTGCCATAGTCCACCACGTACACATTCCCTGACGAATCGGCAGTCAGCGTCCAGGGCATATCAAAGCGGCCGGGCAAGCTGCTCGGTTGAGGATTGTCGGCCGGGGCAGGCTGCCCCCAGATCTCGATCAACTGGGCTGATACAGGATCGAACACCTGAATCCGGTGGTTGCCGCTATCGGCCACCAGCAAAGCCCGACGCCGCCTGAGCAGCAGCAGGCCGCGCGGCGTTTGGAACTGGCCTGGCGCACTCCCGTCCTTACCCATGCAGGGTGCCGGGGCCAGCGACGAATCGCAACCGTCAATGCGCCAAACGCGATTCGCCTGCGGGTCGCTGAAGAAGATCGTTCCATCAATATCCACCGCAATGCCGGCCGGGCCTTCAGGCCTGGGCAGCACGGCGATTTCATCAGAAGGCGATCCATCGAGTATCGGAAGCGGGCTTAGCCGGAGGGCGCCATCTCCGCCCACTTCGAGGCCATTCCAGTGGTGGCCCCGCCAGCGGCCTTCCCGGTTGAGGTAAGTAAAGTTGCGGACGTTGTCCCTGTTCATGGCTTCGTCTTTCCGCTATGATTCCACGCCCATCCATACGGCGAACCAGCCGTTGGCTTGCAACTGCGCGAGTCCCGTCGGACTGCTGGTGGTGAAATTATTGAAGAAGTTGGCTGGGTTGATGAAGCTGTCTTCCAGTTCAGGCATCAGCATCAGCAGAGTGAAGCCGGTGATTGTTGGGTTGCTGATGTTGACCCAGCCATCCAGCACGAACGATGGTGCAGCAAGTTCGCCAGTGCCGCCAGGAAAGAAGCGGTCTCCAATCACGTGCGCGCTGTAGCAGGGTGGGGTCTTGAAATTGGCTGAACTCGTATCGACCGCCAGTTGCAGTCCGAGAGGCGTATGATCCGAGGTCAGCCAGACTGTCCAGGCTGAAGTTGCCGGGTCCGTTCTGCCGCAGGCGATGTGAGGTTGCTTAGCCGGGCGGGCATTGCGGCGCTGCACGGTCGAGATGGGCTGATTGAGCTGGCAATTCTTGATTTCAGCGCGCGCCAGCAGGATTCGCATGCTGGATTGGAGCTCCAACTTGAGTTGTGGGTCCACGGGCTGGCCATCTGCCCCCAGCTTGATCCAGCAGAAGTTGGGCGTTTCCCGCAATCGGACAGCGCCAGCGGGCAGGCAGATGCCGTCGCGAGTCTCAGATTCAGGCAGATCGCTATCATCCGGATACGAGACCGTAAGATCATAGAAGACCGAGTTGCCGGCTCCATCGTCGGCCACCGGCGGGACAGACTCCACGTGACTCTGGGTCAGCACAATCTCGCGTCCGCAGGCGTCAATGGCGTAGCCTGGCGTGATGATTACCTCGCGGTCGCCCTTGGCGCCGGAGACGGCATAGCCGCTTCCAACACCTGCCTGGTGCAGGCTCTGGTTATGCAACCAGCGCATCTCACGGTTGAAAGCTTCAAGTGCCTGGAGGTCGCCTGCGAACAGGCGCTGGCCGTTGAAGAACTGTAACCGCTCGAGGAATTGTGTACCGCCGATGACTGCCATAATGTTTCGCTCCTTACGCCGCGCTACTCACGAGCAGCATGGTTTTTGGGCCGCAGGCTGCAGGCACAAGCTGAAGTTTGCGCGAGATTCGCACCCCAACCAGCAGACGGATGCAAGGATTGGCGTGCGCTGCGCGGAGGCCGCAAACATCCGGACTTCAGGAACAGGAGTTCCCTGAAGCGGAACAAGAACACGAAAGGTAAAGCGATCGGGCGCGGGGTCGGCAATGCTGGTGAAGATTATGGATGCCTGCCTCAGCCCGGCCAGGTCGGTCTCAAGTCCCTGTAGCCATGCGAAATAACAAGGCGTTCGCGTAAAACCCGCCTCCGAGGTATCCACCACGGTCTGAATGCCGAGCGTGATCTCGTTGCCAGGGCTGCCCTCTTTCCAGGCCGTCCACACCGTGCCGCCTGGAATCGTCTCGCCATTTGCCAGATAGGGCTTGGCGATGGGGCGCGAGGCGGGTGTAACGAAGACCGAATCAAAAAGGGGCTGGCCTCGGTCAAAGCTAACACGCGCCGCTGGCACGCCATCGGTCGGAGTGACCCGGTCAGACGGTTTCCAGACGAGTTCAGGAGATTCCGGCGCAGCGCCGGCACAGCAGGTGAGGCAGACGCCGGCAGTTTCCCCCGGCTTGGGGAACTGAGAGGTCTCTTTGTAACGCAGAAGCAGGGTCATGCTGCCGGAGCCGTCCGACGGCGCTGCAGGAATAAGCACGACCTGCTCGGCCACGAGGATGATAGCGCGCCCGAAACAGTCATAGGCTACGCCGGGCTCGATGCGAATGCCGGTGAGGGGGCCCGTATCGGGCAGGGGTGTTATTTCATATCCCAGGGCGATGCCGTAAGCGCTGTGCAGGGCGCGGTTATGCCAGGCGCGCAGTTGCGAATCCGTGTTCATCTGAACGCGGAAATCCCTGGAGCGGAGCAACTGCCCTTGCCAGTACCGAACTCGCTCAAGCTCGCGTTGTTCGACAATCGTCATCTCAAAGCACCTCGATCTCATGCGCGCCAGCCGCCACCAGCCATGTCGGCGCCAAGCAGACGTTGCCGCACTGCGGACTGCACTCGCAGCCCTCCACTAGAAGCGCAAGCGACGCCACATAGTCCACGCCCGGCACACGGTCGATCACTTGCAGGATCTCGGCGCGGTGGACGTCGCGCCCAAAGGGCCAGCCCGTGCCCTCGGGACCCCCTCTGAGCGGATGTAAGAAGGCGTTCAAGGCCTCTGTGATTTTCTGCGGTAATGATGTCTTGCTGCTTCCAGCCAGTGCCCGCACCTGGGCGCGGACAGCAACTTCAAGATAGGTGGGTCCAACAACCTCAATCCGCGAGCCGATAATCCTACGACGGTCGAGATAGGCCCTCACCGAGTCGAGCAGCGCCCGGCTAGGCTTAGGCTGAGCTACGGGCATATTCGGGAGTACGACCACGGTGATGACCCCAGGCGCTTCAAGGCACGGGAAGCTGGGATGGGCGTTGGCCCAAGCGGTAGCCCGCGCCACGTCAACCCCAGGCGCTTCTTTGGCCAGCGTTTCGCAATCGGTCAGCGTCACCGCGCGCTGCGGCCGGCCAAGGAAATCGATGGCCCGCCCGATCGTGTGATCCAACGTTTCCGCAGCGGCTCCTCCCGTGGCTGAAATCGGATTGCGCAGGCTGAGTGTTGCCTGAACATTGTCCAGGTTGGAAAACGAAGCCCGGTTATGCGCAGAATCGGCCAACCGATTGATGACGCCGTCCTTCAGGTTGCCGCTTTCAGCTCGCGTGCTGCGATAGACAGCGTAAACCCGGGCTCCACGGGGCAGGGCAAGGCCGTGCTCGCCGTCTCCGAAAGTGACAGTTCCAGCTGTAGGGTCAAGCAGGAAGTCCCGGCTGGCGCGGCCTGAGGCATCAAAGTCAGGGTGCACCGTCCATGTGGACCATTGTCCGTTTTCGAGTGTCACGAGTTGGAAACTTTTCTGCTGAACGGGCGTTTGCTGAAGTTGAAACTTCTGCATTGGAGTCCCGTCGCCAAGGCCCACCGCAACCGCTTCAATGCTGAGGCTGCCAGGCAGGGCCGCGGTCGCTGGGGTGTAGGCTAGCACTCTGAATTGAGGAATGGTGGAGTCATCGACAAAAGCGAGGGACGTGATCTGCCCTT
This sequence comes from Gemmataceae bacterium, assembly GCA_035295665.1. GTDB lineage: Bacteria > Planctomycetota > Planctomycetia > Gemmatales > Gemmataceae > DATGIQ01. Next base: position 5,277 of record DATGIQ010000627.1, on the reverse strand, counting down.
GGCTGTCAAGTTGCAGGGAAAGGCCGGTCATCGTTGAAGGGAGTTGCGACGGAGTCGCAACTACGCCGGGAGCAATGACCCAAGTCACAATGCCCGCAGGTACAGCCTGCTCAGCCAGGACAGCATTGGAGGCGAGATTCTGGATGAACGGCGGCGCATCATAGGCGCCAGCCGCAAAGCGCACTCGAATGTAGCCTAGCGATGCAGCTACCTGGCCAATGGCTGCCTGAGATCCCGCTGTGTGCGACGTCAGGCGAACACCGCCGTTCAGAGTGAAGGCGCGTGTATCATCATCAACGTTTGCGGGGCCAAATTCAGACCATACGGGCTGCGAGCCGGAAGCCGTCAATAGTTCCCACGTCAGGCGGACGCCAAGAAACGGCGGGAGCGTTGTTTTCTTCGGCGGCGTGGGCGCCACTGTTTCCGGCCCGCAGCATCCGCACTTCATGATCGGCGGCTCGCATGCTTCACGCTGACCCTGAGACTCGCAGAGCAGCCGTTCGCGCTCAGCGTAACTGGCATGAGAATTGGCAAAGGTGAAGAACAAACTGAATGACTGGCCCGCCGCAAGGGGCTTGTCGAGACCCAGGTATAATTCAGCACCCAGTTCAGGAACGACTCCAAACGCGCCAAACGCCTGCTTGCGCCGCCAGCGTTCTGTGAAGTCATGGAAGCCCTGGGAATCTTTAAGCTGCACGGCGACAAGATTCGCGGGTGTCACGGTGAGGGCCGCAAGTGTGCGGAAAACCGTCTCGACACCGAACGGGTCAAGGCCCGAGCACTCAACCTCCGGAGGCAAGTCAATGGCTCCTGAGCCAGCCTGCAATGAGAAGCTCAACACCGTGGTGGCCGCCGCGGGAGGTCGAGGCTCGATCCCGATAAGCCGCAGAAATTTGAGCCGCGCGCGGTCTGTAATGCGGTTCAGACCGAAAATATCCATCTCTGCGAGCCAGGCGAAAAGCTCCATCAGCGTGATGCCTGGATCGTGAGCGTTCTGGTCCGTCCACTCCGGCGCATACAAGGGAATCAGGGCGCGCCCTTCATCCACCAGGTCCTGCCAGCGGCGGTCATCGAGATTGGGTAAGAGAATCGGCATAACCATACCTGTCGATCGAGTCCTCACACGGCGACAAGCTGTGCTTCGGTGAGTGTGGAAACCTCTTTCACAAAGTGCGCGTAAAGCGGCAAATCTGCGGTGGTTCCTGCGCCGAAGATTGGCGAGCGTCCTGTCTTGATGCGATAGAAATCCTGCACAATCTGCGCCTGTTGTTCGCGATTAAAGCTCAAAATGCCTTGACCAGCCGACTTCGCAGCCTGGAGGCCCGGAACGCCGTTGTAATCATAGGCTCCGGTGCCGCCGAGCGTGATCTGCGCGTGGAGGGCCTGAGCGATATAGATGGCGCCCGCGCGTTCATATTGCCAGACGTGCGTTAGTTCGTGGATCAACGTGTCATCCTGGATGCCGCCCCAGCCAGTAATGGTGTGAAAGGCGGTGTATTCACGATGCGTCCAGGAGGGTCCAATCAGGCCACCTTCGTCAACGCGCACCAGGTCAAGATTGATCGAGCCGCCAAACACGCTGGCGGCTTTGCTGCGCTCGCCGCCTGAGAGCGCCCGCGTATTGAACTTAAGCAGGTCGGCCAGCGTCTCGACGATTTCGGGTATCCCCAGCACTTCGGCAAGCTGCAGGGCACTCCGTCCCAGCCATTTCAGAAAGTCGAGCCAGGTGCTGGCGTGGCCTAGAGATTCCCACCATTTCAGCGACCACGGATGCAGGCTCTTTACACCTTCCCAGAGCCCCATCACGAGCCGCGCCAACCGCTCAGGCAGGCGCGCCACCCATTGCGTGACGCGCTCGAAGATGCCCGTGAGCTTGTCCCACAGTTGCCGGCTAACCCACTGGATGCCCGTCCATACCGCATCGGCAGCGACGGCTATGCCATGGCCCACCGCCTTGACGCCTTTCCAGACAGCGCTGCCAGCGGCTTCCAGACCGTGCCAGATGGCCCCGCCCACGGCCGCAATGCCATGTCCAAGTCTCTCAAAGAACGAGGGGTTGTGCTTTGCTGGAGGGGCGTGCGTCGTCGTTGCATCTCCGGCGTCAGGCTTTCGCTGCAGGCCGCGCGCTGCATGACCGAGGTTAGTTTTCGAGCCGAAGAAACCTCGTTCAGCCCGCTCGGCTTGCGCCTCGAGCTTTGGGTCTTCGCTCACGGTGGTTGACGCGCTCGATCCTTCTCGCTGTTGCACAACATGCGCCAATTCATGAGCCAAGAGCGGATCGTTCGGGTCTGGCCGGTATTTACCGCTGTCGAAGAAAACGTCATTGCCCATCGTGAATGCCTGGGCATGCAAGGCTTGCGCAGAATTTCCGGAAGCCGTATCCGTGTGGACTCGTACTTGACTGAAATCCTGGCCAAAGCGCGATTCCATTGCTGATCGGGTCTCTGGATTAAGGGGTTGGCCGCTGTCAGGGCGTGGCACGGCAGAATGCCCACTCGGATTAGAATGCGAACCTAATCCAGAAGCGGCATTAGACTCTCTTTGCGTCTCTGTAGTTTCAGTTCCGGCTTGATTAGCTCCCAACATATTGACAACAAATCGGTTGCCGAGTGATTGCTGAAGTCCCATCAGCCTTCTTTGTGCTGGGGAAAGGCCGGACGAAGCCGATTCCAACCCATGCTCCATCTTCGGTGTCTCCAGAGAGTGCGACTCTTCCAAGCTCCTTGCAGAATGGGTCTTTTCCGAATTAGGGTCCAAATCTCGCTGGTCTGTCATAGCAACTCTTCGAGAATCCCCGTCTTGCTGGCCCAAGTTCAATGGTTCAACTCACTGCGGCCTTGATCTTCAGCCTCATTTCTCCCGCAACAACAGTCTGATCCGGCCCAACCGTCAGGCTTTCCCCCTGTAATATGCCGTTCTTGTAGAGGGCTAGTTCTTCGATGTAATCCAGCCCGTCCACGCCCTGAAGCGCCTGCGCAATGTCCGAAAGATACACGCTGCGGCCCGGCTCCCAGCCCTTGCCTTCGGGTCCGCCGCTCAACGGATGGAGGAACTCTTCGATAGCAGCCATCGCTCCTTTTTCCAGATCGCCCGCCAGGGAGGGATCAGCGGTGGCGAGCGTAGCCTCAACATCCACTGGCAGGTAGTTAGGTCCCGTTACGTAAACTTGCTGTGTGGCAGCAACATCCGCAGGGGAGCGGTCGTTAATATACCGGGCTACTTCCTCGCGCAATTCGTAGGAGGGCATCGGGCGTGGCTCCTGGCTGCGGGGCAGGATGAGCACCGTGACCCAGCCGGGCAATGGTCGTCCGTTGGAGCTTCGAGTCGGAATGGCATGTGCCACCGCAACGGCAGATGAAGCTTCCCGGGCCAATGTTTCATAGTCCGCTGCCGTTATGGCCCGGCCTCGTGCCCGCAGCGTGAACGGCGCGCGCTGCCTGAAGCTTTCCAGTGTTTCACCGTCGCTGCCGCCCTCCGCGGCGCGCGGGTTGAACACTGCCTGCACGCCCGGCACGGAGCCCAATAGTTGGGAGATGGTGCGTGCCCCCACGTTGCTCGTTGAGCCGCCGCCCACACGAAACTGCCGCGCCAGAATCGCCGCTCCGGGCGGCACAATGCGGCCATGCACGCCATCTCCGAAATAGAGCCGACCGTTCGCCCGGTCAAGGACATAGTGCCGCTCGTCAGGCCCCGAAAAATAGAAATGCGGCTGAGCCTGCCACCGCACCCATACCGCTGCTACTTTCTTAGTGCGGTCGCGCTGCAATCGCAGGTCACCGTAGACAATGTCAGTTTGGGAACCTTCTTGACCGAGTTGCTCTTCCAGAGCCGCGACCACAGACGAGTCACCCTGGGCGAGTTCCGTTGCCAGGATGCGCCACTCGACGTTGGCTTGTGGTCCCGACAACTCCTCCACTTCAATCCGTTCTCCGTCAAGCACCGGAATCTGTGTGAAGACAAACACCTGATTGGGCAGACCTGAACTTGCCCCGAGCGGTGCGTCATTCACTGTATGCTGCTCAGATGCCCAGACGGCATTCGGGAAGATGGCATTCAGCACTGGCTCGCCGGGCGGACCGTCTTCCTTCAGCCGCGCTCGCACCCAGTAGTAGGGAAGGTCAAAGCGGGCATAAGGTTGGGTATCATCCGCGCCAATAAATGAAACAATGCCGGGCAAGTTCAAGCCCCGGGTCTCGTCTTCAACAGAAAGTTCGAGCCAACCGCCTCCGTTCCAGTATTCCCATACGAGCGCCGGCCCCTGGTCGTCGCCCGGCTGCTCAACCAGATCAAAGTAGAAGCCGAGATCGTCCACAGGGAGTTTCTTGTCGAAGCCAAGATAAAGGGCTGGCGTCACATCACTGACGGGCTTGAAGGGCAGAAAAGCGTTTCCCGGCCACTGGGCCTCGTAAGTGCGATCCTCGTATTGAAAGTCGTTGTAAGCGAGGACGTGCTCGCAATGGAATGGCCCCTTCTGCCAAGAGTAGCCCAGCCGGAAAGCTCCAAGCGCGGGCGGCTGAATCACCACGTAGGTGATGCTTCCCGGGTTGCTTCCCGAGGGCAGCGTGACCGTGCTTGAAAATCCAAAGCCGCCATCCACCAACCGTACCCGCGCCCAGTAGCCATCCTGGTTATTCACCTTGGTCTTCACCATATCGCGCGGCACAGTGAAAAAAATCTGGCCTGTCGCCGTGAAGTCGTTGGCGCTCGGAGCAGAAGTTGAAGGCTGACTGGCCACTCCGAGGTCCACCCAGTCGACGCCATTCCAGTATTCCCAGGCGATCGTATGGTTGAGATTCGGAGTGCCAAGCTGATCCAGTGGAGTCGATTGTTTGGCCACGGCGACGGTCACGAACGCGCCCGGCTTGCTGAAAGCCTCGTCGCTTGAGAAGTAGAAGGTCGATCCGGGCTGGGGTTGCTGGTTAAAGGGGTAGAAAGCCTTCGTGACATCCACCTGAGCTCCGCCCATATAGGCGTTATCGGGCAGCAGACCGCCTTTGGGCGCTTGCGGGTCCGTCAAGTCAAGATCGCGGTGTACCACGCTTCGCAACCGGATGCCAGCCACCTCAGGAAGGATGCGGGCCGGATCTGGAGGCAAAGGCTCGGTGAGAACTCCGCGTACCCAGTAAGCATTGAGGTTGTTTACCGGAGTTTGTTGCGCCTGCGCGCAGTCCGTCTTGAGGACAAAGCTTCCACTGCGGGTGAACCCGTTTGTGCCGTCGAGTTTCACTTCGGCGATTCCCGCGCATGCAGGCTTCATTCCCTGAAAGCCTCGCCACA
>DATGIQ010000626.1:0-4274 GCA_035295665.1 Gemmataceae bacterium | reverse complement strand
AGCCCCTTGGCCAATTCCGCCAGCTCTTGCGAGGTCGCGACTCCTTCCCCGAGGAATTCGGTAGCGATTCGCCACGCCAGTCGATCCGCCGTCGCCGGATGATCGAGCAGGATTCTCACCAGATCCTCGCCCGACCACGTTCCCCGCCAGCCGAGCACCGTCTTCATACCGTCATCGTGTCGGCCGGGAGAATAGCGCACACACGACTCCAGGCTCTGGCCGGCCAGGGCACGCCCGTCGTTGTCCGTCGCACCGTGAAACTCCCAGCCGGTCAAGGCCCGGGCGGCCTCGCGGATATCGGCTTCGGTAAAGTGGCCTTCGCCGAGCGTAAACAACTCCATCAGCTCGCGGGCCAGGTTCTCGTTGGGATGCTCCTTGCGGTTGGCGGGAGCGTCGAGATACACGAGTAACGCCGGGTCCCGGGCCAGCCGAGTGAGCAGCTCGGCGAAGGGAGCCCGACCGAATTGCCGAAAAAGATCGTTCTGATGGACCATCGCGCGGACATCGTTGACCTTCTCGTTGCTGGTGGCGAAATGGTTGTGCCACAGAAGCGTCATTCGCTCGCCCAAGGAGTCCGGTCCATACAGCATCCGGTAGATCCACGCCGCACGGAGCTCGGCCGGCCGGCGTGAAGCCAAGGCCAGTTCCTCCAATCGCTCGGTGCGGCCAGCGTAATCCGAGGGCACCGATCCCTCCCGCGAACGACCGTCCAGCAGGCGATCGATGCTGGCCACCGGCCCATCCTTGAAGTCGCGCTCAATCTCGGGCCAGACTGCGGCGAAGCCGACCCGCCGGTGCAGGTGAACGACGCGCCGGACATCCCATGGGGCGGCCGGGGTCGGCGTGTAAGGTTTCCACAGCATCGTCATCAATCGCCCTCCCGCTTCTGGACCAGCCGGAGAGGCGAGCCGTCGGCATAGACCGGCAGATCGCAGACGAAGGACGTCGTCTGTTCGGTCGGATGGATGACGGCAATTTGGTGGTAATTGACGACCACGAAGGAGCATGGCCGGGCTACGACGAACCAGCCTCCCTGGGCGGCGGGAGCGTCGGGCGGATCGAAGCGGCCGCGGTACTCGATGTAGCTCTTGCCTGCTTGCCAGGTGCTCGACAGCTTGGAAAGAATTGTCCAGCTCCTCTGGCCGTGGAGCATGGCGGCCACCATTCCGGGGCCGGGAAGCACCGGCACGCGGAACTGCCCGGTCCCGTTGGTGTGGTAGGAGGCGGGCCCGAGGATCGCGCCGGTGAAGCCCGGCGTTTCGGCGCCGCGCGGATTGCTTTCCAGGCAGTAATAAACCACGTCGGCAGCGAGCGGCCGGCCGGTGTCGGCATCGGTAACGCGGCCCTCAGCCCACAGTCCACGCTTGAGTTTCAGGTCGAGTTCTACCGGGCCATCCCCCGTGCTGGTTTCCACCTCCGCAACCCCGGCCAGGTAGGGTTGGTCATCCGGGCCGCGCGCAAGCAGGGCGTTGCCTTTGCCGGTCGGCATGCCGTCCAGGCGGTAGCAACCCTGCGCATCGGCCCGTGTGCGAAATACCGCTAACCCAGTGAGCCCATTCCCGGCTAACCGGTGGCTCTGGACGATGGCGCCCGGAATCGGCTGGCCGGTGTCGGCGTCCCGGACCACGCCGTGAATCGACCGCGCCGGCCCTGCACTGAGGGCGAAGTCCGCTCCAAAACAGCCGTGGGTTTCGGTAGAAAACCAGCCCAGCGCCTGACTCGCATTGGGAATGTCTAGCCGCAGACCGGGCTGCGTCCGGGCCAAGATCGTCGCGGCTGCCAGGCCCGGTCCGCTGAGGCGCAGCTCCACCAGCCGGTTGGACCCAATTCCGGTCAAGCGGAAGCGTCCCTGCGCGTCGGTCGTGGCCAGGAAGCATCCGAGACCTTCACTGTGTACCTCATGCGGCACATATTTGTGGGCAGAGCCAAAGTTCTCCTTGCGGCCAATGGCTGCTAACCAGGCGGTGAGATCATTGGCGTCATTGGCATAGACCGTCTCCAGTCGGACATCGGCTCCGACCACGGGCTTGCCTTCGGGGGTCTCAATCCGTCCGGTGAGCGGGAAGTCGTCCCGAGCTAGCTTCAGCACGGCCGCGCTTCCCAAGAAGCCCGCTTCCAGCCGGGCAAAGGGGTTCACCTTGTCCCGCTCGTGCTTGGGGAGGAAATCCGCAACCGAACGCCAAGCCAGGCCAAACCCCTTGGCCACCGCCAGCACGTCCACGGGGCGGGCGGCAGCAAGGTGCCGCGCCAGCTCCGATTTGGGAGCGGCCAAGGTGAATCGGCCATCCGGACCGCTGCTGGTGCGTGGTGAGCCTCCATTGAGCGGGGAATCCCACCTTGCGACCAGAGACAATTCAGCCCCGGCGAAGGGACGTCCATCTGGGTCGAGCACCTGGCCGCTCAGCTCCACGGTTTCCTCCGCGCGCACCTCTTCGGGCGTCAGGGCTGCGGTCCAGGCCTGGGGCGGAGCCTCGGCACTGTAAAAATGGAACGCAGCGTATCCTCCGATCCCCAGGAGGAGAGCCACGGAGGCGATGCAGTATTTCAGCTTGAGTCGGATCATGGCGGAGAGTGCTCCCTTCACGAGGACAGTAACTTGGGGGGAAACCGCGATCGTGCCGCCGAGGGCAGGGCTGGTCGCGGCGCGAATCGTCTGGAGGAAAAGGCGTGCAGGCACGGCCCGCGCCATGCAATCGTGGGCAAACGCCCCGGCGAACACGGCCGAAATCGTCAAGCCGCGGCGGATCATGCGGGCATGCAAGAGCGCCCGGCCACGCGCCAGCCGGCCGTGGAGCGTGGGCAAGGACCAGCCAAGCTGATGTGCTGCCTCATCGCGGGACCGGCCTTCCAGGTAGCAAAGCACCAGCGCCGTTCGGTAATGCTCAGGGAGTCGGTGCAGCTCTTCGTCGAGTGCCCCCCGGACTTCCTCCCAGGTGAGCGATTCCGGCTCGGCCGGCTTGGCGACATTCGCTGCATCGGTGAGGGAGCAGGCGGCCCGGCGGGCCAGCTTGGCACGCAGATCCCGCGCCACCCGAAACGCGACGCCGTGCAACCAGCTGCCCAGGGCGTCGCGCTTGCGGATCGCGGCGGCCCGCTGGGCCAGGATAAGAAAGGTCGCCTGGCAAGCGTCTTCCGCATCGTGGGGGTTGCGGAGGACGCGCCGGCAAACGCTCAGGACCATCGCACCATGGCGGTGGAACAGGGCGGCAAAGGCAGCCTGATCATGCCGGCTCAGGAAGCGGCTGAGTAGCTCACGGTCGGAGATATTGGAGGGAGTCTGTGCCGCCAAAAAGAGGCGGAGACTGGCCAACGAGTTCCCCGATGAGTGTGCGGCCATGCGTGTGTCCCTGGAGGCGTGCGAAATGTCCTTCTCTATATTAGTGGACGCCGAGGATGCGCCGGCGCGCAGGTTTTCGACTTTTTGGCGTGGGGTGGCCAGCCACGGCACTCCCACGAGCCCCAGCGTATTGGGGGCTGCCGAAACGCGCCCGGGAAGGTAGAATGAGCAGAACAAGCCGGAGAAGACTCATGAAATACTGGACGATTCTGATCGGTGCGCTGCTGCTAATCGTGACCCTGGCTTTGCCACGCTCGGCTTATGGCTGTCCGGCCTGACAGGATATGAATACGGCCTCCAGTTCGGAGGACAGCGATCCGCTTCGGGAAGCCCGCGCGTACAATCAGAGCATCTACATCATGGTGGCGATGCCGTATTTGCTCCTCGGCATGGTGGGGCTACTCATCTATCGAGGAGTTCGTGCGGCCCAGAAGCCGCTGAATGACTCGAGTAGGGAAGAACCGTCCGTTTCCTAACCGCGCCCTGGTTTTCTTGGCGTGCCCATGATTACGTTCCGCCGGGCAGTTCGCTGAGGTCTGTCCCGGCAGGCATCTCTCGCTGGGAGGATACACATGTTTTCCGCGCAGACGCGCCGCGATTTCGTGGCCAACACGGTTAAGGTTGGGGCCTTGGCCGGTCTTGGGGATTTTGCCTTCTTACAGAACCTGGCACCTGTAGCTGCGGCCGAGGCCAAGGTGGCACATGCCAAGGTGCAATTGTGTCCCGACATCGAGCCCCTGGTGCGCTTGATCGAGGACACCGATCGCGATGATCTCTTGGATGTCGTGGCCGGGCGTATCCGGCGAGGAACCAGCTATCAGCAATTGTTGGCCGCGCTGTTCCTGGCCGGCGTCCGCAGCATTCAGCCGCGGCCGGTTGGTTTCAAGTTCCACGCGGTCCTGGTTGTCAACTCCGCTCACCTCGCCAGCCTCGCCGC
>DATGIQ010000625.1:0-11809 GCA_035295665.1 Gemmataceae bacterium | reverse complement strand
GACCGGGGTGGTCGGCCATATCGCCCAATGACAATTAGCTGACAGTGCCGCCAGCGCGCCACACGGACTGCCGCCTCCTCCACCTTGCCGCCGATGAGGAGTCCAGTACAACACAGCGTCCGGTTGGTTGGGTCCGTTTAGCGGCGGTTCGCAGAACCGCGTGGAGATGGGCCCCGCGCGGTTCTGCGAACCGCCGCTCAGCAGACAGCATGAACCGGACCGTGTATTAGAACAGTACTTTGCGTAGGTATTCATGCAGTCCCGAAGCCCATCCGCATTGGACGGAGCCGGATCGGCGGGGAGAACCGCGGTATGGATGGGCAGGCCAAAGTGCCATGCCCATTCCAATGCATGAGAATATGGCCCCGCCAAAGGGTTCGCCTCATCCAGCAAAACGAATAGCCGGTCAACAATGGCTCGTACCTCGTGAAGATGGTCCAAGGGGATCGATCCGTTCTCGAAGCAAGAGCCATGCCGAAGTCGTTTTCGGGGAAGCCTGCCGGCCGCAAGCTCTCGTCAGGCCAACGTTTAGGCGACGGATAAATCCTGCTCTCCTGGTGATGGGAACCGTCGGGATTTCATCGGGCCTGATGCGCGGTTGCTCTTCTCGGTGAGTTTTTGCCCATGAATGCACCAATAGCTTGGGTATCCGCACACCCAAGCGCACGGCTCGGCAGCCTGAATTAGCTCTGGCAAGATATTTGCATGCACTTGAAACCGGGTGATGGAAGACTTGGGGAAAAAGGTAGCTGGCCATGCAATTTCGCACGATCTTGTACCCAACGGACTTTTCGGAACCCGCCCAGGAAGCGTTGCCGTACGCTGTGGCGATGGCTCAGGAATGGGGTGCCCGCTTGATTGTTCTTCAGGCCGTTGAAACTCTAGGGCCTGAAAACGTCACCTATGGCGAGGCTGTTTCCATGCTCCAGCCTGCATCTTATCAGCAACGTCTGTGGGAGCATCTCAGACAAATCCAGATTCCTGAACCACATCCCCAGATCGAATACATGCTGAGCGAGGACGACCCGGTGACTGCCATCCTGCGAACAGCCGACGAGCGCGACTGTGATCTGATCGTTATCGGTAGTCACGGTCGTCAGGGCTTACACCGCCTTTTCGAAGGCAGTGTGGCCGAACAGGTCGTCCGCCGGGCCAGCTGTCCGGTACTGGTCGTCAAGCAGCCGAAAAAGCCCAGACAACCATCCGAGCAAGTGGCCGCGTTGGAATCTCCGCATCGTTCGCTTTGAACCGCGTCTTCTTACCAGCACCACCACGTAATCAATCCAATCACCCCCCCCGCAAGTAGCACAACAACGCTGCGCACGATCCGATTTTGTTTTCGGACCCGGCGAAGCGCCTCTGCATAGGGAGTGCAGGTGAACGTAACCAGGGTGTAGAGCGGCAAGTACCACATTGGAAAGAGCTTGTGCAAGAAGACTTCCCACCGCTTCTTGAGCAGAAAGGTCTGTGAACCGACGCGATCACGCATCTCGATGAAGTTGTCCAGGCATAGCCCGGCCAGCGTATCGACGTGAACCTTCCGGCGTAATTCATACGTGGCAAAAGCCGCCTTCCAGTTCGGTGCTTGCTCGGTCAGACAGCGGTTGAGCACCGTGCAATCCTCGAACGCGGCGTTCATTCCCTGTCCCAGAAACGGAACCACGGCATGACACGCATCCCCGAGCAAGACGACTTTACCGTCTACATGCCACGGGCTACAGCGGACAGTGAGCAGCGACCCCGTCGGGTTCTTGAAGAAATCGGCCGCCAGGCCCGGCAGCAAGGCAAGGGCATCCGGAAATTGCTCGCCAAAGAAACGGCGTACCTCGCCTTCCGTTTGCAGGGAGGCAAAACTATTCGGGCCCTCGAAAGGGCAAAAGAGCGTACAGGTGAAGGAGCCATCCAGGTTGGGAAGTGCAATCAGCATGAAGGAACGCCGTGGCCAAATGTGCAAGGCATGCTTTTCCATCGCAAAGGAGCCCTGCGGGCCAGCGGGCATGGTCAGCTCCTTGTAGCCGTGAGTCAGGTAATCTTGCTGATAATTGAAACGATCCTCCTTCTGCATGTGCGCCCGAACAACCGAATAAACGCCATCGCAGCCAATGACCGTCTCGCCTGCCAGCTCGGAGGTAGTGTGCGAAACTTCGTCGAGGATGGTCAGGTGTGCGCTCCGCAAATCGACGCCGACACATTTCTTCTCGAAGAACATCTGTACCGACGCACAGCGGGCAGCCGCGTTCACCAGTGTCCGGTTCAGGTCCGCTCGAGATACCGAGTAGATTGATTCGGTTTCATCTTTGCCGTAAGGTTGAAAACTCAACGCCCCGGTGCGTGAATGCATCATCCGCCCGCGCATTGGGATCGCCGCTTCCAGCACCTCGTCGGCCAGGCCAACTTCCCGGAGTGCTTGCAGGCCGCGCGCGGAAATTGCGAGATTGATCGATCGGCCGCCGTTCGGATCTTGGCAGCGGGGGTCGGAGCGTTTCTCATAAACATCGACCCGGTAGCCCGCTCGGCCCAGGTAGCAGGCCAGCAGCGCGCCGGCTAGCCCAGCGCCGACAATCGTGAACCGGGGCTGTTCGGGCGTGGCCATCTGATGCCCTGTTCTCCTAGCTGTACGTCATCGTCTCGATATGGCGATTATACCACCCCCCAGGGCCTGGCCCGCGGGCCAACCCCTGTCGCTCCCGCGGAGTCTGTCTTGCTCGACTCCAGCACCCAGGATACAAAAAATGGTGTAGGGTCCCGCAATGGATCGAACCGAAACCGCAGAGGGAAGGAGATCCGTTTCGTGAACCATCCTCTCTTCGAGCGGCATCACAAGCTGCTCGACGCGGCTGTGTCAGCCATCCGTTCGCGCCGCTACTGGAGTGGCTATCCCGAAATTCCCAGCGGGAAGATCTACGGCGAACACGCCAAGGCAGAAGGCCAGGCCGCGTTCGAAGCGCGGCTGGGCAAACCGTTCGCCATCGATCAGCCGGGCACCATAGGCACGGTCGGCAGCGAAGTGTCGCCCTACGGCATGGCCCTCGATATCCCCTATCCCAAGTCGGACCTGAATATCCTTTTGGCCGCTGCCAAGGCTGCCATTCCGAGTTGGCGCGATGCGGGAATCGAAGCCCGAGTCGGCACGTGTCTGGAAATCCTCGCCCAGCTCAATCAGCGGAGCTTCGAAATTGCCTTTGCGGTCATGCATACGACCGGACAGCCGTTCCTGATGGCTTTCCAGGCTGGAGGGCCCCACGCACAAGACCGCGGCTTGGAGGCGGTGGCCTATGCGTATGACGAAATGAAGCGAATCCCGGAACGGGTGACGTGGGAGAAGCCGGGAAAGACCGGGCCGACCCGATTGGAAAAGACGTTTCGTATTCTACCGCGCGGCGTGGGGGCGGTCGTCGGCGTGTCTACGTTTCCGACCTGGAACGCTTACCCGGCCATTTTTGCCGACTTGGCCGCGGGAAACGCGGTGGTGGTCAAACCTCACCCCGGCGCCGTTCTCCCCCTCGCCATCACCGTCGAAACAGCCCGCGCCGTGTTGCGCGAGGCGGGGTTGGATCCCAATCTGGTGACGTTGGTAGCCGATGCCCATGCGGAGCCCGTCACGAAGCAATTGGTCTGCCATCCCGACGTGGCCATGGTCGATTTCACCGGCAGCACCGCGTTTGGTGAGTGGATCGAAGCCAATGCCCGTCAAGCGCTCGTGTTCACCGAGAAGGCCGGCGTGAATCCGGTCATCGTCGATAGCGTCCTAGATCTGAATGCCGTGGTGCGCAATCTGGCATTTACGCTCAGTCTCTATTCCGGCCAAATGTGTACGACTTCGCAGAACATCTATGTCCCCAGGGATGGCATCCGTGCCGGCGGTCAGCACATCAGCTTTGAGGAATTCACGCAGGCCCTGGCGGCCAGTGTTGATAAACTGCTGGGCGATCCCACACGGGCGGTCGAAATCCTTGGAGCCATTCAAAGCGATGCCACACTCCGGCGTCTGGAAACCGCGCCGCAGGGTGGGGGGGAGGTCGTGCTAGCATCGAAAGCGGTTGCGCATCCCAACTTTCCCCAAGCCCGCATGCGCACGCCGCTGATCCTCAAGGTTCGGGCCGAGCAAGAATCGGTTTACCAGCGCGAGATGTTCGGACCCATCGTGTATGTGATCGCCACAGAAAACACCCAGGACAGCATCACGCGCGCGATCCGCGGAGCCGAGGAAAAGGGAGCGATCACCTGTGCCATCTATGCAACGGACGCCACCGTGCTGGCTGCCGCGGAACGCCGTGCCGCCGCCAGCGGGGCCGCGGTGTCTTGCAATCTTACGGGTGACATTTTCGTCAACCAATCCGCGGCCTTCAGCGATTTCCATGTTTCCGGGGCCAACCCGGCCGGCAACGCGACCTTGACCGATAGCGCCTTCGTTACCAGCCGATTTCGTGTCGTGCAAAGTCGCACACCGGTTCCGTAACGGCCAGGATCGTAGGCTCCGGTTCGGACTACGACGCATGAATACCTCAACGATCATCCGACCTGAGAAGGTAAACGTCCATTTTGACTGGCGCCAGGTGGCACGCTTGGTGTTGACCTCGCGGGCGATGGATGCGCTGGAGGAAACCGAACTCTATCCGCAACGGAAGATCAACTATCAGTTCTCGGCCCGAGGGCATGACCTCAGTCAGATTCTCCTCGGCTCGCTCCTGACGCACCCCCACGATGCAGCCGGCGCCTATTACCGATCACGGCCATTCTTGCTGGCTGTGGGTTTGAGCATCGAGGAGAGCTTTGCCGCAGCGCTGGCCAAATCGGGCGGCTTCAGCGCTGGCCGGGACATCGGCGCCGTTTGCAATCTGCCTTCGCGGGGATGGGCTACTGTCCTGCCGATGGCGGGCGAGGTCGGCTCGCAGTATACCCCTTGCGCCGGTTGGGCTCAGGCCATCGTCTACCGCCGGGACAGGTTGAAAGAGGAGGATTACGAGGGTGCAATCGCCGTGGCTCTGGGCGGCGAGGGATCCGTGGCCAGCAACGGTTTCTGGTCGGCGTTGACCATCGCCACGACCCTCAAGCTGCCGATGCTTTTCTATATCGAAGACAATGCTTACTCCTTGTCCGTGCCGGGGGATCTCCAAACTCCGGGAGGCAACATCGCGGCCAATCTGAAATCCTTTACCAACCTGGTTGTCCGGAATGGCGACGGCACGGACCCAGCGGAAGCTTCTGCGTTGATCAAGGACGTGGTCGGCATCGTGCGCTCCGGCCGAAGTCCCGCTTTGCTCCGGTTGACGGTGCCCCGCCTCTGCGGCCATTCGGGACAGGACACCCAGGCGTATAAGAGCCAGGAATTCATCGAAGAAGAGCGGGCCCGGGATCCCCTGGACAAGCTTTACCATTATCTTGTGCCGGCCCTGTTTTCAGAGACCGAGTGGCGCGAGCTGGACCTGAAGGTGCATCAGGAAGTCGAAACCGCGCTTCAGGCGGCGCTCCGCCGGCCCGATCCGGATCCTGGAGCCATTACGCGGTACCTCTTCACGGAGAAGAAGCCGGACGGCTCCGCCGAGCTCCAGCAGGTCGGCGGCCTGGCACGGGAGGGGCATTGCTTCCCTTCCTCGTCGGAACATTCCCAGTCGGAGCCGACGCGGATCAACATGCTGGCCGCCATTCGACGGACACTGGAGGTCGAGCTCCGTACCAATCCGAAGCTCCTCGTCTTCGGTGAGGACGTCGGTCCCAAGGGAGGTGTACACGGCGTTACCATGGGACTGCAAGAGCTCTTCGGTGAGGCCCGGGTCTTTGATACGAGCCTTTCGGAAGAGGGGATTATTGGTCGCGCCGTGGGGATGGCATTGTCGGGTCTGCTGCCGGTTACGGAGATTCAATTCCGCAAATATGCCGACACCTGCACGGAACAGCTGAGCAATTGCGGCACCATCCGCTGGCGGACCGCCAATCGCTTTGCCGCGCCGATGGTAGTCCGTGTGCCGGGAGGGTTTGCCAAGTGTGGCGACCCCTGGCACAGCGTATGCAATGAGGTCCAGTGGATTCACGGGCTCGGTTGGCAAGTGGTGTTTCCTTCCAATGCCGAAGACGCGGTTGGATTGCTGCGGGCCGCTCTTCGCAGCAACGATCCGACCATTTTCTTCGAACATCGCAATCTCCTCGATAATGCCTGGGCACGGCGGCCTTACCCGGGGGATCAGTTCGTTCTTCCTCTGGGCAAAGCCAAACTCCTCCAGGAAGGCACCGAACTGACAATCGTTACCTGGGGTGCCATGGTGCAGCGGTGCGAAGCGGCCAGCAAGCAGGCGGAAGCTTCGGTGGAGCTACTCGATCTCAGGACGCTTTCTCCGTGGGACAAAGAGACCGTCTTGGCATCCGTTCGCAAGACCCGGCGTTGCCTGATCGTTCATGAGGACACGGGCACGGCAGGTTTCGGCGCGGAGATCAGTGCCGTCGTGGCGCGCGAAGCCTTTTTCAGCCTGGATGCGCCGATCGAACGCATTACCACGGCGGAAGTCCCCATTCCGTACAACGTCGATTTGATGAACGCGGTGTTGCCGAGCGTCGACCAAATCGCGGCCAAGATTCGGGAGCTTGTTGAGTTCTGACTCCGGATCCCATCTCCGAGCGTGGTCCCCATGGCTGTCCTCGTCGACATCCTTGTCCCCGATGCGCAAGAGCAGAGCAGTGAGGCGATCGTGGAGCGCTGGCTGTGCCAACCCGGCGACAGGGTTCGACTCCATGAACCGCTCCTAGAAATCAATACGGATAAAGCGGTTATTGAGGTTCCCGCGCCGGCCAGCGGGGTTTTGCGTGAGATCCTTCGACCCGCACGTGCCACCGTCGGCCCAAACGATGTGCTTGGGCGCATCGAGGTGGGCGAGGAGGACGAGACTCCCCAGCGCGCTTCATCTCCAGACTTGGGAAAAACGACTGCTGCACCGGACTCCGGGGGGCACAAACTGAGCCCTGCGGTGCGTGCGCTCGTGAAAAAGCACAACGTGGACCCTTCGCTGATCCGCGGCAGCGGCCGCGACGGCCGGATTACTTACGAAGACGTGCAAAACTACCTGAAACGTCCCGACTCCAGCACGGGCATCGCTCTACCGACAGGGACGCTCATCCCGCACAGTCCCCTCCGGCTCCGTATTGCGCAGCACATGGTGGAGAGCATGCTCGAGACCGCGCCCCATGTGACCGCAGTCTTCGACATGGACCTTTCCGCCGTGGTCGCCCACCGACAAGAGCACCTGGAGCCGTATGGGCGAAAGGGCATACGATTGACGTACACGGCATACTTCGTGGCTGCCGCTGCCAAGGCACTGCAATCCGTTCCAGAAGTGAATAGCCGTTGGCGCGAGGATGCCCTGGAGGTCTTCCACGATTGTAACATCGGCATCGCCACCGCTGTAAAAGGGGGCCTGCTCGTGCCGGTGCTGCATCACGCGCAGACTTTCGATCTGTTCAGGATCGCCAGCCGGCTCCAAGAGTTGACCGACAAAGCCCGCACGGGCAAGCTGGAGCCGGACGAGCTGCGGCATGGCACCTTCACCATTACCAATCACGGCACCGGGGGTAGCTTGATCGCCACGCCGATCATTCATCAGCCGCAATCGGCAATCCTCGGCGTCGGCAAAATCGAGAAACGCCTGGTGGTAGTGGAAGAACACGGAAAGGACACACTGCAGATCCAACCGAGGGCGTATGTAACGCTCACCATCGACCATCGGGCCCTGGACGGATTCCAGGCCAACTTGTTTCTGAGCAGATTTGCCGAGGTTCTTGCCGATTTCCGCGGTTGATTCTCCCACAGGGCACGATCGTCGTTCGGAGGGTAAGCGGGTCGACGCGTTGGTGTTACGCTTTGCCTTATCGGCCCGGCCATCGGAGCGCATCGCGAATTCCTCGTCCCGCCGGCTAATTCTGCTTGCGTTTGGCCCCGGAGCGAGTTTATCATAGTCTCATTCAGGTGCGCGCAAAGGCCTGCCATCATGAAGCCGATCCGGAACGGCGTTCTGGGGTGAGACTCGCTATTCTACGACGTGCTCTGAACGTTGCTTGCGATCGCCCCACGACGTGGTCACGCACGGAGGCCAGTCTTCTTGCAAGCGGAGGAACATTTCGTGCAACTGCCTCAGTTCTCCATTGGGCAAGCTTCCTGGTCACGACGCCGCTTGCCGGCGGCCCGATTGTTTGTGGAATCGCTCGAAACTCGCAACTTGCTTTCGGTCAATGTGCTGAGCCTATTCCGCGGTCAAACGGGATCGGCTGCCGACGAGCCTCCTGACACCATCGCCGCTGCCGGACCGGATGTCATCGTTGAGCTAGTCAATGGTCAGCAGACGAATCACACGTCGGTGGCCTACTACGACAAGAACACCGGAGCCAAGTTGTTCCAGCAGGACTTGAGCATCTTCTTCCGACCCCTGGGGGGAGTGCTGTCCCAGGGCGACGTTGTCGTCATTTACGATGAATTGGCCGGCCGGTTTGCACTGGGCACGCTTGACTTCAGCTTGGCCGGCGCCGGCAAATCGCGCTTTGACTTTGCGGTTTCCATTGATTCTAACCCGCTGGATGGCTTCACGCTTGCCCGGTATGACATGAACGATGGCGTGGGCGGTTTTGATTTTGCGGATTATCCGCGAATCGGCTACAACGCGGATGCTTACGTGGTCAGCTTTAACATGTTTCCGGCGGGGCTCCCCCGGGACCATGTCGATACGCTGGCTATCGACAAGAATACGCTTGCTGGCCATCGGGTGATGGTTCCGGGCGGATCCGCCAACTTCACCATGGCTCCGGCGTCGATGCATGATTCCCAGCCGGGAGATCCGATGTGGTTCGTCGAATCCTCCAGCGAGCTGGGTGGCAACACGATCGGCATCGTGGAAATGACCAATGTGCTCAGTGACACGCCCTCCTACGCCATCACGCAAGTGGCCGTCCCGGATTACTTTGGCATCCCGTATGTGTTTGGCTTGCAGCCATTCTCGGCCAACACGATCAACACGGATGACGCCCGAATCTTTAACTCGGCCATGCGTTTCGGACAAATTGTCGCTGCCCAGTCGATCGTGGATTCAAGTAATGGAGCCACGCATGTTCGCTGGTACCAGTTCGACACCACCGGGAACGCACCCATCCTGGTGCAAACAGGAAACATTGATCAGGGGCTCGGTGTCAACACGTATTATCCCAGTATCGACATCAACATCCTGGGCGACCTGGGAATGACGTTCATGGAGTCTTCCACCAGTGAATACATGTCGATGTATGTCACGGGACGCAAAAGCAACGATCCGCTCAACGCGATGCAACCGCCTGTCCTCGCCTTTGCCGGGCAAGATGTCTATCAAGGAGGCCGGGCCGGCGACTTCAGCGGTACAACCGTCGATCCCGTCGATGGCGTTACGTTCTGGTCGGCCAACGAATACAAGCCCCACGATGCCTATTGGGGAACGGGCATTGCATCGTTCTCGATCGACAGCAGCGTGGCTCCGCCCGGTGCCGCTGCACCGTCGGCAAGCAACCTGTTCTTCCTTTCAAAGGAGGATCTGGCCGAGCTCACGCCCGCGGTCCGCAGCTTCACGCAGGCAGCGTTTCCGACGACTACCCCTTCGTTCACGGCGCCCGTTCTTGATCCGTTCTTTGACCGGAGCAACGGACAGCTGCGCGAAGGAACTCCCGTTGCTTGGCGTGCGCTATCCCGTTTCGCCAACGATAACGCCACGGCAAGCGATTTCTGGGAGAGCATACGGTCCACACCGGGGGCGCGCTAGCCGGTGGACGGGAGCCAGTGGTGACACAAGGCCGGCTCCATACACCCGCCGAAGCAGAAATCGTGAAAGCCATAGGTTTTATCCACCCAAATCGTTACCATGGAAGAATACGCTTGGATTTTCGGACGGACCTATGGCCAGACGCTCCCGCGCCCGTGAAGTGGCACTTCAGCTGCTCTTTCAACGCGACCACAACCCGCGAGTGGATCGGCCCGAGCTCGAGGGATTCGTGCACGCCCGCCTTCGCAACGCGGTGCTAGAAGCATTTTGCCTGAGCCTTTATGATGGCGTCGTGGCACGGCAGGATGAGATCGATCTCCGTCTGGCAAACGTGGCTGAGAACTGGCGCTTGCCGCGCATGGCCGCGGTCGATCGCAATGTGCTCCGCCTCGGAGCTTTCGAGCTCTTGCACATGCCGGAAACACCGGCTAGCGTCATCCTCGATGAGGCGATCGAATTGGCCCGCCGCTATGGCTCGCTCGAATCCTCAGCTTTCGTGAACGGCGTGCTCGATAAACTGCGACAAGGTGCACTTCCACCGGCTCAAAGCGCGGGCGGCATTGCTGGGCAGGCAGACCCCTCCTAAGATGGCAAGCAGGAATGTGGAACCGAACCCTGGGTGAGGTACCCCGATGGCGTTCGCTGGTCTGTTCAGCAAGATTAAGCAAGGCTTGGCCAAGACGCGCGGTGTGTTCACGGGCGTTGCTCAGCTGTTTCGCCTCAAAGGCCGCGTCGACCGCGATTTCCTTACGGAGCTGGAGAAGCGCCTCTACCTGGCCGATGTCGGCACGGCAGCCACGTCGGACATCGTCAACCAGGTTCGCCATTCGTTTCTCGACCGCGAAATTACCGGCGACGTGGAGCGCTTTGTCAAGGACAAGCTGAAAGCATTGGTGACTGCTGGAGAGACGCAGTTACGTTTCAACCCGGCCGGGCCCACGGTAATCATGGTGGCAGGCGTTAACGGCTCGGGCAAGACGACCTCCATCGCCAAGCTCGCGCGGCGTTGCCAGGACGAAGGTAAGCGGGTCATGGTGGCCGCCTGCGATACGTTCCGGGCCGCGGCCGTGGATCAGCTGACGATCTGGAGCGAACGCCTGGGCTGCGATATCGTCAAGGCGCAGCAAGGAAGCGATCCGGCCAGCGTAGCCCACGATGCCTGCGAGAAAGCCAAGGCGCGGCAAGTGGATGTGGTCATCGTGGATACGGCCGGTCGACTGCACACGCAATCCCATTTGATGCGTGAGTTGGAGAAGATTTACCGCGTGGTCAACAAGCAAATCGACGGGGCGCCCCACGAAGTCTTGCTGGTTCTCGATGCAACCACGGGTCAGAATGCCATCATCCAGGCTGAAATGTTCAAAAAGATCGTTCGCTGCACCGGGATCATCCTTGCCAAGTTGGATGGCACCGCCAAAGGCGGAGCGATCTTTACCATCCGGCAGCGCCTTGATTTGCCGGTGAAGTTCATTGGTGTCGGCGAAAAACTGGACGACCTGGAGCCTTTCGATCCGGAGTCGTATGTTGATGCCTTATTCGCCGAGGAGTAGAACCCGACTCGTGTCCCAGTTGGCTGTGGATTTGTAGCTTATCCTTTTATGACTCCGTTGGTGTCAGTCCTATCATGAGTGAAATCTGCCTGGTAACCGGTGGTGCAGGGTTCATTGGCTCTCATTTGGCAACGGAGCTCACGGCAAGAGGCCGCCCAGTACGGATTTTCGATAATTTCAGCACCGGACTGCGCGAAAACCTGGCTGCCATTCACCCTCAACCCGAGATCGTTGAAGGCGACCTGGGCGATGCCGCCGCGGTCCAGCGCGCCATGGCGAAAGTGGACGTCGTATACCACATCGGAGCCTTGGCGTCCGTTCAGCGCAGCGTTGAAAATCCGGAGATCACCCATCTGGCTTGTGCCACGGGCACGGTGCATGTTTTGAACGCCGCCCGCCGGTGCGGTGTCCGCCGTGTGGTTTATGCGGCCAGCAGCAGTGCCTACGGCGGACTTTCCAGCGAGGCGGGCCAATCCGAGGATGCGCCGACCCGTC
>DATGIQ010000624.1:0-22090 GCA_035295665.1 Gemmataceae bacterium | reverse complement strand
GCCTGGCGCTCTCGATGTTGCAGCAGGACACTTCCTGCAAAGATAGCCTACGCGGCAAGCGCCTCCGCGCCGGTTGGGATGAGGAGCGTCTGCTGAAGATCCTCACCGGTTTTTCCAGCAATTAAAATGCGATTGCCCTGGGGACGACCTACATCGAATTGGCAGCGGACTTCTTCGACCGCTTACAACCGGAACGGTTGACACGCAACTTGGTGCGGCGCTTGGAGAAACTGGGCCACAAAGTAACTCTTGTGCCCGGTGGCGCTACGTGAAATTTTCAGGGCAGAATTACCAAAGACGATCTTGCAAATCTTTATCGTGTCCGCTGGTCACAGCTGATACGCCGAGCTGGAGCTGAGGACGCTCAAGGAATCGTTGCGGATGTGTGTGTTGCGGTGCAAAATACCCGAGCGCGCGTCCAGGTTAACTTCCACACCAGCTCGAGTGTTTTGCACCGCAAGTCGTGCACTCGGACTGCTACTCACCGCCAGCGTCATTGCCACGGTGCTTTCGCAGGCGATCGCGAACTGTCTTCGGAACCCCTCGCAGTGCCAGAGCCCTGTCAAAACTCTTGGCGACGACGGGCACCAGACCAGGATCTACCTCGCTGGTGGACGCATCGATTCTCTTGCCGAGCTTGCCCAACCCAATGTTTGAAAATGGCAGCTTTGCCAGTCTCTTTGCGGTAAGACTCTCCACGGCGCCTCGGTTCAGTGCGTCAATATTCAGCGCATTGGCGATTGCCTGCTTCTGCCTGGTCTCGTCGTCCTGCGGCAAATGCGCTTCATACGCACACACATAGTCCTGAAGTGGGTGCGGCCTATTCGTGCGCCTTTTGCCGGCCGAATCGAGAAATGCGTCCTTCAACTTCTCGCGCGCACGCGAGTTCTGAGCCATTCCCCGAAACGCCAGGTAAGTGGACACGTCGGCGTCCAGTAACGGCACGATCAGATTCTCGACCTTGCGTGAGGGATAACGAACAAACAGCTCAAGAACGTTGGAGACAAGCTGCGTGTCGCCGTGACGATAAGATGCCCTCACGCGATAAACGCCCGGGTGCAAGAACCGGAAGCCGCGGCCACTTAGGTTCAGGCAAACATCCTTGTGGAATGAGTGCGGCTGGTCCGGTAGATTGGCGCCGTTGAGAATCTTTGTCGTCGGAATGTAACAAAGGGCTGCCGCCGGACGAAACGTTAGGAACTTGTGGTCCGGCGTCTCGTAGTGAATTTCCAGGTCCCCCGTCATCGGGCTCAGGCGGCGTTTTACTTCAATGGGCAAGTTCAAGTAGCTGTGTAACTCGGCCTCGATGTGAATGGGCTCACCGAAATCGAAAATGGGCCTCTGGCGTTCCGGCCGGCGCTGACTGCGAGGCGTGCCCGCCGCGACGGCTTTCCGCGCCGCGGCCTTTGCGACGCCCGCTCGATCGTCGCCACGAAAGCGTAGCGTTAGCTCCAGGCCAAGCCCCGCGGTGCCACCCAAGGACACGGAGGTCTCCGTGTTCGTGAATACTCCGCGATAGGGCGCAAACTCGCTTCCCGTTACCAGGTTTCTCCGTGTCCCGTGCCGAAGCTCCAACAACTCTTGAGGATCAAACTCGTAGGTAAACACACTCCAGAAATTGCGGTACTTGTCCAGGTCTCCTTGCGACCAGCTGGTGGCGCCATTTAGAACCGGTAGCCTGGATGCATCGTTGTAGCTGCCGGTGAAATACTGCGGATAGTTCATGAACGTGGCCGAGCCCAACGACAGGTCGGGCAAATGCTTGCTCTCAAAGGCATGGGGTAAGTTCAGGCAATGCGCCGTTTCGTGCACTGTCGTGAAGACGAACATCGTGCTCAACTCTGGATCGCCAAAGCGATTTCTTAAGGTGCCATAAAACACCGCCGCCGCGCCGCGACCGGTGTCGAACATGGCGCCGGTGGTTCCGTTGTCACCGGCTAGCCCGGAAACAATCATCAGATAAACAGTCGTGGTCCAGTCGTTGTAGGGTATTCCTTTCTTCTTTTCCTGGTCCGCCAACCCTCCTAGATCCCATGAACCCGACGGCGGCGGGTCCAGGGTCCCATTTGCGACTTGCTTGAGCCTCAATCCAGCCTTGCGACAACACTCATCGAATACCGGCCCGCCGAGACCGTCTTGTTTGGCGACATCAAAAGGTGACGGATACGCAGGGACCTGCGTGTCAAGGTAAAGTCGGACTTCATGGAACAAATTCGCGATGGGTTTACCCGCGTGGAACTCGTAACGCCCGGAGGGAACATTTTCATAACTCACCTGTGTGCCGAGGTACGTTATCACGTAATCGGTAGCGTTGGGATCATTTACGGGCTGGAGTTGAAGGTCGATCGTGTCGGTTGGTTGCGTAGCATCCGCCCAGCTGTTCGGCAAGCGCATGAGGGTCACCGGCATTGCAACCGGCGGCGAATCACGCCGAGGAAGTTGTGCGGAACGAAAGGACGCGATGTATCCAGGCGACGACCGGCTCGGTGAATCATCCGGATCGGAACTGAGCTTGCCGTTATACAGGTCGAGACTGATGTAGCTGAACGGTTTTGGATCCGAATTCAAATCAATCCGAAGGACCATGGAGTAAGTAGATGTGCTCTCGAACGCCAGATAAGTGCCGTTTGACCAGGGCATTGAGCTTTCTCAACGGACCGAATACTAACTGTAAAAACGTCCACTTCGGTTTAACTTAGCCATGATACCGTTGATTCCATGGGCTGGACAGCAAAAACAGAATAGATTTCAGTCTCGTCGGGTGTAGGCCGATCCGTTCTAGGGGAGTTGAGGGAAGTGCCGAGTGTGATGAACGTAGCGTCCAAGCGGTTGATACCGCATTTATCGGAGATTCGCCTATGATTCGGTGGATCGTTCGCAAGGTTGCCGCAGTGGGCCTCTGTACCATTCTAACTGGTTGCGCAAACGTGAAGGTGCAAAAGGTTGACCTGCAGGACCGAATGTATGGGACCGATACGAGAGTAAAAGGCTTTCGGTACTACCTGACCCGGCCCTATCTTGTCATTTCGAGCCGCATTGATGTCACCACGACCTATAAGCCGGTTTGGCCAGCCGTGCGCAAAACCGCAGTCGCGCGTGCGGCAGCAAATGCTGATCAGCCGCAAGCAGGGCAAGCTCCAGCCCCCATGCCTCGACCGGCGCTTCTAGCCGACTCGGTGCCGGAACTTTATTTCGTTGGCGCGGAACTTGACCGGTCTGGCAACTACCTTGTCTACGATCATGCCGGCAACCCGTCTGACGTACCATTCAGGGACCTTATCGTTCTAAGTGCGGTGGTGAACAAACCGGACACTGGAGGTAGGCCACTTACCGCCGCTGAATTTCGCACGGCCTTCCGACAAGCCGCGGCGACTGCCGTAGCCAAAAGGGCGTATGGATCGTCTCCGACAAAAGGCCAGGTGGACGCGAGCTTAACGGCATTCAGCTCGGACAAATATAACCTTGTAACCCTCCTCAACAACGACATGGACGCGCCCGCAGCGATAAGCAAGGTCTCTGATACTACACAGACTTCCTTCGACGATGCGGTTGCCAAATCCGTAAAGGCAACGATCGGCACGATCAACGACTACCTGCGAACTCTGAATATGGCGGCGATGCCGTTTACCCAGCAGGATTTGGAGACGGCAATCAAGAACGAGCTTCCAAAACCTACGGGTACGCCATCGCAGGCGAAGCCGGGTGCCGGAACAATGGCCAAAACGACGCCTCCGCCCAAATTAACGCCGAATCCCACACCGCCAACGGATGGCGGGAAGACTGTGAGCACAACACCGCCGAGCCAGCAGAATGCGGCGCCGACGCAGGACTCGCTACCTTACCAGGTCGTGTTCCTGCCGGATTTCGAGGAGCAGTATGCAATTCGGAATATAAACTTTGCCGCGAAGACGAAATACCACTACACCTTCCGGAACGGCACCGATCTGGAAACGGTTTCGGGGGGCTTTGACTCGACGGACGTGCCGGTTGCAATCGTTCAGACGGTTGGGGCCCTGCTCACGGCCGTGAGCCAGATCACTCCCAGCCCCGCAAAAACGCCGACCAAGGGCGGCGGTTTAGCAGCGCTCGGCCTTGATCAGACCCACCTGGTTGACGCGCCCTATTACGTGCGTACCAATCTCGCCATCGAACCGGGCGTTTACCGGGTGCAAAAGTCCTGGGAGCGGGCGGCCGCCGCGCATACGGAAGGTATGGCAGGTGATCAACTGTGCGGCCTGTTTGGCGACGTAGGCTTGCAGCTTGTGGAGAGCGTGTCCGTCATTGACGCAAAGACGCACACGACTCTGACACAAAAACCGAAGCCCCAGCCGGGCAGCGATTCGCCTCCGGCCGACCCGACCAGCGGTCAGTAGAGTGACTTGTTCGAATCCTTTAACCATGAAGCAAATGGCATGATGCAGCGCAGTGACGAGTCAAAACGCTCGCGCAAAGCTGCCTGAAGCGAGTGAAAGGGAGCATGTCATGTCCGCCCGCGCCTTTTACGCATGGGAGTTCTTGGTTGGAGCCACCGTTCTCGCCGCGACGTTTGCCGGCGGCTGCGCCAACCTGGAGGTAAAGAAGGTACCGCTGGACGAGCGTGCCGCACACCAGGACAACGAACAAGGCTTTCGCTACTACCTGAATCGGCCTTACCTCCTGGTCAAGAAGGCGATTCTGGTTAAGGAAACCAGGAGCCTGGTTATCGTAAAAAACAAGGAGACCCCCGCACAAAGTACGCTAGGTGGCAAGCGAGAGACAAAGGCACAGGATGTTGACGGGCTGGAATTCACCTTCGTGACCGGCCCGCGGTGTGGGCAAACGGTCCGGCTGGCCGACCTCCGGGTGGAAAATCCCGGCACGGGCGCCTGTCGCGAGTTTACTGCGGCAGAGCTACAAACGATTGCCGCCGTCGTCAAGGAACGCACTAGCAGTGACGGCGGGAACGCCGCCTTGCCCGGAGACCAGACGACCACAGTCACCAATGCTACCTTAGTATCCAGCAATTCAGGTGGCAATAGTCCAGGTTCCCAGCAAGGTTCGCCCAGCAGTGGGTCCCAGAACACCACTTCGGGCGATGTCCAGCAGCCTACCCTTGCCACTGTTCAACACACGCCGCCGTTGTCGGGCGACATCGGCGTCGTTTACTTACCCGACCTTGACGAACAGTACGTGATTAAGAGCTGCAATTTTGCTTCGAAGTCCTCGTTCGCTTTGGCCATTCGCAATGGCAGTGAGCTGGTGGAAGTCCAAGGCGACCACGATTCGACGGCCCTCCCACTAAACATCCTGCAACAGATCCAAAATGCGATTCAGGCCGCGGTAAGCAGCGAGCAATCCAAGTCGCAGCAGAGCTCCAGTGCCAACCAGCAAGGCGGAACCAAGCCGGGTGGCGTAACGCAGGAAACTCTGGATTCTCTCCGAGCGGGAGACCTGGTCTTTCAAATGATCGAACGGACTTTGATTAAGCCAGGCGTCTACAGGCTAAACAAGCCCTGGGAAACCGACTGTGGCGGCAACACGGTTACTCCCGTTGGCTGTGGCCTGCTGGCGAAACTAGGACTGCCATACGTCACGGAAGTTGACTTCCAGCCGTCCGCAACGATTACCAGGAATTGAGAATAGCTTGAGCTGCTGTGCAGACGGGTCCACCGGCGTAAGGTAGGCTGCAGTCTCTCTGAAAGCTTTGCTTCCTTCGGCTCTGCGGACAGCTCTTCAGGCCGCAACCCGTGTGGACGGAAGTGATGAGCGGTGGTCGCAGCGACCTCCACAGATCGGCGGAACTGCGTTGCACCGTGGCAATGGAACGAGCCGGAGTGCCCAAGGGGGAAAGTTAGGCCGGGTCTCGTGGTGCAACAATCTGCCGGAAATGGCTATTCATTTCTCGCCCAACTGGTACAGAATGTGGTACAGAATCCATTGAAAACGAAATAAAAATACAACAAAATACGTGAAGTAACGGCAATCTTCGGGCTGCCCGATTCGGCCGTAACTTTTGTGCCTGCCAGCCCTTGAGGTGCCGCCCGCCAACCTGGAGCATCCACCTTCTAATCTGCAGGTCTTCGGGGCGAATTTATCCGTCCTGCGAATGCCATGCCCGCTTCTATCACGACCCAGGCGGCCAGGATAGTCATCCGGCTGTTCGAGCGGACGTCCCGCATGCAGCGCTAACGCCAAAGGGGTGTCGCATTATTACTCGAACCAGCTGTCTAACCTCCAACCGGCAATCCGCCGTTCCGCTGCACTACGGGAACTTGCCCAAACACCCTGGCCACAGCCTCCTGCTTCAAGTCAGGTCCGAGATGCCGATACCGCTTCTGTTGCTCCGGTGTTTGGTGCCCTGCCAGCTCGTCAATGATTCTTTGATCGACGCCGGCGCCGGCTAAACAGCTTATGAAACTATGCCGCAGCGAATGAAGGCCTCTCAGAACCTTCCACTTGCTTTCCGCCAAGGATCGCTTGAAATGATCGTGGCTCTCATCTCGGGTCACCTGGGTAGCCGCTGAACGCTTCGTCTTGCTGCGGACTATCTTTGCCTTCTGCGCGAAAAGCCAAGGCCCGCCAGGATGAACCTCAAGCCATTCTTGCAGCACCTGTCTCAGCAAAGGCGTAATCGTCACCCTCCGGGTTGTCCGCTTCTCCCGCGACCGCTTCTTTTCATGGAGCAGAATTGTGCCCCCGGAAAAATCCACATCGGCAATCTGCGTCCGCAAGAGTTCACTTCGCCGGGCCCCCGTATGAGCCGCCGCGCAAACGAGCGGGTTTACCCAGGGCTGTGTCCCATGTTCCTTGACATAGGCGAGCAACTCCGCAATCTCGCCGGGCCGAAGGTACAGGCAGTCCCAGAGGTCGGCGATTTGCTCCTTCGTCAAGCCGCCAGCGGCAATCCTTCTTTCGATCTCGCCCCAGGTCTGATATGGCGGCTTTTCGTCCAGTTTCGGGAACCTGAGCCCCTTATTCGGGAAAGGCCCGTCAACCAGTCCCGCCAACACGCCCCAGTTCCAGGCGGCTCGCAGACTGGCGATTTCCTTTCTGAGAGTCATGGCGCTCAGCTTCCGGCCTCGGATTCCCTTCTTGGTCGCCCGCGTGTTGACGTGCCCTTGTAGATCATTCAGGGTAAGCCCTCCTATCCGGAAGCGCCCTCCCAGCGTCTTGATGACATGCTGCAGGTGCATTTGAATCGTCTTCAGGGAACTTTGCTCCACCGCTCCGATCGACAGCGTTTCAAGGTACTTCTCCGTCAGCTGGGCAAGGGTCGTCGGCTCTTTCAAGTGCCCATTGGATTCGCAGGACTTCACTGCACGGCCACCGCTGAGCACGAAAGAAACGATGTCGGCGCCCTCGGGGATTTGCAGAGCTTCCTGCTCCAGAAGCATGAGCGTGCGATTGACCCCGCCGGCCACGGTTTCCGCGACCGTGGGATCATGGGTTTTCAGGGATTGCCGATACCGTCTGCCGCCGAACCGGAAGTCGATCCAGTACCACTCGCCGCGTTTCTCGGTAACCGCCATCATGTCCTCCGGTAAATCCTAAAGCGGAGGACAATCGACGTGATTGCAATGTCACCCAAGCCATGGTCACAAAATGGTCACACCGGCACCGACAGAAATGAGAGGCATTTTATGGAAAGCGACGCAAACCTATGTCCTTCAGAGACAAG
Organism: Gemmataceae bacterium; assembly: GCA_035295665.1. Lineage (GTDB taxonomy): Bacteria > Planctomycetota > Planctomycetia > Gemmatales > Gemmataceae > DATGIQ01. Next base: position 14,433 of record DATGIQ010000624.1, on the reverse strand, counting down.
CGCGGAAGAAATTGGATCTCACTTGGGCTTTGACCAGAAGCCCCTCAACCTGGCGCGTCTGCCAATTCCGCCACTCCGGCGCGGATGGTGCATTTCCGTTGTTAGCTTATCGCAGCGGAAGCGCAAATCAAGACGACCAAAGCAGCTGCCGACATCCTTCTAAGCTCTCTTCCACTCCGCCTCCCGAAGTTTTCCCCTCCGCCGCCCCGCAAGTCATAGGAAAACTACGGCGGCTCATCCATCCCCAGCGACCAAACTTGATTGCAGAGACCCAATCCATGTCCGAGCAAACTCCTTCCCCCATCCCGACAACCCATGTACGTTGTTGCATCACCGGCGGTGGGCCGGCCGGCATGATGCTGGCCTTTCTGCTCGCTCGAGGCGGTGTGGAGGTGCTCGTCCTCGAAAAACATGCTGACTTCCTTCGCGATTTCCGCGGCGATACCATCCATCCGTCCACGCTCCAGGTGATGCACGAGCTCGGCATCCTCGAGGATTTCCTTCAGCGGCCACACCAGGAGGCACGGCAGGTAAGCGGATACATCAGCGGTAAGGAAGTGATCGTCGCCGACTTTTCCCACCTCCCCACCCGGTGCCCGTTCATTGCCTTCATGCCCCAGTGGGATTTCCTGAATTTCCTCGCCGAACGGGGCAAACGCTATCCCACCTTCCACGTCATGATGCAGGCGGAGGTCACCGGCCTCCTTACGGAAGGAGATCGCATCGCCGGCGTGACCGTGACAACCCCCGAAGGTCCCCGTGAGGTCCGCGCCCACCTGGTCGTCGGCGCCGATGGACGCCATTCGACGGTCCGTGAGCGGGCCGGCCTTCGGGTCGATAACCGCGGTGCTCCCATGGACGTGCTCTGGATGCGGCTCTCCCGGCAGGCCGGCGATCCCAAGCAGCCGTTGGGCCGCTTCGATCGGGGCAAGATTTTCATCATGCTCGATCGTGGGGATTACTGGCAGTGTGGCTACGTCATCGCCAAGGGGGGCATCGAAGAAATCCGGCAGGGCGGTCTCCAGGCCTTCCGGGATCATATTGCCGAGATCGCCCCGTTCATGAGCAATCGGGTCGGAGAGTTGCGCGACTGGGGTGATGTGAAACTTCTGACCGTTGCAGTGGACCGTCTGCGAACGTGGTATCGGCCGGGACTCTTGTGCATCGGCGACGCGGCCCATGCGATGTCTCCGGTGGGCGGCGTCGGCATCAACCTGGCCATCCAGGACGCCATCGCCGCGGCCAACATCTTGGCCGAGCCGCTCCGAAACACTGCGGTCGCCCAAAGCCAGCTCCGCAAGGTCCAACGTCGGCGCGAATTCCCCACCCGTGTGACGCAACGCTTGCAAATCATCATCCAGGACCGCGTCATCCGCCGGATTCTCGGTAGCCAAAAACAACTCGCACTCCCTTGGCCATTGCGGCTCCTGCGCCGCTGGCCCATTTTGCGGCGCATCCCCGCGCGCCTGATCGGCATGGGTGTCCGCCCCGAGCATGTGAGGACGCCGGATGTCTGGGGAACGCGTCGAGATTCGTCCGCTTAGCCGCTTCCGCTCTGCTGGCGGACTTGGTCTGGGCCGCTTTCGGCACAGTCGAGTAAGATGAACTCAAGCGCGAAGCGGTTCCGTTGGAGTCCGCGCAGCCATCGTGAAAAGGAGCGATTGAGTGTCTGTCCTCACGCAGCCGGTCTCGTTCGCCACCGGGCGGTGGCCGGCTGTCCCAGCCGACCCGATCTGGCATCTAAATCGGAACCCATATCATGCCATGATTCGCGCCGGTATCCTCGCCGAGGACGATCCCGTCGAGTTGCTGGAAGGCTGGCTAGTAGCTAAGATGCCTAAGAATCCCCCCCATCGCTTATCGACCGGCTTGACACGCACCGCCCTCGAGCGGGTCGTACCGGCAGGGTGGTATGTGGATACACAGGAGCCCGTTACCTTGGAGGACAGTGAGCCGGAACCCGGTGTCGCCGTGGTGCGCGGCAAGCCGCGCCGATACGCCAGCCGTCACCCCGGTCCGCAAAACGTCGCCCTCCTGGTGGAAGTGGCGGAGGCCAGCTTGGAGCGCGATCGGGGTACCAAGAAACGGCTCTACGCCGCGGCACGTATCCCCATTTACTGGATCATCGATCTTCTGGAAAATCGGGTTGAAGTATATACCAATCCGTCTGGACCGGCTGAACAGCCCGAATATGGCACCTGCCACGTCTACGGTGCGTCCGATATGATCCCTGTCGTGATCGAGGGAAGCGATGTCGGCCGTATCACCGTGCGTGAGCTGTTGCCATGAGTGGAGGCAAGGTAGGAAAGCCATGGACGTGAAAAACCCCAAAGAACGCCCTGACGGCAAGAACAACGCAAACAATGGCATGGACGGCAACGTGGCCGATTCCGGACGTGGGCTGAATTTCATCGAGACCATCATCGAAGAGGATTTCAAAACCAATAAATTCGGCGGCCGAGTGCACACGCGCTTTCCGCCGGAACCCAATGGCTATCTGCACATTGGCCATGCCAAGTCGATCTGCCTCAATTTCGGCCTGGCGGCCAAGTACAACGGCCTGTGCAACCTGCGCTTCGATGATACCAACCCGACCAAGGAAGATGTCGAATACGTCGAATCGATCATGGAGGATGTGCACTGGCTGGGGTTTGATTGGGCCGATCGGCTCTACTACGCCTCGGACTATTTCGAACAGCTCTACCAATGGGCGGTGCAGCTTATCAAGGCGGGCAAGGCCTATGTCTGCGACCTGAACGCGGACCAGATCCGCGAGTATCGTGGCACTCTGACCGCTCCCGGCAAGGACAGCCCCTACCGCAACCGTACCGTTGAGGAAAATCTCAACCTGTTCGAGCGCATGCGCGCAGGAGAGTTCCTGGACGGCTCGCACACTCTGCGGGCCAAGATTGACATGGCCTCACCCAATGTGAACCTGCGCGACCCGGTCATGTACCGCATCCTCCATGCCAGCCATCACCGCACGGGCGATCGGTGGTGCATCTACCCGATGTACGATTTCACGCATGGCCAATCTGATTCGATCGAGCGGATTACCCATTCCATCTGCACCCTGGAATTCGAGAACAACCGTCCGCTGTACGACTGGTATCTTGACCAACTGGGGATCTATCACCCGCAGCAGATCGAGTTCGCCCGCCTCAATCTGACCTACACGGTGATGAGCAAGCGCAAGCTCCTGGAGCTGGTCAAGGGGGGCTACGTCAGCGGTTGGGATGATCCACGGATGCCGACGCTGTGCGGGCTGCGCCGCCGCGGCTACACCCCTGAATCGATTCGCAACTTTTGCGAACGCATCGGCGTGTCGAAGTTCCCCGGCACCATCGATATGTCCTGGTTGGAAGATAGTCTGCGAGAGGACCTCAACAAGCGGGCTCCGCGCGTCCTGGCTGTATTGCGGCCGCTGCGTGTCATCCTGGACAACTATCCGGAAGGGCAAGTCGAGGAGCTGGAAGCGATCAACAATCCGGAGGACCCCAGCGCGGGCAAACGCAAGGTGCCGTTTGCGCGCGTGCTGTACATCGAACGGGACGATTTCCTGGAGAATCCGCCGAAAAAGTACTTCCGCCTGGCCCCCGGTCGGGAAGTCCGACTACGCTGGGGCTATTACATCACCTGCGTGGATGTGGTGAAGGACAAGGCAACTGGCGAGGTGGTCGAGCTGCATTGCACCTATGATCCGCAGACGCGCGGCGGCGCTTCACCGGATGGCCGAAAAGTGCAAGGGACGATTCACTGGGTCTCGGCCGCCCACGCGCTCCGGGCGGAAGTACGGCTTTACGATCATCTCTTTGCCAAGCCGGATCCCGACGACATCCCCGAAGGATGCGACTACAAAACGAACCTGAACCCACATTCTCTGGAAGTTTTGGCTTCGTGCTGGGTCGAGCCGAGTCTGGCCGGGGCAACGGCGGGAAGCCGGTATCAGTTCGAACGCCAAGGGTATTTCAGCGTCGATCCGGATTCCAAGGCGGATGCACTGGTCTTCAACCGGACGGTGTCACTGCGCGATTCCTGGGCGAAGATCGAGAAGACGGAAAAAGCCCCATCCCAAGTCAAGAGCCGCAAGTGAGGAAGGATCGATCAACCACCCATGAAAGTTCCCCTGAGCTGGCTGCGTGATTATGTCCCTCTGCCTGCGTCGGTGGCGCAGCTCGCCGAACGGCTGACCCTGGCGGGGCTGGAAGTGGCCAGCATACGGACCATCGGCGTGCCGGTTCCGGAGGGATTGCACGTCAAGGAAGAGGATGCCGGACCTGTCTGGCACCGGGACAAAATTGTCCTCGGCAAAGTGCTGACCGTCGAGCGTCATCCGAATGCGGACCGGCTGACCCTGGCCACCGTAGACTACGGGGCCGCCCAACCCAAAACCGTCGTCACCGGCGCTCCCAATATCAAGGTCGGCGATCACGGCCAGACGGTCATCGTGGCCCTGGCCGGCTCCGTCCTTTTTGATGGCCATGCCGAGACGAAAGTGCTGCGCGAACTCAAGCCGAGCAAGATCCGTGGCGTCCCCAGCGACGCCATGGTCTGCTCGGCTTACGAGCTGGGAATCTCCGAGGAGCACGAAGGGATTATCCTCTTGGATGAGGAGGTGCCGCCCGGTACGCCCTTGGCCGACTTCATGGGCGAGATCATCCTGGACCTGGATGTCACGCCCAACCTGGCTCGGTGTCTCTCCATGATTGGGGTAGCGCGGGAAGTGGCAGCCTTGACGGAGCAGAGCGTTCGCCTCCCCGGCCATGCCGTGCAGGCTACCGGTGGACCCATTGCCGGCCGGGTGAACGTGGCCATCGAAGACCCCAAGCTTTCGACTCGTTATGCCGCCCTCCTCATCGAGGACGTGCACAGCGGTCCGGCACCGGGGTGGATGCAGCGACGCCTGACTTATGCGGGCATGCGGCCTATCAACAACATTGTGGACATCACCAACTATGTCATGCTCGAATGGGGCCAGCCGCTGCATGCGTTCGATTACGACCTGTTGGTGAAACGCAATCACGGCAAGCCGCCGACCATCACGGTGCGCTCGGCTCGGAAGGGAGAGGTGTTGACGACGCTCGACGGGGCCGAGCGCGGGCTGGGGCCGGACAACCTGGTCATTGCCGACAACACCGGTCCCATTGCCCTGGCGGGCGTGATGGGCGGTGCCGACACTGAGGTCAGGGCCGATACGCGGCGGATCCTGCTGGAATCGGCGAATTTTGATTTCCGGAGCATCCGCCGCACGATGAAAGCGTTCAATCTCCCCAGCGAAGCGAGCATGCGTTTTAGCCGCGGCATCCATCCGGAGACCGTGCGACCGGCCGGGGAGCGTGCCGCCGAGCTGATGCGCGTGCATGCCGGCGGCACGGTGTGTTCCGGGATCGTCGATCACTACCCGTCCCCGATCCCGCCCCAGGTCATCTTTCTGGAGATGAGCGAGGTCCGCCGTATCCTTGGCATGGACTTCCCCATCACGGAAGCCACGCGCATCTTGCGTGCCCTCGAATTCCAGATTGAACCGGCGGGAGCGGACAAGCTCCGCGTGACCACACCGCCGCATCGCCTCGATATTCAAGCCGGTAGTGCGGACCTGATTGAAGACCTGGTGCGGATTCATGGCTACGATCGCTTGCCGGCAACGCTCTTGGCCGATCGGTTGCCGGAGCAGCACACGAATTGGCCCTTGGTCCTCGAAGAGAAGACCCGCGACCTGCTGGTCAATTTCGGCTTGCAGGAAATCATCACCTATTCCCTGACCGAGCCGGCCCGCGAAGCGCCGTTGCAGTTGCCGGCCGAAGACTATGTTCGATTGGTCAACCCGATCAGCAGTGAGCGCGTGGTGATGCGGCACAGCATCCTGGCCGGCGTATTGCAAGTGGCGGCGGCCAATCTGCGCCATACCCAGGATTTGCGCTTGTTCGAGATCGGTGCGGTTTATCTGCCCCAGCCGGGTCAACCACTGCCCCGTGAACCCCGGCGGCTGGCCCTGGTCCTGACCGGCCGGCGCCAACCCGATTTCTGGGCCGAGCCTCCTGGTGCGGAGGCGCCACTCTTGGACTTCTTTGACCTCAAAGGGACCGTCGAAGCACTCGTCGCCGGTTTGCACCTCCCGGAGGTTGATTATCGGCCGGCGGCCACAGCCTATCTGCATCCGGGCAAAGCTGCGGAGTTGCTCGTGGGCGGACAAGCGGTGGGTACCTTTGGCGTTCTGCACCCCAAGGTCGGCGACGCTTACGAGCTAGGCGGCCGGCCGGTGCTCGCTGCGGAATTCGACCTGGAGAAGATCCTGGCTGCGGTCCCGGAGCGCTACAGTTATACGCCAGTGCCCCGCTTTCCGGCCGCGCTGCGCGACATTGCCGTCATCGTCGAGGAGCCGGTGACTGCCGAGCGGGTGCTGGCGGAGATCCGCGCTGCCGGGGCGCCGTTGCTGCGCGAGGGCCGCTTGTTCGATCTCTACCGGGGCGAGAGTATCCCGGCCGGTACGAAGAGTTTGGCTTATGCGCTCAGTTACCAAGCCGATGACCGCACGCTCACCGATAAAGAGGTGGACAAGGCGCACAAGAAGATCGAAGATCGGCTCAAGCATGTGCTGAAGGCGCGGATCCGGGGCGAGGAGTAGATGAGCATCTACTCCTCATTCCTCGTTCCCAAACTCCGTCTGCGAGCGGTTCGGTGCGAAACCCCGTTTCGCGGGGCAGCGACGCGAAACAGAGTTTCGCAAAAGGACATTCTCAAACGGAGGTTGGGAACGAGGAGTAACGAGAATTACGAGGAAGCGTGGCTTCACTTGGGCGTCTGGGTCAGGTTCATTGGTGTGTTTTGGTTGAACTGAACGTCCCGGATCGCGTTCGGATCGATTATCCGGACCGGCGTCACATAGGGACCGTCGAATTTTGATTCCGCGATCACGAAGTGCTCGTTGATCTTGGGACTGACTTTCGGGTCGGCCGCGAACACGATGGCCGCCTCTTTCTTCTCCTTGGTCGGTGCATGGACGCGAAGGAACGTAATCGGCTCATGCCGTTTGCCGGCCGCATTGACGACGACGATTCCGGCCTTGCGAAAACCGCGTAGCTGAATGTCTTCCAGCGTTAGACCGGGGCTCCGGCCGGTGACGAGCAAGATTTGATCGACGCGGTTGCGTCCGTCCAACGTGAGCCCTCGAATCCGGAGGTTCGCGACACCGTTCAGGACGATTCCACTCGGGTCGCTATCCGGGAATTGCCAAACGACCGTTCTGCCCGGCTTCGCTTCGATGACCACTTCCTTTTTTGAGCCGGTCAACTCCAGCCGCTCCGTGATCACTGGGTCCGAAAGAATGATGTGATCCTTGTCCTTGGCCGCCTCCAGTGCCTCCTTGACGGTACGGAACGCATTCTCCGAACCGGTGTGGCTCACAAATAAGGGCGGCCGCTCGGCCAGCGCGTCGGCATCCTTGTGCGTGCGGCCGGAAGACAACCGCCAAACCAGGATCCCTGCCAAGGCCAGCAGGATCGCTCCCCCGATTCCTCCCAACCACCACCACTGCTGGGTCTTGGGTTTGGCATGAACCATTGCTTTGCTGCGGCGCGGCCGGCGCGAAGCCGGCTTCTTTGGCGGATGGGGATCGGTATTCGCCTTCGCGGTGAGGTTTTCCGTCTCCGGTGCCAGCTCCACCCACGGGACGGAATCTTCTTGTTCGATGGGCGGCGGCGCAGATGCCTGCGACACCGGGACGTCATTCTCCAATGGCTCGGCCAAGCCAATCTCGGCAGGGACGATCGGTTCGGCCGCGGCTGCGGGCTTTTGTGCGGCTGGCGCGGTAATGCCCGCTAGCGGCTTGGCTGCAGGTTTCGGTTCCGCCGCCTTGGCGGCCGCCGGTTTCGCCGTTGGTGCCGGCGGAGCGGGCACGGCGGGCGCATCCGGTTGCGGAGTCACGCCGCCGGGCACCTGCCAGATTTTCCGCACCCGCGAAAGCATCGGAGACGAGGGCGTCGGCGTCGTCAGCGAGGAAGCCAACTCCCCGCGGCTGCGGCCACGGGCGGCCAAACTCAGCCGGGGCATTTCGCTCTCGGCCGGCGGCGGAATGGTGTGCTGGGTCCAGGGTAAGAGCGCTTGAACGACTTCAATCGGTGTTTGGTAACGCTGGTTCGGGTCCTTGGACAACATTTTGTTGATGACGGCGATCATCGCCTCCGGCACGTCGCCGCGGAAGGCTCGAATCGGCTTCGGCTGGCGCGTCTGATGCCAGATCAGCTTCTGCGCCACGTTCCCCTCGGCGAAGGGAGGAACCCCCGTCAGGCAAAAATAGAAGGTGCCGCCCAAGCTGTAAATGTCCCCGCGAATATCGACGCTGTGGCTATCCAGCGCCTGCTCGGGAGCCAGGTAGTCGGCTGTCCCCAGGACGTTTTCGTCGAATTTCTTGGTCAGGAGATCATCTTCGTCGTAAAAGAACCGCGCCAGGCCCAGGTCCAGAACTTTAACTGTGCCCGCGCGATCGACGATGATGTTGCCAGGTTTGATATCGCGATGGACCAGGGCAGCAACTTCGTGGGCATGTTGCAGCCCTAGCGCGGCCTGGCTGATGTAGTGAGCACTCCGGATGGGGTTGAGCGGCCCGCTGCGGTGGACGATTTCCTGAAGGCTCGATCCGTCCACATACTCCATCACGAGGAAATGCAGGTTTTCATCCTGATCGATGTCGTAGGCGCGAACGATATTCGGATGGTCCAGGGCCGCGACCGCTCGAGCTTCACGGTAAAATCGCTCCAGGGCCGACGCATCATTGGATTGGGAAGTCGGAAGAATCTTGACGGCAGCCCGGCGGCGCATGAACTTGTGTTCACACAGAAAAACGCTTCCCATCCCGCCGGAGCCGATCCGTTCAAGGACTTTGTAATTGCCGATCGTGAACCGGCGCCACTTTCCTTGCAGGAATTGCTCTGCTTGAAAATGCGTGAGCAAGCCATCGCGCACGAGGCGGTCGGCAAGCTCTTTGGGCTGATTCGGCAGCGGCGCGATGCGCGCAGTCTCCGTGTAGGGAGCAAGGCGTTTATCATCAATGATGCCGCTCTTGCGCACCAAACCGAGGAATTCGTCAACAGTAGCCGGTGCGCCCATCGACCCACCCTTTCGCGGACGCAGATCAATCCTTGGGCCGCGTTGGCGTTAACACTTCACTCTAGCAACTGCCAGCGATCTTCAGAAGGGTTCGGGATACCTCTACATTCGTACACATCGCATCGCCCGGTATTCTCGTACCACCAAACCCTTAGAGTTTGCCAATCTGCTGCGCGACTTTCAAGAGCTAGACTCATTTTTTTTTAATTCTTTTGCCCGAAAGGGCCAGTTTCGACCGCCGCCGTCTCGGTGCGCACGGTCCAGCTCGATGTTATTTTCTGAGCAAAGGCAATGCCAGGGTGCAAAAAAGGTGTCTGGAACGCGGACTTCAAAGTTCCAGACACCTTTTTCGCACCTCCCGCCGGCGGATGCTGGGCGTCTGTCCACGCACGTCTGCCCACTACTTCTTGGGCCGGCCGCCCCACATCTCTTCTTCGGCAAACGGATGGATCGGACCGCTGGGTTTTGGCTTGGGACGCGACTTGAGCACCGCTTCAGCCAGGTACAGATCCGCTTTGGTTGTAATCTTTAGATTGGTTGAGGAACCTTCGACGACGTGGACCTTGTGCCCGGCGGCTTCGACGAGCTGGGCGTCGTCGGTGGTCTCCGCACTTGCTTTGCTGCGCTGGGCATAGACGGCGGTAAGCAGGTCGCGGCCGAAGACCTGGGGTGTTTGGGTAAGCCAGAGCCCCTGGCGTGGCACGGTTTCCTGGACCTGCCGTTGGGCATCCACGCGCTTTACGGTATCGGCCACGGGAATGGCCAGGAGGGCGGCTCCGCTCTTCTCCGCCTCGGCGAAGACCGCGTTGATCAGCTCCTCCGTCAAGCACGGCCGAACGGCATCGTGGATGGCGATGAAGTCGGCCTCCGGTTTGACCAGAGCCAGGGCGTTGGCAACCGATTCGAAGCGCTCCGTTCCGCCGTCGGCGATCTGGACGTTCATGAAGGCGAGGTTGGCCCCATAGCGGCGGCGGAACAGCTCCTGGTCATTCTTGGCCACGACGATGATGCATTGGCAGACATCGGAGCGGGTGATGAACAGCTCGGCCGAACGCAACCATACGGCTCGGCCATCGAGGACAGCGAAGGGCTTCTTTTCCTTGTCGCGAAACCGAGAGGATTGACCCGCGGCGGGAAGGATCACTGCGAACTTGGCCATGAAGCACCTCCCAAAGGGCGACCGGAGCCCAGACGATCTCGTGGATAAATGTCCGTGGGGAGTTCGGCAGCTTACAAGCCTGACGTGCGAGCGAAGGATTCTGCGCTCCTTCGCTGGCGCGTCGGGCTTGCAAGCGGTACCGTCCCGCTGGCCTCATCATACTTCAGGCTTGCCCCCCTTTGCCAGTCTTTGGCCCAATGCCTCTGCGGCATTCAGCCAATCGCGGAGCGCTTCTTCCGCTGCCTGGAGAACACCATCCGCTTCTGCCGCCTCCTGATCTGCTTGGTGGAGCATGGCCGGCCAACCTTGCAACCGTTCCTGGACCCGTTCCAGACTTTGCTGCCAGGAGGCGGCGCGCTCCGGATCGCTGGCTGGTGCGGAGGCAAACTGACGGATGGCCTCACCACGCTGGCCAGCCTCGTTCTCTGCCACGCGTAGTGTTGCCTCGACTTGATCCAGGACCTGGGCCCAAGTTGCGGGGAGGACAGCGGGTGAAGACGGAATTGGTCGCATAGATCCTTCCTTAATCGGAACCTCTGGAAATTGCAAATGAGCCTTGTGCTGCTCTTGCCTCCGATGCGACAGGACGGTATAAGCCGCGGCTCTGACAATGGCGTCCATCACGTGCCGATTTCCTCAACACACGGAGGCAGCCGTGTACGTTGCATGTTCTACGCTTTGTTTTGCTCGCTCCCCGCTCGACCAGGCCCTGCGCAAAATTGCCGAGCTGGAGTTCAGCAAGGTCGATGTGGCTATCCATGAACAAGGACCACACCTTCGGCCGTCGGAAGTGGTCGAGGATGTGGGCATCGCCGCCCAGCGCATCCGCATCGGTCCGAGCCTGAGCCCGGCTGCCTTCAGTGTCGAGATCGATGCTCCGGACCAAGCAGCCTATCAGCGCCAGCTTCAAGCGCTTTGCCATCTCGCCCGGCTCTCCATGGTAGCAGTGATCACCATCCCGGCCGCCTCTTCCGGCAGCGGCATCGACGCCGAGGTCAAACGGCTGGGCGCTCTGGTCCATCTGGCGAGCCTGGAAGGGATTGCCTTGACGGTGGAAACGCGCATCGGCACGCTCACGGAAATTCCCGAGACTGCGGTCGAGCTGTGTAAGCGTGTACCCGGCCTGGGACTGACGCTCGATCCGAGCCATTACATTGCCGGCCCGAATCAGGGCAAAAGCTTCGATGCCGTCTTTCCCTATGTCCGCCATGTTCATCTGCGCGACACCGGTCGCAGCCCCGAACAGTTCCAGGTACGGGTCGGCCAGGGCGAGGTGGAGTATGGCCGAATTATCTCGCACCTGACCCGGTACAACTACGATCGGCTCCTGACCGTCGAGATCTGCGACATCCCCGACGCGCCGTTTGCCATGGATGCCGAGGTACGCAAGCTCAAATATCTACTCGATAGCCTGGTGTGAGGCATGCCGCGCAAGAAGGTCCAGCCCCCCGTCGCCCTGGTGACCGGCGGCAGCCGCGGCATCGGCCGGAGCATTTGCCTGGAGCTGGCGCAGCACGGCTACGCTGTGGCCATCAATTTTGCGGGCAATGAAGACGCAGCCCGGCAGACGCAAGCCCAGATTGGCCGATCGCGCGACACCCTTCTTTGCCGCGGCGACGTCAGTACCGCCACCGACCGCGACCGCATGGTCGATGCCGTGCTGGCCCGCTGGGGTCGAATCGACGTCCTCGTCAATAATGCTGGCATCACCTCACCGGGCCGCCGCGATCTCCTGGAAGCTACTGAGGAAAGCTGGGATCGCGTCTTGGCCGTGAACCTGCGCGGGCCGTATTTCCTGTGCCAACGGGTGGCCCGCGAAATGATCCGGCTCCTCCCCCAGATGGTTCATCCCACCCTCGTGAACATTTCCAGTCTCTCGTCCTACACGGTTTCCACCAACCGGGGCGATTACTGTGTTTCGAAGGCCGGCCTGAGCATGGTCACGAAGCTCTTTGCCGTTCGCCTGGCGGAATACGGGATCGCAGTCTACGAAGTCTGTCCGGGGATCATCGATACCGACATGACGGCCGGTGTGAGAGAAGCGTACGACCGCCGCATCCGGGACGGACTGACTCCGATCCGGCGCTGGGGCACCCCCGACGACATCGGCAAAGCTGTCACGGCTTTGGTGACAGGACAACTTCCATTCAGCACAGGAAATTCCATTCCTATCGATGGCGGATTCCATATCCAGCGGCTGTAGATGACGGTTGCCGGGCAAGAACCGCAACCTTGTCGTGGGTCGTAAGATGTAAGAACTCTCGTTGGATTTTGCCAAATCGTCAAATGAAACGTAAGCTTGGGTTTATAATATCCACTTACGTGAGCGATCCGTGGCGGCACGATGCAGTACGGGTGTCATCACCTCGGTAGTGGCTTTGGAGCCGGCTACCAGGGGCTGCCAAATCATCGCTTCAGTCTGGAGGAGTGCCCCTATGTCGCAGCGATCCCGTCGCCCTGTCCGGTTGTGGTTTGAAATATTGGAAAGTCGGTACAACCCCTCTTCGCCAGCGCTGATGGCCAACATCAATCTACCCGGGGCCAACAGTGCGTGGGATTTCTCGAAAGGGCCCTTTACTCCATCCCCCATCGTCCACGATCTCTTCGGAGACGGCCAGCAGGAAATCATCACACCGGGTGGCGACGGAAATATCTACGCCTACAAATACAACAAGAGCACCGGGAACTTTCAACAGATTTTGCAGTATTACACCGGCGCGTTCGGCGCCGGCGTGCCGTTCTACTCGACTCCCGCCCTCGTCAATTTGCCCTCGGGCCTCGCTCTGTTCGCCGGCAATGCCCACGGCATCGTGTTCGGCTGGAACGCCCAGACGGGCACCATCCTTCCCGGTTGGCCACGCAGCGTTCAGTCTCCGGGCGAAGCTCCTTCTTCCGACCCAACCATTGATGGCGTTTTCGGCTCGATCGCGGCCGGCGACTTGGAGAACAACGGCAATCCCGATATTGTGGTCTCTTCGTTCAACCACGAGATCACGGCCTTCCGTCCCGATGGCTCTGTCTTTTGGCGCTTCAACAACGACGACACCGATTTCAGCGGCGTAGCCATCGGCGACCTCAACCGCGACGGTCGCTTGGAAGTAGTCGTGGGCGGCGACTCGGCCCCATCTCAGTTCTACTGGGCAGGGGGACGCATCGATTGCTTGTCCTGGGAAGGAAAACGGGAGTGGGTAATCCAAACCGATCAGGTTATTTGGTCCGCTCCGGTCTTGGCCGATCTGCAGGGCAACGGCACTCTCGATGTCGTCGTCGGCACAGGCCTCTTCTATCGCAACGGCAACTCGTATCCGGGCAACGAGGTCTACGCTGTTGACCCCAACGGGAACATCCTCCCCGGCTGGCCCTTCGTCACCGGTCCCGGCGGATCGACCACGGGCAGCGCGCCGGTCCAGAGTTCCCCGGCCGTGGCCGACTTGCTGGGCAATGGCCAGCTCGATGTTGTCTTTGATGACTTTGCCGGCAACCTGTACGCCGTCGCACCGAACGGCCAGCAAATCTGGAAGACGGCCGCGTTCCCCGGCCAGGGGCTGTATGGCTCGGCCATCGTGGGTCCGGACATCGCAGGCAACGGTCACGCGGACGTGATCCTGGGCGGCGTCAATGGCGGTTCGGGGCAAATTGTCCTCCAGGGATTTGATGGCACCAATGGCAACTCGGTCTTCTCATTTCCCGGCTTCAACGGTACGCCGCCGTTGCCGGTATACAATGCCCCCGCCGTCGGCCAATTTACCGGGGATGGCAGTTATCAAATCGCCGTTGTATTTAGCAATTATGGATCGGAGGGAGCGCTCCTTTCCCCGAGCAACCTGGAAATCCTGAACGTGGGCGCCAGCAGCGTCGCTCCTCCCTGGAGCCAGCTGCGTCAGGACGGCACGGCCAACGTCGTGTCCCGTTCGGCCACGTACTCCGCCAATTTCATCACCGACCTTTATCAGAATGCCCTGGGCCGCAGCGCCAGCGCCAGCGAAGTCGACAACATTCAGCTGCCCGACTATGTCCGTGCCCCATCCCTGGAGCCGCTCGTTCACGGGATTGTTGCCAGCACCGAAGCCCAGACGCACCAGATCAACGGCTGGTACCAGCTCTATCTGAACCGTCTACCGGACCTGGGCGGGCTCAATAGCTTTTTGAACTTCGTCAACGTTGGGAAG
>DATGIQ010000623.1:0-3283 GCA_035295665.1 Gemmataceae bacterium | reverse complement strand
CGTGGAGGGTTCTCAACGTGCCGGACAATCGTTCCACCGATGTTTGATAATTTGGAGTCGGCCATCGCATTCGTCGGTGAGCCGGCACGAGCAAAGCTAGACCGCTTGTTCGAAGAACTTGACAATGACGAAGGCAGATCGAACTCGAAGCTGCGGTAGACTCGCCACGCAGTTGGCGAATTGGCGTGATAGATGCGCCACGATCATGAAAGTCAGTGTTGTTTGGCGTTTTTCCTCGTGAGCTCTTGGGATGGATGTACATCGAGCGATCCGCGAAGCCAACACGCTATTGCCCGGTGAACCTGTTGAGGCCGGAAGCGATCCACGCTGGCAGGCCATCATCGCGGTGGGAGAATTCATCGAATCCGAGCCTGAGGAAGTCTGGCAATTCATCCGCCGCTGGGGCGGACATCCCCAGGAGGACTTGCGGAGTGCGGTGGCGACGGTGCTGCTGGAACACTTGCTGGAACAGCACTTTGCTGGTTACTTCTCACGGGTCGAGCAAATAGCATCGGCGTACCATGTCCCCGCTGCAAACCACCTCTTGGAGTTGGCACATAATGTGGCAAACTTGCCATACCGCGGCGGTCGGCTGAGCGTTCACCCGCTATTTTTCCCGGCAAAATCACACTCTCTCGCTCGTTCGTTTCCCTTTGCCGCCATGGTTCAAGGCGCACGCCGCGCCGCTCCGAGAACCACTACCCCCTCTTAACATTGCTTTTCCACGCCCAGACAGCTGCTTAGGGGAGCCAAGAGCAAGCAAAACGGCTCTTGCGGGTGCTTGCGAGAGCCTTTCGGACACCCAAGAAGTTACGACAGAGTCGCCGTCGGTGAGTTCTTTATCAGCCCGTCTCCGGCAATGTTAGGCTCTGCCACGCATCAACCAGCGCTTTGAAAGTCGTCGCAGGGCCACGCCGCGGAACGCTCTCGGTAACAGCGCTGCCGCATGATTTCAAATATGTTTTTGGGAAGATACACAAGGCAGTGCAACGAGAACCGATGGAGAAGTCGGGCAAGGACCACCATGCACTCGCCTGACCAGGCCGAGAAAATGTTTCTTTATGGTTTCGTTGCTGGCTCGCTCCGGACGACGACCGCTTCGCCCGCGCGTTACCCCAGGCAACACCAAGCGACAACAATGACTGCGAACGACTGCGAAGCGCCTCGGACTTCGACGTGCGGCAGGGGCTGAGCTGCCCGGCTTTGCCGGGCTTGCCGCAAATGCGGTAAAGCGCCAAGAAGGGTAGGTATTCAACCGAAGCGAGCGTGTTTTCGCGAAGCGGAGCGCTGATGCGTAAAAGAAAGCACGCTGGCCCTGGCGGCTGCCGTCTCCATCGCGGAGGACCCCGTCCGTGTCTCGTCGCGCGGACGAAACACAGACGAGGCCTTGTCCCTTGAGGCCACAGCCCCAGTCCACGACGATGCGGACGCGCCGGTAAGCGGTGGACATTGTCATTCGGCATCCGGATCGCAGCCAGCCTCAACCGGGTCGGCCCGTGACGTATCGCGCTGTTCTGCGCTCGGTGGGACAGATAGATGCGAACCGGCCGCAAGGGACGCGAGCGTTGTAGAATCGGGCCCATGGCCAGACGCAGGCGCTGGTGCAAACGCTGGCGTTTCACACTGCGGTACATGGCCATCTAGTCGGCCGCGCGTCGTGCCGGAGGAGCCAGTACGGTCGCGTGCAACTCCTCCAGGACAATCCCGTGGTCCATCACTGCTCCACGGCGAGCTTAAGAAACCCTAACAATACCCCTGAAACTGCTTAACAACAGGCCGAAAACCGGGTATTGAGAGTTTCTAAGAAGGGTTCTGGGCTCGTTGCCATGCTGTGGTGCGGGCAAATCACGCGGAACGGACCTGTCGCCAACGCAAGCGCCAAGTTTAGGCCCAATCGCTTCGCGGGGATAAAGAAGAGGGGAGGCGTTGCCACGCGGGCACGATCAGCGTGAGCAAAAAACCGGCCAGGAAGCCAACGGTCATGCCCAGCCACGGTCCCGTCCACGAGATGAGCAAACTCGCGGCCAGACCGCTGCCGCAGGCCCACACCAAGCGACGACGCCACCGGCGAAGCCGCTGGCCCACAGCAGCGAGGAAGGCATTTTGCTCGATTGTCTGCCCCAGCCAGGCTGTCCAGGCGGTCCGCACCCGCCGCCACACCGTTCTTCGGGTGGCGCAGGCATCGAGCACGAGCGCACGAACCGGCGGCGTCCGCGGCGCTGTGGTGTCCCGCGGCTCGTGGAGCATGGGCAGCAAGGGCGTGTTGCCCCGCAGAGCGTCAAGCAGCAGGGGTACGGTCGCTTGGATCGTCTGACTCACCGCTTGCTGCAACACGCGAGCCACGGCCGGCTCGACCGTGGCTGCTACGGTTTGCTGGAACGTCTCGTGCAAGTGCTCCAGAATGCTCTCCAGGCGATCCAGTTGACTGGCCAGCGTCGGGCGCGGCTGGCCGGAAGCGTTCATCGTCGTCATGGACATCTCTCCATCAGAGGAAGGTCAAAGGGGAAGCCAACAGGTGGTACAACTGCACGGGCTGACTTTTTCGGTTCGGGCGTCCTGCGCCCGCGCCGAAAAATGGACCGGCCAGGCCGACCTGCTCTCTTCCCCTGTTCGCTCAGATACCGCTCAAAGCAAACGACGACACAAGACGCGTCACGGTGCTGCCAGTGCTGGCGAGCAAACGCTTGCCGCCGCGATAGGCGCTGGCGACCGCCGAGGCCAGCCGCCGACGCGCCGCGTAGGCGATGCCGGTCGCCAGGACGCTGGCCGCCAGCAAGCCCACTCCGGCACGATGGCCGGCTGTGCGCACTGTCTGCACCGTCCAGCGCACGCCCTGAACCGTCGCCTCCCGCAGGCGCTGCGGCCAACTCAGCGGGCGATCGGCTTCCGCAGTGCGGACAGGGGCCGACATGTTCAGGCGCAGTTGCTCCTGCAAGGTGGGATTGGTCAACACTTCGGTCAACACCGCCTGCACCGCCTCCTTGACGGCCAGGCCGACAGCTTCCTGCACGGCTCCGGCCAGGGCGGTGTCCAGGCCATCGAGAATGCTGTCCAGACGGTCGATTTGACTGGCCAGCGTCTTACGCGGCTGGCCATCGCTGGTCGTTCGTAACGTCGTGGTCATGATGAATAGCTCCTCCAAGAGGGGGTGAAAGACCATGCGCCCGGCGACGGGCCCGGGTCCAACGGTTCCCGGACCACCAAACGGTTACGTTCGCGGCGGGGCGAATGAGACGTTGGTCGCCAGGAGGTGGCTGGCCGAGCACACCAGCTGGTAAAGCGA